>JANMHM010000002.1:0-62962 GCA_031375155.1 Candidatus Altimarinota bacterium
CGATCTTCGATAGTACCATATTGACGAGTTATCACTATTTCCCATGTTTCATTTTCTTCCTGAGTCCAGTGGAATATTCCATTTTTATCTGGAATTTTCGAGATATACGTGTGTCCCATAAAAATAGGGTGAAAAAATAAAAACTCCCTCTGTAGAAGGAGTTCCTAGATTCTCGAATATTCGAAACACTATAAACCCATCCTCCAGAATTGGAGTGGGTAATAATAAGATGATTTTTGAATAATGTACATGAGAGAGTATAATTAGACTTGTATCCAACTTCATCGAAATATTGTATTTGAAGAATCCGTAGATAAGTAAACTATACCTTGTATTCACAGGAATGTTTTTAGTAATTGTGAATTTGTAGCAACTTGTCATAAGTCTTCTCACTCCAAGTTAATTGTAGGTCGAGTATGTCAGTGTTCTACGATGCCTGCAAATTTTAATCTTACAATTTTTTCGACTCAATTGACTCTAGCTTTAGCAATAAAGACTCGATCTATATTTCATCTTCTTGTTTCTTCTGATGAAATTGCTGTTATAGTTCAATTTGAAATATCTAATAATCTTTGTTTTTGGGTACTATCTAGCTCATCTCATCTCCAAGGTTCATCTAAATGTTTTCATCACTGTGACATAAGAATAAAAGTCATAAAATAAAAAATCCTTCAGCTTGTGACTGAAGGAGGGGTTTCTATATTCGATATTACTCGACTACACAAATCTGCCCTTCAGTCCTGAATGAAAGAAAAAACAGAAATAGAAATATGTAGAGTGAAGCGTACGCATAGTTTATTTGGAAACTGTTTTGGATGATATTGTTTTTTTCAGGGTTGTCAATTTTTTTGGAACATTTTCCCGTGTTTTCCTATAGCCATCGAGGATGATCCGCATGACTCCAGCGAGTGGGATAGCCAGGATGATCCCGAGTATACCACCTAGAGATGCTCATGCGAGCATCACGATAAATACGAGAAATGGAGAGAGATCGAGCGCTTTGCTCATCACATAGGGAACGAGAAAGTCATTTTCTATACGCTGGATGATGAGATAGAGGATGACGATAATACCTGCAGCTTTCCAGGAGATACCGAGTCCGATGATCGCTGCAGGGATGAGTGCTATGAGTGGTCAGACATAGGGGATAAACTCCATGATGCCTCAGATAAGCGCGAGAGTAAATGCTCTCTCTGTATCGAATCCGAATATTCATTCGACGAGCTTCAGCCCTATATATGTCGTAGCAAAGATACTCACGGAAAGTATCAGTGTCGCCTTCATCCATGAGGTAAATACATGTTGTATCTGTGTGTAGTGATCCTCGAAGTAGGAGTGTGCATGAGACGGTATGAGACTGAGTATATATTTTCCTATAGCTTTTCTCTCCAGTACCATGAGAAATGTGGATATGACGATGATGAGCCACTCTCCTATAGCTCACCCTACCTGACTCACCACAGCTATACCTCCAGATGTGAGAGATGATACCTGTGTAGTGAGGAAGGATTGGATATTACCAGCATTTTGCCTGATGATATCGAGAGTATGATCGAGATTACCTCAGCGAAAAAGAAAAAGTATCATCCGTTCTATAAAGGGGTGAAGCTGAAATCCCTTGATCCCTTGTGTGAGATATGTTTGCTGTGCATTATTTGTCCATGTAGTGATTGCTCATACAGTATCACTGATATAGTCTATAACTATAGGTATGAGTGTCCCTATGACGATACTCCCGAGCAGTGAGACTATGATAAGCACTCAGATGAGCGTGATCCATACAGGGATTTTATACTTTTCTCAGAGATTCACGAGAGGATTGATGATGATCGTGAGAAATCCTGATACAATCAATATGAAAAAAATATCTCGAAGGGAATATATCATAAAACAGAGAAGTGCTATCCCGAGTGTGATAAGTACTTTCTTTGTCCAGAGAGTGAGGTCGAGATTCATAGAAAAAAGTAAAGAGATACTTTCATTATAAAAAAATCTCACATTTTGCAATGGGAGATTTATTTTTCGAGTTCTTCTATCTTTTTATCGAGTAGTTCGATCATATGATCGAGAAACTCAGTGAGTATCATTTTTTTTGTTTCAGTAGTTTTTACTATATCTATTCGCTTTTTTCTCAGAGAAAGTGAGGATTTGATTTTTTCGTAGGCGATTTTCCTCTCTTTGATTTCTGGTATAGTCTTAGAGAGTTTTATATTAAGATCTTTTATGATTTTTGTTCCTTGAGCCTTATAGGATTCTATGATATATGTATTGATATCTTGTTTTATTTGTTCCTCTTCATTTGTATCTTCATTATCATTTTTCTCTACTCCTGAGTTTGTCAGAGTGAGCTTTCATCATGTGAGTGATTCATTTGCTTGTTTTTCCTCACGTACTGTAGGGATTAGGACAGAAGATTCAGTCTTTCCAGTACTAGCATACCCGAGGGACGGTAAAGCCCATAGAGTAATGACAAAGGTAATAGAAAGTATGATGCGGAAAAATGTATTCACGAATAGAGAATATACAATCTTTACCTGATTGCAAATCTCATATGTAAAGATTCAGTGAAGAGATGAGTCGTTCTATACATTATTGCGGATAATAGAATATGTATTTCCCGTATATTCACAAAGAGAGATAAAATTCTCTTCTTTATAGGAGAGAAATACTTTATCATTTTTATGAGTTTGACTTATCGAAAGACTATTTGAGTTGAGTATTTTCCCATTTTTTAGATCTATATAGTTTTTTTCTGATATTTCTATAGTATGAATAGTAGGAAATATCATACTATATGAAATTTCTACTGGATTCTCTATATTTGAAGTATTTTCTATATCGAGTATGCCATATTCTGTGATGATTTTGGTCCTTCGCAGAGACTCTATATATCATCACTCTACTTCGAAAAATTGACCTATTATAGGGGCAAATGCTCTTACGTATCCACCAGATGATATCACTATGCGTATTTCTATGATAGATATACTCATATATATGATCTCTACGTCATCTATTTGTATCCTTCGTTCTTCTAGAGTGAATTCTTTTCATGCTCGTGCGAGATCATACGCACGTTCTCCATCTACATGAAGTGCACTATACCGTGGAGGTATCTGAGTTTTTTGTCATAGGAGAAAGTCTCGTAGCTCTCTTTTCGATTTTTCTCTATAAGTCTCGAGAGAAGTAGGAAATACTTCTGTTCCTGTATCGAGAGATTCGCTTTTTCCGTCGAGCCTTACGGTGAATATATATTCTTTTCTCGCGCTATCAAATAGAGGAATGAGCTTAGTACTTTCTCCTGTAGCAATGAGGAGACATCCACTTGCAAGAGGATCGAGAGTGCCTGCATGCCCCATTTTTTTTATACCCAAGAGTTTCCTGAGCTTGCGTATGACATCAAAACTTGAAAGACCGATGGGCTTATCTATGAGGAAAAACATATTTTTTTATTCTCCGAGTTCTGTATACTGAGCATTTCGAGGATGACTGAGAAATCTTGGAGGATGCGTCCATGTCCACTTTTGCCCACTCAGAAGTCATCCATCACCAAAGATATTATAGTACCCGAGATTGAGTAGTACTTTTCCTACTATATCCTTTCTTTTGATAAAGTGTGCTGTGACTTCTGTTCCTATACAGTTTCGAAAGCATGATCTCGAATCAGCAGAATTGTTTCTATTATCTCACATTACCCAATAGTATCACTCTGGAATGAGGAACTGGTTGCCTTCTACATGTTCGGGAAGTCGAGTCTGACCAGAGTTTGCTATCGAGAGGTATTTCTCAGAAAGCATGATAAATTTCTCTGAGTTTGTTTTTTTGATAAAAACATTTCCATCCTCGAATCGAATAATATCACCAGGAAGGGCGACTACTCTTTTTATATAGTATTCGCGCTGTTTATCTACGTGTGGCGTGATGACGACGACATCTCCTCGTACTGGATCACCTATATGTATCGGTATATTTCTGAGAGTAGTATCACTGATTCTCTTCCAGAGATTTCCACTCTGACTCGTCGTATCTCCATATGTTATAGGAAGATTGAGATAAGAAAATTTGTCGACTATAATGTATTCTTTATCATGATAACTTTCTTCCATAGAGCTTCCATTGATCCGAAACGGAGTGACGAAAAATCATCGTATAAACAGTACAACCAGCAATATAATAATAAGATCACGAAAGAATCCTATAAATTCACGAAGGGTTTTATTGCTTTCTCCTATTTCTGCTATTTCTCCCGTTTCGAAAGTCTTGCTAGTGTCATCCATGATAGAAAAATGAAATGTAAATACTATAGTAACTTTATGATATGAATTTTTATTTCCCGTGACATTGCTTATACTTTTTCCCACTTCCACACGGACATATGTCATTGCGACCGGTTCATGGGTATTCAGTTTTTTTTGTAGTTTCAGTACGTACTATCAGGGGAGATGTAGCCGCATCTTCACTGTACTCACTATGACCCATCCGCTGAGCGGAGAGAGTTGCTCACTGATCGAATCCAGCTATAGCACTATCTGCATATTTCGAAAGAAGTGTCTCTTCGAGATTGACCTCTTCTATAGCTTCTCTAGCTTTTGCGGTAAGGAGTCACTTCGTGACACGAAGTCCGATCGTCTGTATCATGATGACAAATTTGTCATAAGCACGCTCTTTATAGATAATAAGAGGATTTTTCTGAGCGTATCACTCAAAAGCGACTTCTTCACGAAGGTGAGCCATGCTATCTATATGGTTCATCCAGAGCTCGTCTATAGCAGCGAGCGTCAGTCTGCGTTCGAACTCTGCGAACTCTTCTTCTGTTCCAGTATTTCTAAGTGTCTCTATCTTTCCTGAAAGGAGTGAGAATACCCTTTGTTTTGCTTCCTCGTATGAAGACGAACTGGAGAGGTCATCTGCACTGATAAGCTCACTTTCTGCGAATTCATTGATCGCTCCTACGATGCGTCCTACTCATTCGAGAGAGAATTCTAGTTCTCATTCCTGTGCGATATCGATGATGTGCTCACTTTCTCCATGAAGCATGTCGAGGATTTCATTATGGATATCGACTCATTTCAAAATCCTTGCTCTACGAGAGTAGATAGCAAGACGGTGATGATTGAGGACATCATCATACTCGAGGATATGTTTTCGTATATCAAAGTTACGACCTTCGACTTGCTTTTGGATCGTGGTGATATTTTTCGTGAGCATCTTACTTTCGATGAGCGGATCTCACTCTGGATGCGACTCGAAACTCGCGAGGAGCGCAAAAAGCTTATTCCCACCGAATATCCGCATGATATCATCCTGAGGAGAGAGCATAAACTGAGAAAGTCCTGGGTCACCCTGACGTCCTGAGCGTCCACGGAGCTGGTTATCTATACGTCTCGTCTCATGCTTCTCAGTACCGATCACAAAAAGTCCACCAAGTGGATACTCCTGAAGTCCTGCCGCTCCTTCGAGTTTTACCATACCAGAGAGTGTACGGACACGTTCGTCGATCTTGATATCAGTTCCACGTCCTGCCATATTGGTAGCTATAGTGATAGCCCCGTATTGACCAGCAGCAGCGATGATATCAGCTTCATGAGCATCTTGTTTTGCATTGAGTACTTTATGAGGGACATTTGCTTTTTCGAGCAGGGAAGAGAGATACTCACTCTTTGCTACAGATACTGTACCGACGAGTATCGGCTGACCTTTCTCATGGAGAGCGATGATGAGACTCACGAGATAGGCAAATTTTCCTTTTTCACTTCGAAATAGGATATCCCCACGGTCGATACGCTTTATCGGCTTATTGGTCGGAATAGTGATAACTTCGAGGTGATAGATCTTATAGAACTCTTCTTCCTCTGTCTTCGCTGTTCCTGTCATTCCCGAGAGTTTCTGATAGAGGCGAAAATAGTTCTGGAATGTGATAGAGGCAAGCGTACGAGACTCTTGCTGGACGGTGACACTTTCCTTCGCTTCGATAGCTTGATGGAGTCCATCTGAGTAGCGTCGTCCTGGGAGCACACGACCATTGTGCTCATCGATGATGAGGACCTCATCATTTCGTACGAGATAGTCTGTATCACGACGGTATACTGTAGCAGCTTTGAGTGCGTTTTCTACATGATGGAGGTCATTGAAGTGCTGACTGACGTATATATTTTCTACGCCGAGATATTTCTCTACTTTCGAAATTCCCTCTTCGGTGAGAGTAGCAGTTTTTTGTTTTTCGTCGATCTTATAGTCTGTATTATCTGTGAGTGATCGGGCAAAAGCAGCAAATCGCGCATACTTACTCGTTGGCTCACTATCTGGAGCTGATATGATAAGTGGAGTACGTGCCTCATCGACGAGGATGGAGTCGACCTCATCCACGATCGCATACCAGCGCTTTCCCATAGCCTGGCGAGACGATGAGATTGCCATATTATCACGGAGATAGTCGAATCAGAGTTCATTATTGGTCGCGTAGACTATATCTGATGAGTAGGCAGCACGCTTCTCGTCGAAGCTCTGACCATGAGTGATCACCCCAGTCGAGAGTCCGAGCGTACTGTAGATGATACCCATCTCAGCAGCATCACGCTTCGCGAGATAGTCGTTGACTGTCACGATATGGACACTTGCTGGAACGAGAGCATTGAGATACGCAGGAAGGGTCGCTACGAGCGTCTTTCCCTCACCGGTACGCATCTCTGCGATATTCCCGTCATGGAGCGTGAGCGCACCGATGATCTGGACATCATAGGGGATCATATTCCACTCGATACTATGCCCGTTCCCGAGATCGAAAGTCTGACCATAGATCAGCTCACACGCACGTCTATGGAGTGCAAATGCCTCATGCTTGATCGACTCGAGGATCTCTCGAACCCGCACCCTATCGTCACTATCTTCGATATCGAGATCAGTAAATAGCGACTGGAACTCATGAGTCTTCGCCTGGATCTGCTCTACTGTAGTGATTTCTTCATGGAGGCGGATCTCTATTTTTTTGATGATTTCGAGATCTTTTTCGTAGGACTTGAGTTTTTTCGCACTCGGATCACCGAATATTTTCAGGAGGAAATTAAGCATGGAATTAGTTTTTTAGGAGAAAATCGGCGCCATTATACAGAAAAGTCTCACTTTTTCAAATCTCATAGAGTGAAAATAAGGTGAAGCGAGTTGACGAAATATATTTTATATGAAAAAATATTTGACAAAATGAAGAGAGAGATTAATCTACATAAGATTATTATTAACTCTTCTATATGTCTACCTCCCAAAATATTGTTTCTGGTAAAAAAACAGCATTTGATAAATGTCTCGATAGAGCAGATATACAATCATTTAAAGAGAAAATCTGAAAAAGCCCTTCTACTCACACAGAATTCCAGAGACTGCTTTTAAGAGTCAAGATGAGTGAGCTTCTTATGTCCAATGAGAATGTTTTAAACGGACTCAGAAATTTTATTATTTGGATAGAGAAACTCTGACCAGAGGATCCGAGAGAAACGACTTGGACTAATAAAATAGCTCCACTGAGAGAAGTCATTGTTAAGGAAGAATCTCTTATCATACAATCTGCATGACGCCAGGTATCTGCAATCAGTACTAGAGCAGTATCGCATCTTCCTCCAAAGACTGCGATTAGAATCAATCATGCTTCGATGCAAGTACTTGAAAAAAATCTCCCAGCCATCATTACACACTTTACTCAAACACGAGAAATAGCTTTTGCATCTGCTGTCGAGTTCTTACGCACTTTATGAATCAAATCTATTGTATTAGATGACTGATCAATCAGGTCGCTGGAGGATAAAAAATCTTCATTTTGGATAGAACTTGCAAGAATGTTGCTCGATAGGGGATATAAGATTTCTTTTAGCTCATCTGGTGCAAATATCTCAGTTGTTCCAGATAATACAGCAGATAAGAAGCGGCTTTGAGAAATTGTTCACGATCTAGAGCAGAAACTTCTTCTTATTTTTAAGCAAAATCCTGATGAGAAGATGGTGCTACCATTTTGGAGTCTTTTTGAAAATGCGAGTCAGGATGATAAAAGTTTCGTATCCCCTCAAAGAAAAGAAATACTTGGTTTACTAAAATCTTTTTTGAATAAGAATTGAAGGTCGGCTTATCTTGGAAAATGAATACCATTCACATGGATATTTGTGAAACATGAATAAGTAATAATCCCTCCAAATTTGGAGGGATTATTTATTATTCGAAAAACTCATCGACGACTTTCCTATATGTCACTCGAGCTTGTATCTCTTCGTAGTAGCTATCTCCTGGGATGAGCTTGGCACGCAGACGAGTCACTACTTCACTACTTCCATACTGAGCGATAACCTTCTCGACTTCTTCTTTTACCTCGTCTTCAGTAGCTTCTGTTTTTTTCATCTCGCGGATTTTGCGAAGGAGGAGCTCTGCCCGAAGTCTGCGCTCTGCTTCTAGCTTCACGATCTCATCCTTATATCCGTCTTCTGATTTTTTCACGTGGTCGAGGTACTGCTTCATAGAGTGTCACTGCTGTTCGAGATTCGACATGTGCTCACGATAGACCTGATCGACCTCATTTTGGAGAAGTGTCGGTCCGACTTCGAATACTGATATCGCGAGTATCTCTTTCATAAGGATATCCTCATCTTTGTTTCGACTCTCAGACTCCTTGCGAGTTCGGATCTCTCCTTCGAGGATCTTTCTGAGTCCTGCCATATCGGTTTTCACTCCACGGAGTTTCTCTATGAAGTCCTCGTCGAATTCTGGAGTGTGAGGCTTCTCGATCTTCTCGATCTTCGCGGTGAAGTAGACCTTACGACCCTTGAAGTCATCACTATGGTAATCTTTCGGAAATGTGATGTCGAAATCGACTTCATCATCGACCTTGGCTCACTCGAGTTTACTCTCGAATCCAGGGATAAATGATCCTGATCCGATCACGAGAGGATAATTCGGAACATAAGTCTCACGGATCGCTTCACCTCATTTTTTATCATATCACTGCGCCGTGATCGTCACGCGGTCTCACTTTTCGATCATGAGATGACTCGTATAAGCACCATCTTCGCTATGATGACCTGCCTCATGAAAGTGCGTAAATCGTGCACGTATACCATCGAGCTCAGTATCTATCTCAGACGTGTCGAACGCTACTGGAGTGCGCTTTACGCGGATCTTATCGAGCTTTTTCTCATCGATCTCTATCTCAGGGAATACTTCGACTTCGAGCGTGAGCTCGAGTGGATCCTTACTTTTTATCTCGGTGATATTGCCTGGAGCGACAGGAGAGATATTCTCCTTCTTCAAGATCTTCGGATAGATCTTCTCGATCACCGCATCGAGCGCCTGTTGCTCGATACCCGCCTCACCGTACTCACGGATGATGACATGATCGGGGATAGCAGATCCCTGCTTGAATCCCTTTACTTTTCCCTTCGCACGGATCTCTTCGATGACGTGTTTTTTGGCTTTTTCGAGCTCGACTCCCGATTCCTTGATATTGATCGAGAGGGTATAGCTATTTTTGCGAGTGACAGTAGATTGCATACTGAAAGATTAGGTTTTAGAAATTAGAACTTAGACAGGAAATAAAAATCCCGAATAAAACGGGAAAATTATATAGAAAAAGGGGGGGAAAGCAAAAAATATTTTTTTATCCAATCCTTGGGCTTACGTGAGGACAATTGAATTGATTTCAGCACTCACATTCTCATAATTTACCAGTAGCATGTCATCGAATATTTGCTATAGAGAAGCTTGGACCAGACAATGTTCCAGCCCTAAAAGATTTTCATGCAACATTTTTAATAAGATTATCCGCAGCAGTATTGTCCTTAATTCATTTAATTAGTGCTCATATTATTATTTCTGTGCTTTCTCATGGTTCAAGAGGGCGATTGTATTTTGCCATTGTTTTATAAGTTACTTATTAATATATATAATTTATCTATAATTAAAAAGTTGTCAATTACATTTTCTCGCACTTCAAAAAGTTGCATAAAGCTCGAAATCTATATACTTTTTCTATGCAAGCCTCACAACTCCTCTCCCTCTCTCGCGACTATCTCGGTCGCCTACACAATCTCAAAAAAGATGATATCCTCACCCTGCGTGCAGTCGTCCGCGAGCACAATCGCCTCTACTGGCAGTCAGAAGCACCGATCATCTCGGATACTGAGTACGATGAGCTCTTCCATGCACTAGCTCGACTCGAGGCAGATCATGATATGTTCGATGAGTCCTCGCCGACTGCGCGTCTCGCGATCCTCGCCTCTGAGCAGTTCCAGAAAGTGAAGCATATCTATCCGATGATCTCGCTCGACAATACGTATAGTGTCGATGAGGTGAGAGAGTGGAATGAGAGGATGCTGAAGATATTGGCGAAATCAACTTTCCGTCATTCTGACGAAGGAAGAATCCAGGCTCTCGAAAATATGGAACATGGATCCTTCGTTCCTCAGGATGACGGAGACCAAGAAGTTTTGCCATACTATGTACAACCAAAGTACGATGGACTCGGGCTTGCGGTGATATACGAATATGGAAAACTAAAACAAGCGATCACGCGCTGAAGTGGGGTGGAGGGTGAAGATGTGACTCTGACAGCGTTCGAGATAGAGAATCTGCCGAAAGAAATACAATCACTCAAGAGAGTAGAAAGGATGGAAATCCGCGGGGAAGTGATGATGAGTCGGACGGCATTTTTCCATGTGAATAAGGAGCGACTCGAAGTATGAGAAAAACTCTTCGCCAATCCTCGAAACTGCGCATCTGGATCACTCCGCCAACTTGATCCTCTGGTGACTCGATCTCGTCATCTCCAGTTCTTCGCCTACTCTGTACCACAGATAGAGCAAGATGAGCTCGAAGCGAAGAAATACTCGCTTAGAGATTACCATGAGCTTATGAATCTTCTCGCTTCATGGGGATTTCCTCGAGTGGATTTCTCATTTTTCCAGATTTCTGGGATCGAAGCACTCTGCGAACGTATCGAAGAAGAAACGGAGTGGTATCTCGGAAAGTCAGAAAAAAATCCTCAGTCTTCCGCTTCGCTCCAGACAGCTCCTTTACAAAGGAGCTCCCAGAACAGAAACTATTTCGACTTCGATATCGACGGTATGGTACTCAAGCTCGATTACATGAGTCTCTGGGATGATCTCGGGCGTACTGAGCACCACCCTCGATATGCGATCGCGTACAAGTTCCCAGCCAAGCAAGTCCGTACAAAAGTGATTTCTATAGAACATTCTGTGTGAAGAACTGGTACAGTGACTCCAGTAGCCAATCTCGAAGCGGTCGACGTGAGCGGTGTGACAGTGCGAAGAGCGACACTTCATAACTACGATGAGCTCACGAAAAAGTGAGTACGAGAAGGGGACTATGTCTTCATCATGCGAGCAGGAGAGGTGATCCCTGAGATCGTCTCTGTCATCACTGATGTCCGTACTGGAGAGGAGAAAATCGTATTTCCACCAGAGATTTGCCCCGTCTGTTCGACGAAACTCGAGCAAGATGAAGGCATGGTCGCGATCTACTGTCCAAACCTACACTGTCCTGCCAAGATCCAGGGTCAACTCGAGATGTTCGTATGAAAACAGGGGATGAACATCGATGGACTTGGAGCCAAACAGATCGAGCTTTTTCTCGAACTCAGTTGGATTACTGATTTTGGATCAGTATTCGAAATCGGTAAGTATAGAGAAAAATTCTTTGAAATCGAAGGATACAAAGAAAAATCAGTGAATAATCTCCTCGAATCTCTCGAAAAAGCTCGTCATACGACTCTCGATCGAGTGCTCGTCGCTATCGGGATACCAAATGTAGGGAAAAAGACAGCGAAGGTGATCGCCCGTTCCGTCATTGCGAGGAGTGAGTCTGTACCTGTGACGAATGACGTGGCAATCCAGGTTTCCGAAAATTCAGAGCATGGATTGCTTCCTACGTCGCAATGACGGATACAACAGAGCATCTTTTTGCTCACAGAAGAAGAGCTTCTTGAAGTGAAGGATATCGGTCCTGAGACAGCTCGAGCGTTTGTAGAGTATATGGCGGAGAATAGAGAAATGGTAGAGAGGTTATTCTCGAAACTTGAGATACAGATTCCAGAGACGAGATTCCTGCCTACGCAGGAATGACGGGAAAATAAAAATATGAGTAGTATTTTCGGAAAATCTTTCTGTGTGACAGGTTCATTCAAGAATATCTCTCGTGAGGAGATTCATGAGATGATCGAGAAACACGGTGGTGAAGTGCGTACTGCTGTCACGAGTAAGCTTGACTATCTCATCGTCTGAGAAAACGCAGGCTCAAAAAAATCCAAGGCGGAAGACCTTGGAGTGAAGATTATTCCGATAGAGGAGTTTATATCTATGCTATAATTTTTTCATCTAACCTTTTGTATTCAGATGGAATTGATCCCATAAAACTTTAAGTGACATCTTTGTGTAACGAGTTATTACTTCATATTTTCTTCGATCCCCTTCACTTTCATCCAAAGGACCTTTGGAAATATCTCTGCTTATCAATCTTAATTCCTCTACCTTCTTTCCTTCTATTTGATCTAATAGTTTTCTGACATTCTCAGGGTTTTGTAAAAGATCTTGATACATAGTAGATATTTCTCCCTTTACACCCTCTTTTCCTTCAGGGTCTTGCTCTAGTATTTTGATTACACCATCTATGATTTTTCTTTGAGTCTCATTGAGTACTACTGGTTTTTCAACAGAAACAGTATTGTGACTACTTATTCATGTTTCATCAAAAAAGAACACATTTTGCTTTAGCGAGCTTATTTTATTGAGAGTGAAAGCCATATATTTATTTTAAAAAATACTACTCATACAGAGTAGCACTTCTTTTTATTCCTCGCAAGGATTTTCTCTTGACGAGCGAGTCTCTTCTTCTTTAGTGAGTACTGCATCCAGTTCCACAGCTTTCTCCTTCGCTTGGAACTGCCTCTTCGTCACCACATGTCCCGCATCCCCCCGTGCTACAGCTGCCACATCCTCCCTCGCTATGAGCATCGTCATCACCGAGGATAGAGATAAACATACTCTTGATCTCGTCATATGCGGGGACTTCCCCCTGGAATATCATATCACGGAAGTCGATCGACTCCTCTTCGATACAGAGAGCAGGATTCTCAGTGATACCGAGTTCCATCTTATATGCGACATCATCAGTTTCCTGAAGTTTCACAGCGTCAGTGAGTGCGAGTTCTGTGAGTGCCTGAGTCACGAGATTTCTGAGTGTATCGAGAGATTCTCAGGTTCCTACGAGTTTGATGATCATAAATAGAAGTAGTTAGTATGGATTGTGTAGTATATAGAATGGTATCTGTTTTTCAAGAAAAGCCAAGAAAAATCCGCCAGAAGGCGGAATTTCAAGAGGGATTATGCAGATGCTTCTTCATCTGGCTTCTTCTCTGTAGCGACACCGACGTCAGCGACAGATACTGTTTCTGTTTCTTCCTTCACTTCTTTCACTGCGTGTACTCAGACGATAGCAACTTCAGAGTGAGAGAGTACCTGATATTTTTTCACGTCTACTATGAGATCACTGACATGAAGTGTCTTACCGATATGATCGATCGATGATATATCGAGCTCGAATGCATCGATGACGTCAGCCGGGAGACACTTCACATCGAGAGTCTGGAGACTCTGATGTACCTGTCCACCAGCCGTGACAGCAGGGGATACTCCAGTGAGAGTAATAGGTATCTGTACATGGATGACTGCTTTCATGTCGATTGTCAGGAAGTCGAGATGGAGCGCCTTTCCAGTGACAGGGTGCTTCTGTATTTCGTGGATGAGTACAGGATGAGAATCCTTACCGACCTTGAGAGTGAAAACATGATTTTTCCCTACTTCACGAAATAGGCGTGTAAAGTCAGAAGTACCGACTGTCACACTCGTCGAAGGGACATCCTTGCCGTATACGACTGCTGGGATTGCACCGCCTTCACGGACGTCGCGAGCTGTCTCTGTACGGATCTTTGCTTCGAGAGAATGCATAGAAATTAAAAATTAACGATTAATAATGAATAATATAATGGGATACATTTTTATTCGCGCGGAGTATAATATAAACTAAAAAAAATGCAAATGATTTTTCATCTGCATTTCATCTCTCCAAAGAATCATTTTAGCCCGAAAGAGTTCCTGCGAGGTTCATGATCGGCTGGAAGATACCGACCGCGACAAATCAGATCACTACAGCCATCACGGCGAGGATAATCGGTTCGATCATTTTCTGTACACTCCCGATCGCTATATCTACCTCTTCATCATAGAAGTCTGCGACTTTAATGATCGTCTCACCGATCTGGGCAGTCTCTTCACCGACACGTAGCATCGAGATGAGGAGATCGGGAAAGAGGGGATCATCTTCGAGTGATTCCGCCATCTTCATACCATTTTTTACATCGTTTCGTAGGAGGAGAAGGCGTTGGTGGTATACCTCATTTCCTACTGCACTCGATACTATACGGATCGCTTCGATCACGGATACACCACTTCCGATAAGATTGGAAAATACTCGAGCAAATCGTGAAAGAATAACTTTTCTCAGGAGTGGACCAAAAATAGGAGCATGTAGTACAAATGAATCCCACTGGTATTTTCCATTTTTTGTCTTTTTCCAGATAGATAAAATCATATAGCAAATCACGAGGACTATAAATATAAAATACCAGTTATTCTGAAAAAATTCACTAGTATTTACGATCAGCTTGGTCGCATCAGGAAGATTTTCTTTATCTCAGAAAAATCATGTCAATACAGGGATAACCTTTACCATTAAGACCGTCACACACGCAGCCATACCGACTACAAGGAGTACTGGATAGGTCATAGCTCCTTTGATTTTTCTCGTGATAGAGTCGATTTTTTCTGTCTGTTCTGCTATTTGGAGAAGTGCTTGATTGAGCTTACCGGTACGTTCTCAGGCTTCGATGATAGAGATTTCTGCATCACCAAAACATCCATAATACTCTTCGAGTGACTCATGCATAGTACGTCATCACTGTACACGTTCGATCATAAAATTATAGAACTTGATCATGTTTTTTTCTTTTTCTTGTTTTTTCAGTGCCGTGAGACTCTTGAGTACTGTCAAACTCGCATTTGTCATCGTAGCCATGATACGAAAAAATATTACCTTTTGACGAAGCTTGATGCTTCATCACTTAAAAAGTAGATTTTTAAAATAGATAAAATAAGATTCTTGTTTTTTTATTTCTTGTCCTTCTTGGACGTCGAGAATGACTATGTCGGATGCTTTATTTGCCATATTTGGAAAGATAAGAGATTGTTTTTTTAGGTGTTTTCTTTAGCTGCTGCATAGACTTCCTCGAGAGATGTACGACCATTGAGAGCTTTTATGATACCATCTTGCTCGAGTGATATCATTCCATCATTTATGGCAGCATCGTTGATGATCGTAGCGCTGGCTCCGTCTATGATAAGTTTTTTTACATTGGATGTGATTTCGAGGATTTCGTAGATACCGACTCGTCCGTGGTAGCCGATATTTTCACACTCGATACATCCTACTGGTTCATAAAAAGTTGGTTTTTGCAGTATTTCTGCAGGAATACGAGAGAGAAGCTCATCTTTTGCTGTACGCTTAAGTGCTCTTTCGACATTCGCCTTGAGCTTGGGATCGAGGTCTGCCATAGCCACTGGCTTTTTACAGTGTTGGCAGAGCTTGCGGATAAGTCGCTGCGCGATGATAGCATTGATCGATGCAGGAAGGAGAAAAGCAGGGATTCCCATATTCAAGATACGAGTCAATGTCTCAGCTGCAGAATTGGTATGGATCGTCGATACTACGAGATGTCCTGTCAGAGCGGCTTCGATCGCGACGTTTATCGTCTCATGATCTCGGATTTCTCATACCATTATGATATCTGGATCTTGACGCAGTGCAGTACGCAGACCAAATGCAAATGTATAGCCAATATCAGGAAACATTTGTGATTGATTGAGTCCGTCGATCTGACTTTCCACTGGATCTTCGAGTGTCATGATATTGACATCGGGTTTATTGAGCATCGAGAGGCAGGAGTAGAGTGTCGTCGATTTACCTGAACCTGTCGGTCCTGATGTCAGGATGATTCCATTAGGCAGATTGATCGCTTTTTCGAGAAGCGTTTTATTGTGTCACTCGATACCGAGATCATTGAGATCTGGGATTTTTTTACTTTTATCGACGATACGCATCACGATCTTTTCTCCATGGACGGTAGGAAGTGTCGAGACTCGAAGGTCGAGTGCTTTATTATTGATCACTGTAGAGAGACGACCATCTTGTGGGACACGAGCTTCATCTATTTTTAGATTCGACATTATTTTAAATCTGGCTACCACCTGCTGGTGTAGAAATGTCTGGTATTCAAGAATCTCGCGAAGCTCTCCATCGATACGATAGCGCAGTCTGACGATATTAGTAAGAGGCTCGATATGGATATCTGATGATCCCATCTCCACAGCTCCGATGATCATGAGATCACAAATCTGTCAGATATTTTCACCTTTATATATTTGTTCTTTGAGAAGTTCGACGGAGGTATTTGGCATACTGATACGGTGAAAAAGTGATAGGCTTATTTTTTTGTCTTCGGGAGTATGCTGTCGAGCTCTTTTTCGAGAGATTTGACAGTGTTTATCGCTTGGGAGAGTGGGTAGATCTCATCCGTACCAGATCATACGACTTTGGCGAGTACGAATGAACGTTGGAATTCATTATATTTTATCTTAAATGCTGTGAGTTTTTTCCCGTAGCTCGCACAGATAACTCCGTCTTTTTCACATCATTTCACACTTTCTTCTATTTTTTTCGCGAGGTCATCCTGACGACTTTTTAAGCTTTCTCTTAGATATAGAAGATCATCTTTAGAGATTCACCTCATGTAGAATTTGAGTCATACTCTTCCGCTATTTTCTGCGCTTGGATTATCTGTATCGAGGACATTTTGCAGAGAAAAGTCTGTCATAGTCATCAGAGGGTTACTCATGACTCCAGGGATTTTCTCTTTGAGTATGAGTCCACTATTGGTGAGAATGTCAGGTTTTCCGGCAGTATTCACAAAGTCGATAAATCTGGCAATATCCTGATTTGTTCCCTTGAAATCAAAACGGAATTCTAGCATTCCGATATTTTCTGGTGCATTTGTCCCTTTTCCTCAGAAAGTGATACCTTGCATTCCGATCACTACATTGCTATCGAAATTAAATTTCTTCAAAATAGTGCCTTCAATAAACCGTACATACTGTTTGAGTGTGACATTTTCCTCTTCGATATTGGTACTTACTGGACTCATCGTGGGGATTATACTATTGAGTTTTGCTTTTTCCTGTATGAGAATCTGCTTATCATTATCACTTTTCCCTATGGATTGGGTCAGCCAATCTAAATAATTTTGGTTTCCAATTTTTTGGATGACCTTCTCTGTTTCCGGAGGATCAGACTGCATGATCTTCACAAGTTCTAGTCTTTCAGGCTTTCCTGAGAGGAGATTCCCGAGGTTCGCGAAACTGATACCAGTATCGTAGGTTTTTTGGTAATTTTCTATTTCTTCATTTGCAGTTGCCAGATTCGCATTGATAGTCGATATTCCGGGTATGACATACTGATAGGAAAATATTCCTATAGCCATAAGAGTTACTACTTGCCCTATGACGGTATAGGTGAGATGTTCTTTTTGAGAGTTGGATAGCATAAGAAAGAAGATTACGGTTTTTCAGTAAATGGAACGTATTGTGCCTGTATTGAGACGGTGGTACGACTTTTGTATGATGCTCAGATTTCTGCATTTGTTACTTCTTCCATGGTGAGAGAAGTCGGAGGATTGAGAAGGATAAATTTGCTCTTACTTGTATCGCTTACTGTTTCGAGAAAACGAAGCGCCTCTATACGTGCTGATCCGAGTTTTCCATTCTCATCATCATCTCAGAGAGCTCATCCGTAGATACTGCATTGTGTCGTTATATTTCCCTCGCCTGTTATGCTGATACCATTACAGACGACATTATCTCCTGTGAGAGAGTGTCCAGCTTTTCTTACATTGGCAAACTGGAGCATGATATCATCCATATGGATTTTATTCTTGTACGTATCTATGACAAATGCTCTTTCGGGTGAGGCGATAAGAAGATTTTTGGTGATTTTTATAGGGATATACTCTGCGAGCTTATCGATAATATTTGACTCAAGCACTTCTCGTTTTTTTCGAAATACATCACGTATGCTCGTGAGTGTCTGACAGCTTTTTTCCTCTTCGCTCAGAGTGACTCCATAGTTGAGGTAGGAACAGAGAAACGTATAGTTTTCCTTTATAGAAGTTGCTCATCCGCCGTTTCTGATAAATACATGAAATCCGCCGAAAAGACCCACGATAAGTGCTACAGGAATAACATAAGAGAGAACAGTCGTAGTGAGTTCGAGTCCTGATTTCTGAGCCTTTGGTCAGATGCTGATATTCCCGTCGCTGGTTTCCTGAAAAAAATCACTATAAGTAGAGTCAGCGGCAGCTCAGTCGGCTTTAGCGGATGAGATAAATGAGGCTCATGCTCACTCGCTTCAGGCGAGAGGAGTCTTATCGGTAGTAGTGTCCATGAGATAAAAAGTTATACTTCCATGAGCATACCCTATTTCCTCTCATCTCGCAAATACCAAGAATACTTTCTCCTTGAAGATAGAATATTCTCTTTTCTAAATATAGTACTTATATGAATTCAGCGAGAAATTCTTTCCCCCAGAGCATATTTTCGAGCCTCTCATCTAGGCAATATATATCTGCGTGAGGATTAGCATTTTTTATACGCCCGATAAGGGTATTCATCTTTGATACAGAGAGTGGAGCACTATACTCCTCGAAATTATTTTTCATACCGACAGTACGAGAGAGAAAATAGGAATCTGTAGGCGGATCAAATGGAACCTTCGCAATATATACTGTATCTACTTTTTCCCAGAGAAAAGATTCATCAGTATAGCTGTCGATAAGTCATATCAGAACAGATTTTTCCTGACTATTCAGGAAGAGTGATATGATTTTCCCTTTTCCACCAGAGAGTCACTGCGTCCATATATTTTTGATATCTTGTTTTCATTTGAGTTCTTGGGTGATCTGGCGCAAGTGCTTCATACTGGTCGAGAGTATGACAGTTTTTCATCACTTCACTACGACATATTTTGAGAGACTCAGCGTTTTTCATGGCAGGGTTCATAGAGAAGAAATACTTATACCATATTCATTTTTTATGAATTTCTGGATTTTTTCTCCATGTATGCCATATCCAGAAAGTATGATTTTTCCATTTCCTTGGGTTTCGATGAGTTTCTCTGCACTATTTATTATAGATTTCGGGATGATATTTATGAGGGTATCGGTTGGAGTGATATGTACGATAATCCCATTATTCTCATTTTTTATTCGGGCTACTCTTATGAGGCTCTCTAGACTCGATATGAGAGATTCGATATGTTTTTTTTCTATGATTTCTCGATCAGTCACTCGAGAAGATAGCTCTCTTACCGCTCTTTCGAGGTATGATGCTGCGAATGGAAGCCACCTGTAGCCCCTGTGCCAGAGATCTCCCTGTGTGATGAAATACGTCTCCCCAAAATCTCCTGGAGGGAATACGGATAGTCCTTTTGGGCGTATAGGAGTATTCTCGTATATTTCTCGTATCATGGACACTCAGAAATCTATATCATCGTAGTATTCTTCATATCTCTTTTCACGAAGGAGTGACGCAAGTGAGAATATTTTTTCGAACGATACTATCTCTGTTTTTCTCCTTCGCAGTATATCACCCATACTTATGATATCACGCATCATGAGTGTATGATTTCATGGTAGTATACCTCTCTTATCGAGATACTGGATTCATACCTCAGCGATGACTACCTGTGACTGTTCTATGTTTTTCTCTACCTTCTCTCGAAAGCTACTCCACTCATCTTCTCACGACTGAAAAAGATATATATAGTCATGTTCATCACCGTAGAACTTGAGCTCGTCGAGTAGTCCTGTCTCAGTATTTCCTATCCAGGAGAGGAGCTTGATCATGAGTATAGCCTCTTTTCTCGTCCAGATATCTTTCTCGAGCCATGCAGAAAGCATTTCTATGGAGCAAAATCGGGACGCCTCTGGATATACCATGGTACTGTATCCAGACTTTGTCAGGATACTTTCCATCCACTCTCCTTGTTTCCTACTATTGACGAGAAGGAGTAGTGGTCATTTTTTCACTTCTTTTTCTATGAGGGAGAGCTCTTCCTCTCTCGCTCATGAGAGACTTATCACTTCTATATCGGCACTCTTTCACGATTGTATATCCTTTTCTGTAGCTTCCTGTTTTTTCCAGGAGAGACCAAAAGAGAAATCTGAGAATGCGATCTCAGTGATTTCTATGAGTGTCTTCACGACTCTACTCTCATCATGTTTCTCTGCCTCATGCCATATAGAACACTCTCTTTCTCCGAGGGATCATATGAGTCAGAGATAGTGTGAGAAAAGCATCACCGAAAGTCGAGTATCATCGAGGGCTCTATGCTCGCCTGCGATATCGAATCCATAGTGTTTCGAGAGAAATCCGAGATTCAGACTCTCAGCTTCTTGGGAAAGTATCTCTGAGAGTTCGAATGTATCTAGGATAATATGACTCGAGAGATCTATTCCATGTGCCTCGAGCATCCCTGTATCAAAAAGCACATTGTGCCCGACGATGATAGCATCTCCGATGAATTCTCTGATTTTTTCCTGTACTTCGTCCCATTTCTTCTTCCCCTCGAGCATACTGTCAGTGATACCAGTGATCATAGATATGTTCTCCTCGAGTTTCCGTCCTGGATCGACGAGCATCGAGCGCTCATCTTCAGTTACCGCTTGGAATTTCCCCGCTTCATCCTTCGAGAGATGAAACCGTACTGCTGCGACTTCGATGATCGTATCCTTCTTTCTGTCGAGTCATGTCGTCTCGAGATCGAGTGCGATGAAGGTGTAGTCTTTCAGATTCATGGATTCACTCTATAGAAAATTCCTGAAAAGTCGAGCAATGCGAAGAGAAGACTATTGACACTTGATTTTTAAATCAAATAATATTGACTTTCCGCTTCCCATGGTTACAATACTCGTATGCCTACGCTAGATAAAAGTCCAGAACAAAGAGAAGTGCTACCAGCAGATATTGATCGCCTTATTTTATTATTGAACACTCTTAGAGAAGAACTCCTCAATTGTGAAGAAGATAAGAATTTTGATCTTGATTATTGGTATGCACGTATATTATTACCAGCAAATCTCTGTGCTGATATAGTTCGAGGGAGTAATGGTCTTCTTCGTGAATTATTTGATCCTTGAGCAGAGTACCCTCGAAATTTTTCTGGAACAGAACATATTTTGAATTTTAAGCCCACATCAAAAGAGGCATTTTTAGGTATTGTAGGTCACTTTCGATGTTTGCTTATTCCACTAGCACTTTTGTTTCTGTATGCGGCGAAAAATCCAGGAAACCAAACAGCAAATCAAGATTTGGTGACAAGTGTGACTCGACTTGTTGCTTCAGCTATTAGGGTTCGTGGTGAAGACAATGAAACCAGAAAATGGAACGCTATGGATACTGCAGCAACATATTTCAAGCAAAACCTTAATTCTTAAATTTTTGTATATAAAATCCTCCGAAAAACTCGGAGGATTTTTACTTTATAATTCTGGATTGCTTTCGTCCTCTTGCCGTCGCGAAGCCCTGTTTTGGCGAAGCACGGTCGCAGTGCTACGGAGAACGGGTCTTTCCTCGTGAGTGACAGGATTACTTTGGCATTTTATTTCGTAGAAATGCCGGAACGTCGAAGTCATTTTCTGGATTTTGTGGAGCGTTATTGCTCGGAAGGGAAGACTGTCCCATAGGGCGAGGTGAGGAGAAACTATTCGATGGCTGAGATACTTGAGATTTACCGAATATACTACTCTGTCCGAATCCTCCACGACTCATTCCTGAGAGTTGAGCATTGGTCTCTTCTGAGAATCCTGTCGCGATCACTGTGACCTTGATCTCACCAGTATAGCGCTCGTCGATCGAGGTACCAAATATGATATTAGCATTGGGATCGCATGACTCTGTGATCATGCGAGCTGCCTCGTCGATCTCGAACATCGAGAGATCTGTACCACCTGTGATCGAGAGGAGGAGTCATTTTGCACCATTGATCGAGAGTTCGAGAAGAGGAGACTCGATCGCTCCACGAGCAGCTTCGACAGCACGATTCTCACCACTTCCATATCCGATACCCATGAGGGCAGATCCAGCATTTTCCATGATCGATCTCACATCGGCAAAGTCGACATTTATGAGTCCTGGATGAGTGATAAGGTCAGATACACCTTGTACTCATTGATTGAGTATCTCATCAGCTACGCTAAATGCTTCGAGAAGTGGAGTTTTTTTATCTATGATAGAGAGGATTTTATCATTTGGGATCGTGATGAGGGTATCTACCTTCTCACGAAGTCTCTCGAATCCTTCGAATGCCTGAGCACTTCGACGTTGTCCCTCGAATCCAAAAGGTTTTGTGACTACTCCGACTACGAGTGCTCCGAGTCCCTTCGCGATCTCTGCGATGACAGGTGCAGCTCCGGTACCAGTACCGCCACCCAGACCACAAGTGATAAATACCATATCAGCACCCGTGAGGACTTGCTTGATCTCTTCACTAGATTCTTCTGCTGCTTTTTTTCCTGTCTCAGGATTGGCTCCGGCACCGAGACCACGAGTCGTGGCACGACCGATATTGATACGAGTTGTAGCTTTCGATGTGAAGAGTGCTTGCGCGTCAGTATTGATCGCGATAAATTCGATTCCAGTGATGCCAGATTCGATCATACGATTGACGGCATTATTCCCACCTCATCCGACACCGACGACTTTGATATTGGCTATCGGAGATATATATCCATTTACATTCACTTCGACATGAGTCGGCTGTGGAGGTGTATTTACTGGATTTTGCTGGGATGGATTCATACTCGTTCGAAGGAGTTTTTTGAGTCGATCTTCATTTGGATTGACAGTAGACATAGGAGAGTGGTTAGGGATTAGGTATGAGAAAAATACTGAAACGTTACGAAGGAATTATTTTTTTGAAGAGATTTTTGAGAGATTTGAATGCCCCACCGAAGGAAATATTCATTTTAAATGGCTTTTTCGCAGTTCCGTATTTTTGTGCAAGCAGCAGGATACCGACGACAGAGGTATAGATCGGATCAGAGATAGATGTCCCACTGATACCGTCTACTTGCTCAGGGACTCCGATACATGCAGGAAGTCGGAGATAGTCTCTCGCGAGATCTGCGAGTCCACGCATCTTCGCAGCACCACCAGTGAGGACTGCTCACTCAGGAAGCATGCCATCACGACCGACATGCTTGAGCTCCATAGTGATATGATGGAATATTTCTTCATATCGAGCACGTATGATATCATTCATAAATTTTCGAGAAACATTGATCGCATCGATATTCGAGAGTTTCGAAAGGTCGATATCTTCATCGTAGTCAGGCTTCATACCTTGACCGAAATTGAGATCCCCGTATTCGAGCTTGAGTCTCTCAGCGGTATCTATAGAGATGCGTAGTCCGAGAGCGAGATCGCTCGTCACATGCTCACCACCGATAGGTACGACCGCAGCGTATATGAGAGCACCTTCTTCGTAGACGGCGATATTGGTCGCACTTGATCCGATATCTACAGCGACGACACCGAGCTCTTTCTGACGACGAGAGAGCATCGCTTCACCACAGGCGATGATGTTTGGATAAGTATCCATGATTTCGACGCCGACATCGTGGACTCACTTCTTGATATTCGAAAGAGTATTGGCTCCGATAGAGATGATATGACTACGTACTTCGAGTTTTTTTCCACTCATTCCGACAGGATTTTTGATCCCATTTTCGAGATCGAGTGCGAAGCTCTCTGGTATGACCTTCAGTATCGTACGATTCATGAGATCGACTCCATTCTGGCTCATATCGAGAGCACGATTGACATCCTCTTCGACGACATCGAGACCTGCGACAGCGACGATACCAGATTTTCGAGTGATGTCGATATGGATCCCCGATACACCGAGACATATATGAGAGACCTGATCTCCTGTCATACGTTCAGCATCACCGAGGGCGACATCGAGATTACTTTTGAATTCTTCCATATCGAGGATATTTCCCTTGCGGATTCCTCGTGACTCTGATACGCCGACACCGAGTATACGAAGCTTTTTCTGATCATCCCATTCTCCGATCACGGCTTTGATCGTCGAGCTTCCTATATCTATGGCGACGAGTTGTTCTCCAGATACCATATGTTGTATTAAGTAAATAGATGTATAAAAATTTTACTCCAGAGAAATCCTTTCTCTAAGAGGATATCGGTATTTGTTTCGAAATTTGTTAGACACATTATATGATCTCAGAGATATTTTACAATGGTCTTTCTTCACGAGGTGTTCACACTTTTTGTTCTCACTTCGAGTTGAAAAAATCACTTTAGCGCGTATAGTAGACGAGAAAGTGATGTGCAAAAGTCATTAAGTACTTTTTTTAGTAGTTTCGAACCGCAGCTGCTCATGCTCGAGTTCTATCTATAGCAACAACAGCAGGAGGAAAATCAGAAACCTGGTATGGAGGCCTTCTTGATTCTTCAGGACCAAATCTATCCCAAACCGCAGCTGCTCATGCTCGAGTTCTATCCATAGCAACAACAGCAGGAGGAAAATTATCATGAGCACCCGATCTACCTATAATCTTTCAATTAGGAATTGTTGCTCAAACGACTCTGTCTAGTGTTCTCATAGGAGGTATTGTTAATATTAGATATAGCTATAATATCAAAAAAAGTTATTTGTCAAATGCAAATCAAAACGTACCACATAAAAACCTTCGGTTGTCAGATGAACTATGCTGATAGTGAGAAGATCGATATGATCCTCCGATCGGCATGACTGCGCAAGGTCGTCGATCCTGTACAAGCTGACATCATCGTCATGAATACGTGTTCGGTCCGTCAGAAGTGAGAAGATCGAGTATTCTGATTTATGCATGAGATCGAGCGATATCATAAGACTCATGAGACAGGAAAGAGTGTACTCTTTGGCATCACAGGCTGTATGGTGCGGAAATCTGGACTCGCTGCACGGTATGCGAGACTTATAGTAGAGGATGGAAAGCTAAAAACAGGCGAACAAAATGACCAATTCAAGCGTCATCAAGCAGAAAAAATCACCCTTCTCGAATCTGTAGACTCGCTCATGAACTACGATGATGAGCTCTTTCTCCGATCACAGTCGATCGACTTCGTCTTCCGTATCGAGGAGGTCTCATTTCTGACGAAGATACTCTCGCTTATATCGGGTGAAGATATCGGGAATGATGCAAAATTCAATGAGTATCTGGCAGTAAAACAGCTCCAAGAAAACCCATCGAGTGCCAATATCATCATCCAGACGGGGTGTGATAATTTCTGTACCTTCTGTATCGTGCCACACACTCGTGGTCGAGAAGTCTCTCGTACTCAGGATGAGATCACTAGAGAAATCAGGGAAGTCGTAGCACATGGAACGAAAGAAGTCACGCTTCTCGGACAAAATGTGAATAGCTATGGCAAAGAAACTCGCGCAAAGCTATGGAATAGTGAAGAGCTCACCTGGGCGAGTAAAGAAGTGAAGACACCATTTCGTGAGCTTCTCGAAGAGATCAGCGAAATCCCGAATCTCGATCGTATCCGCTTCACGAGCTCCAATCCTCACGACATGACTCGCGATATCCTCGATGCACACTTCGACCTTCCTGCCATGTGCCCGTATCTGCATTTCGCTCTCCAGTCGGGAAGCGACAGCATGCTTCGGAAGATGAATCGTAAACATACCTATGCTGACTTCAAGACGCAGGTCGACTATCTGAGGTCTCATGACCCCCTCTTCTCGATCTCGACTGATATCATCGTCGGATTCCCTGGAGAGACGGAGGAGGAGTTCCAGATGACGGCGACTGCTATGCGCGAGTGTCAGTTCGATTTCGCATTTATCGCACGGTACTCAGCTCGCATTGGTACGACGGCGACCAATAGGTTCGAAGATGATATCTCGCCAGAGGAGAAAGCTCGCCGCTGGACCATCCTCAATGACATCCTGCGTGAAACGGTAAAAGCTCGAAATCTTCTCATGGTCGATCGAGAAGAGGAGATCCTCATATCCTGAGAGTGAAAAGATGAGACGCTTGTCGGAAGGACGAGAAACTTCAAAGAAGTATTCATCCCTCTTACTCCAGACATCCAAGTCGGAGATATCGTACGGGTGAAAATTACGGAAGGGGATAAATGGGTGCTGAAGGGAGAAAGGATCTAGTGGTAAAATCAAAAGTCAAGATTGTTTTTATCTCACATATTCGTACCATTAAGTGCAGTACTCTATGAATTGTATGGATCACAAAACTTTACACGAAATTATTTATTATCATGATAAGATGATTGAAAGAATTACTCTTATCTGAGAAAATAACTCAGATAGAGATGTCTTTTATAGGTCAATTATTGAGGATTTATTTGGGACTTTGTTGTTTATAAAAAGATATTCAGAATATATATTTTCTGAAAATAATATGATTGCAATACTAGAGAGAAAATCTCTTTATTCTGAATCACTTGCTTGGTATAGAAAACTCTTAGAACATCTTTATTATACTATCTTGTTGGAAGCAGAGACTTGAGGAGATGAGAAGTATATATTATATTGCATTTATCGGGACTATGACTTTTATAAAAGAATGATTAATTCAGATAAAGATCATTATAATATTGAAAATACTAAGAGTGAATTTTATAATGATTTTGTAAAAACAGAAAAACTTATTTTTGATATCAGTAATGGTGAAGGTAGATTGCCTACTATACTTCAGAAAGATGCAGTCTCTCAAAAATATATGTTTCTTCGATTAGAGCTAATCCATCAAAACGCCTATAAACATGCTACGCCAGATGAAAAAGTGCTCATTTGATGACAATCATTTGAAACAGCTTACGGATTGAGTTGTAATTCTATTCATTCAAATCCAACAAATTTTCATCACCTAGATTTTAATTATCAGAATCAACTAGATTGATTTAACATAAAGATACTATTTTCTCTTACTAAATGCATAGATCAGAGATTAACCTATAAATCTTAATAATTACTTATGATTGAATTATATAACTTATTTATAACATCTTTTAATTATCCAATACTTGAATATTCTGGCTCGAATTTCTTTATTTTATGAGGATACTATATTGCTTCTGGATTTATTGCTATGACTTTATGGATTTGTATATTTGGACCTATTATTAATGCCAATTTTTGGAATAATACTAGACTAACTACTTTTATAATTACAATTCTATGTATTCCAAGCTGAATATTCTTATTTTGTATGTTACTTATTATAATATATAATTGCTATATTATATGACAGAGTATTATTCAATCACATGCATTACTTTCCACTATCATTTGTTTAGGGATTATATGAATTTATTTCTGGGCTAAGAATCTTATAAAAAATTCTAATACAGATATCACTGCATGAGAAAGTTTGGCGAGTAATAGTTCTGAACAACAGAAAATCAATGAAGAGAGGTATAATCTCGAAGCTCAGAGAAAAAAACAAGAAGTTCTTGATCGTAGAAACAAAATGATTCCAGAGAATTATGTTCAAAAATTCCTCATACATGCTGAAAGAAAACATAGTAAAGTTGATAAGTATGGCAATAGAGACAAATCAGCTCTCAATAAGGAAGTTATTGATTATATGAGAATGATAACTAATGAGACTATTATCGATTGATATAGCAAAAAATGAATTTTGAATAGTATTGATGCACTTTCAAATGGAAAATGATATCCTCAACTCAATGATGATTATCAATGGCTCAATAACTATCTGAGGCAGAAGTTCTCAGAATACCTCAGCCATAAGGAAGAAAAAATTAGAAAATGAGAATTAGATATAGATTCTATGTCTGGTATAGAATTCGAAAAGTATCTCTGAAGGATTTTTGAGAAAGCAAATTACATTATAGAGTTCACTCCTGAATCAGGAGATCAATGAGCTGATCTTATTGTCAGAAAATGAGATAAAAGTATCTTGATTCAAGCGAAGAGACATATCGCTAGTGTTGGAAATTGAGCCATACAGGAAGTAATAGGTGCTATCAAATACTATGATTGAGATGAGTGATGGGTAATTACAAATTCTATATTTACTTCATCGGCTAGAGAGCTCGCTAGAAAAAATGATATTCGATTAATTGATAGATCAGATTTAGATAATCTACCAAATTTAATCTAAATATCTTATGACTCTCACTATCCTCACACTTCTCGCTCTCTATATCCTTCTTTTTTTCTATTCTCTGAAGATAAAAGATAACTCCATTGTCGATGTCTTTTGGGGTTTCGGATTCGTAGTCATTGCTCTGATAACCTATCTGACTTCACCTCTTCATGATACTCCGCAGATAGCAGTGACAGGACTCGTCCTTCTCTGGTGAGCTCGCATCGTCTCGCATATCGGATTTCGTAAGCTGAAGGAGCGAAAAGAAGATCCACGCTATGCGAATTGGCGAGAAGAGTGGGGAAGTGGATGGTATTTCATCGTTCGATCGTTTCTTCAGGTCTATATGCTCCAGATGATCCTCATGATCGTGGTCGCGACTCCGATATTCGTAGTCAATATCTTTCAGCAAGAGTCACTGGAGATACTCTTCGAGAATATGGCAGGCGAACAGAACTACTTTCTCATTTTCTGAGTGATCATCTCACTTTCCTGACTCGTCTTCGAAGCTATCGCAGATAGACAGCTCGGGAGATTCATCAAAACCAAAAGACCAGGAGAGATATTCACGACGGGACTCTATCGCTACTCTCGGCATCCGAACTATTTCGGAGAGAGTATCTTTTGGCTCGGGATATCCCTCATCTCCCTCCAGTACTCCTATCTCGGGATCATAGGATGGCTCTCTATCACATTTCTCCTTCTCTTCATCTCAGGAGTTCCTCTTCAGGAAGCTCGGTATGCAGGAAGAGCGAACTGGGAAGAGTACAAGGCGAAGACGAGTGTATTCGTCCCGTGGTTTCCTAAGAAATAATCTATGCAAAGAACGCTCTTCATCGGTGATATCCATGGCTGCTATGACGAACTCATAGCGCTCTGTGAGCATATGCGTCTCACTCCAGATGATCATCTCTACTTCGTGGGTGACCTGATCAACAAGTGACCGAAGTCGCTCGAAGTGGTCGAGTGGGTACGAAATCGTCCGAATACGTGGAGCGTGATCGGAAATCATGAGTATTTCTCACTCAAAAGAGACTATATCTCATATGAGCAAAACAATCATCTTTCCTGGATGCATCGCCAATATGAGAATACTCTCGAGCTTCGAGATACACTTATAGAAAAATGACATGATACCTGGCTTCTCTCCCTTCCTGTGATGATAGAGAAGGAGCATTTTATCGTGGTGCATGGCGGACTCCATCCAGATTTCGGCAGAGATACACCTCTCGAGATCGCTACACTGATCCGTACGGCGAATGGCAAGCCCTGGTATGAGAGCTATACAGGAGAGAAACTCGTCATCTACGGTCACTGGGCAGCAGAGTGACTCCGTATGAGGGCCAATACTCTCGGTCTCGATACGGGATGTTGCTTCGGCGGGGCGCTCACAGCATACTGCCTCGAGTCATGAGAGTTCTGGCAAATCCGAGCAAATGCGGTCTATAAAGAGCCGATGCACTGGAAGACACAAGGCGCATAGGATTGATATTTTGTAAAAAAAGCATACTATGCTATTCATATGAAACTTATTTTTCTTTCGCCGAATCTCCATCTTGTATTTTCTCTAGAACAAAAAAAACTTCTCGAAGAAAATTTCGAAGTAGAATACTATGAAGCACCCTGCCCAATACAGTCAATACTATCTCTTGGAGATGATAGTGAAAAAATCGTTGCTATTGATCCTGATTTTTGTGACTGGAAAGTGACGAGAGAGGATATCGACTCCATGAAAAATGTAAAAGCAATATGCCTTCAGACAACAGCTTTTCACTATATTGACTGAGCATATCTGAAAGACAAAAATATCCCCCTGATGAATCTTCGGGGATTCTCTACTAATGCAGTAGCCGAACAGGCTATAGGCATGATGTTCGCCCTTGCCCGTAAAGTTCCGATAGTTATACGAGAATGATTCCAAGTAAACTTTGAAAGATACAGAGGTATCGAAATATCAGGGAAGAAAGTTGGTATCATCTGACTCGGGAGAATCTGAAAAAGAATTGCAGAACTTACTAGTGGTCTTGATATGCAAGTATCATACTGGTCTGAGAATTCACGAGATGAAAGATATAACTATAGTGAACTAGTCACCCTTCTTGGAGACTCAGATATTATTATCCATGCTCTTGCGAGGAATGATGCTACTGAAAAACTTATCACAGAAGAGCTTTTTTCTCATCTCAAGCCTTCGGTACTATTTGTTACTATCGCTCACATAAATCATGAAATGATGATACGTCTTTCTGAGACAGGGAAGATCGCATGATATGCATCTGATAAGCCTATCGGAAAACTTGAAGATTTTCAGTCAAATATTTTTCCGTGAGCTGAACTCGGATGGTGTACGGAAGAGTCTTTTCGGAGAAATGGAGAACAGTCGATAGCGGCGATACTCGATGCAAAGGATAGCAAATATCCTACGCAAGTTAATCTATAACCCTTCTTTTTATGCGCTTCATCCTCCTCATCACGGCTCTCGTCACTATAGGACTCACTTCACTCGTGAGTATCCCAGGGTCTCCGTACCTCATAGGAGGCAAGACTCAGGCAGATATATCGAATATGTTCGCTACATCAGTCACACCAGCAGGCGTCACTTTCGCGATATGGTCTGTCATATATCTCTCATGGATACTTGCTGGACTCGTGATAGCGAGACTTCCGATCACGCGATTCACGAAAAAATATTTTCCGAAGATCGTCCCCTATCTCACAGACTCATATACGAGTAGTCGAGCTCTCGGACTCTTCTCTCTTGCTATCGCTCTCACATTCGTCTGGCTCATACCGTGGGGCAATCTCTATATTGGTGTGGCGCTCATCGTCATGCTCGCGATACTCGCACTGCTTGCCTATGTATTCACCCTTACTCGTAGTTCATCTCTCATCGTCCGATCGAGCGTAGAGATCACATTTGCCTGGATCATCATGGCGACAGCACTCAATGTAACTGTCTGGATGCGCTCTATGGGTTGGCCATTCTGAGGGACAGGTGACTATTACTATGCTATCTTCGCTCTCGGTGCTCTCCTCCTCATCGTCTCGGAGCTCCAGTGTCGATATCGGACGTATATCATTTCTGGAGTATTTCTCTGGACGCTTCTCGGAGTCTGGATCGCTCATCCGCTTCTCGAACAGAGAGTCACAGTAGTCATCTATGTACTGACTATCAGTATCTATATCTGGAACTCGTTTCGAGGGAAGAGTACGTCACTGAAATCACTGAAATTCTGGTAAAATATCTCGCTCGAAACTTTTGCTTTTTCGAGGTTTTCCACTATCCTACCACTCACTAATATCCTAACTTACCTTATATGGATTTCAAACAAGCACAAGAAATGATGAAGCTCCAGCAACAAGCTCAAAAAATCCAAGAAGAGCTCTCCAATACTCATATCGAAGCGGAAGTCGATGGTGTCGTCGTGACGATCGATGGTCAACTGAAGGTCGTCTCTACGGTGATCGAAGATAAGAGTATCCTCGCGGATCAGGCAAAAATCGAGAAAGCTATCACAGAAGCAGTAAACAAAGGTATGAAAAAAGCCCAAGAGATCGCTGCAGATCGTATGAAGGGAGTGATGAGTCAGATGGGACTCAGTATGCCAGGGATGTAGAAGAGCAAACAGAAGACACAAACAGTAACACAAAGGAATTTTGAATTATGGCCTCATATTACCGAAATCTAGAGGTTTGGAAGAAGGCTTTCGAGCTTAATAAATTACTCCATACTATTTTAAGGGAATTTCCTTCAGAAGAGAAATTTGCTCTCACTGACCAAATTCGTAGAGCAGCTCTTTCTATAGTTTCGAATATAGCAGAGTGAAGTGGCAGGTGAAGCGATGCTGACTATTCTCGATTTCTCCATATTGCAAAATGATCTGCTATGGAAGTAGAAACTCAGTTACTTCTTGCAAAAGAATTTTCTTATATAAGCCATCCTGATGTTGAAAAATGCTTAAACTTGATTGATGAAATACTTAGAATGATTTTCTGAATGATAAAAAAATAAAACTCCTCTGTGTCTTCTGTTTGTGTTTGTGTAACTTTTCATTTATGAATCCTCAAATCCTCCTCTCCACCACTCTTGGTGATATCACTCTCGAGCTCTTCCCGAAGTCAGCGCCAATGGCAGTCGAGAACTTCGTCGGACTCACCGAGAAATGATACTATGATGGTATCATATTTCACCGAGTGATCCGTGACTTCATGATCCAATGAGGTGATCCGACTGGCACCGGCATGGGAGGAAAGTCTCTCTGGATGCGAGCCTTCGAAGATGAATTCTCCGATGCGACGCTCACGCACAAGAAGTGAGTGATATCTATGGCAAATGCTGGTCGCAATACTAATGGTTCACAGTTCTTCATCGTGACAGCAGCAGATGCCTCATTCCTCGATCGCAAGCATACGATCTTCGGTCATGTCGTCTCGGGTATGGATGTCGTCGAGAAGATAGAAGCCAGTAAGACTGATAGAAATGATAAACCTCTCGACGAAGTGAAGATCGTGAAGGCGAGTGTCATCTCAAAATAATCCTCTAAAATCCCTTGTGCTTCAGGGGATTTTCTCTATCATATGCGTATGAGAAAAATCTCAAACAAAACATATAAGGAGAAGTTCCGAGAAATATTTTACCAGATACGGATCCATCCATGGTTTCAGCGTATTATGCTCCTCCCATTTTGGGCGAAGTGGTGTATGAGTATTTTTCTTTTTCTCTTTGGTATCATCGCACTTCTCACTCCGATCCCAGCGGGATGGCTCATGATCCTGACGGCTGGCGTGCTCGTATTTTGACTTCGTACTATTCGTAGGCAGTCTATCCGGCTGTTTTTCCTTCTGAGACTTCACCGTTTCCATGAGAGGATTCGACATATCATGAAGAAATAACTATGAAAATCCTCGACCGATGAGTCATGCGTGAATCCAAAATCTGTGAAGTCTGTCAGAGACCTTTTTCGATACGGAAAAAATGGAAACATAACTTTGACACTGTCCTCTATTGCTCAGAAAAATGCAGAAAAGCGAAAAATAGTCTTGGAAAGAAACTATAAGACTCTATACTATCGGAGTATTCCTATTCCTATTTCACTATGCCATATACTACCCTTATCACTGGAGCTTCTTCCGGAATCGGACTCGAGCTTGCTCGTGTTGCTGCGAGTCAGGGAGATGACCTCATCCTCGTAGCACGGAGTCGCTCGAAGCTCGAGACGCTTGCTGCCGAGCTCATGAAGGCTCACTCAGTGAAAGTTCATATCATCGAGAAGGATCTTTCTCTCCCGAGTGCTCCTCGAGAAGTATTTACAGAAGTGAATAAACTTGGAATCAAAGTCGACCATCTCATCAATAATGCTGGATTCGGAAATTTCTGAAAATTCTCGGAAACTGACTATGAAAAAGAGAGTCAGATGATCGATCTCAATATGAAGTCACTGACACAGATGACGAAACTTTTTCTCCCGAATATGATCGAGGGAACGTATGGTCGCATCATGAATCTCGCATCGACTGCAGCGTTCCAGCCGGGTCCTGGGATGGCAGTGTACTTCGCGACGAAGGCATATGTCCTCTCATTCTCCGAAGCTATTAGCGAAGAGCTACTCTCTACATGAGTGACGGTCACCGCACTCTGCCCTGGTCCTACCGAATCAGGATTCGCCGCAGTATCTCATATGGATAGCTCGAAGCTCTTCCAGTGACGCAAACTCCCGACTTCCCGAGAAGTTGCCGAGTACGGATACCGTGCTATGATGCGGGGTCAGGTCGTAGCTATTCACGGATGTATTAACTGGATACTCGCAGAGTCGGTGAGATTCACTCCACGATTTCTCATCCGAAAGATCGTCTGAAGCATGCAGAAGAAAGTATAAATCTTCTATGAAAGTCCTCGATCGATGAGTCATGCGTGAATCCAAGATCTGTCCTGTCTGCCAGAGACCTTTCTCTATGAGAAAAAAGTGGAAAAAAGACTGGGAATCTATACTATATTGCTCTGAAGCATGCAAAAAAAAGAAGAAATCATCCTCATCTGGTATAAGCGCGATCTCCGAGTAAGCGATCATCGTCCTCTTGAAGAGGCTTTTTCTCTCGGAAAAAAGTATAGTATACCAGTGCTGGCTTTTTATAGTTTTGAGCCATGTGTGACGAGTGCTCCAGATTTCTCAGATTTTCATAGACAGTTTATCGAAGGGTCACTCCTTGATCTCGAGTCTTCTCTCACGACACTCTGAGTACCGCTTGCGATATTTGAGCGGAGTATCTCAGAGGTGATGAAGCATATACTCTCGATCTATGATATACGTACGATATTTTCTCATGAAGAGACGGGGAATGGGATCACCTATCATCGGGATATTATGATGGGAAAGTTTCTCAGGTCTCGTGATATACCCTGGACTGAGTATCCGACGAACTGAGTTGTACGAAGTCTTTCTTCCCGTGATGACTGGTCCAAGATCTGGAATAGTCGTATGCTAGAACCTATACTGCCTCCTCCTATGTGACAGAAACCTTTTTTATCTGAGATTATCTCCGATGAGTGGCAGAGGAAACTCTCTCATCCGTATATCCAAGCATGATGAGAAAAAGAATGACAAAAAATACTGGCGACATTTCTCATATCTCGAGGTCGGAAATATATGGGTGGCATGAGTCGTCCGATCGAGGGTCAGGAAGCAAGTTCGCGAATATCGCCGTATCTCGCCTATGGATGCGTCTCGCTCAAGCAAGTTGTCCAGATGACGTGGGCACGTATGAGAGATCTGAAGGAGAAATGAGATTCGAAATTCCTCAGATCGCTCCAGGCATTTCACTCACGACTTCACTGGCAGTCACACTTCATCCAGAAGCTTGAGGACGAGCCCAGACTCGAACATATGAATGCTGTGAAGCTCTATGATAATATCCGTACTGAGTACGATGAAAATATCATGTCTGCCGTTGAAAATGCTCGGACGGGAGTACCATTTATCGATGGGATTGTGAGACAACTTCAGGATATCGGGTGGGTCAATTTCCGAGCTCGTGCCACATTGGTATCATTTGTCACGTGTACCTGTATGCAGCCATGGCAGGGGAGATTTGCCCACTGGCTTGCCTGACTCTTCACTGACTATGAGCCAGGTATCCACTATATGCAGCTCCAGATGCAGTCAGGAACTATGGGGATCAATACTATCCGTATATACAATCCGATGAAGCAACTTCATGATAAGGATAGTGATGGGCTCTTCGTGGATGCATATCTGAGAGAGCTCGCAAAGCTCCCGAAGCATCTCCAGGCTGAGCCTTGGAAGATATCCGAGATGGAGTCTATAGAGTATGATTTCATATTGTGACGAGACTATCCCTATCCGATTATCGACGTCGAAGAAGCCAATAGGAAAGCGCGAGTGATCCTCTATGATATGAAATCACATATCGATCCGAGAGTGAAGAAATCTATCGTAGAGAAACATGCGAGTCGCAAGAGTGCTTCTCAGAAAAAAACAAAACAGAAAGAAATACCAAAATCAGATACCAATCTCTCACTTTTTGACTAATATATCTTCATGAAAAAGGCTCAATGGATACTCTATGATCACTGCAATATCAAATATATCGAACCATGAGTGACACATATATTTTTTATACTCTTCACGGGAGCTCGTATATCTTCGCCAGTAGGAGATCTCAACTTCAATATCCGTAGTAAGATAGCCGAATATGCGATCGCTCGAGAATTCCTCTCTGACTGTGAGAGATATGGATATCGTACTCACTGGATAGAGGCGGATAGCTATAGAGAAGGTATAGAAATATTCGTCAAAAAAACAGGTATCACAGATATCGTATCGATGCATTCGAGCGAGGAATATCTTGCTCGAAAAATACAGAAATATGTACTCCATGGAGTATCGATCGAGATATTTCTGAATCGACAGTTTCTCATCACTCCAGAAGAATTCAAAGAGAAATTCGAGAAACCACCTATCATGGAAACTTTTTATCGGTACATGAGAAAGTCGAGAAATATCCTCATCGAGGACGATGGGAAGCCAGTAGGAGGGAAGTGGAACTATGATAGTGAAAATAGATCATACGATCGGGCTCATAGACCTGACTGGAAGTGGTCGCCAACTGATACGAGATATATCGATGAGGCTCGAGCATATTATAAGTCAGAAAATATATCATTTCTCCTTCCTGTATCACGCAGAGACGCACTCTCACTCCTCCAGTATTTTCTCGAATATCATTATGCTGACTTTGGTCGTCTCGAGGATGCTATGTACCAGGATGATATGCGAGTCCATCATTCTATGCTTTCGACGGCGATCAATTTTGGTATATTGCATCCATCTGAGGTCATCGAAGCAGCTATCGGGTGGCATGCTCCACTTTCGAGTGTCGAAGGTTTTATACGTCAGATACTCGGCTGGAGGGAATATATGAGACAATTTTATCTCTACTACTACGATGATATCTATGCTCAGAATGTACTCGAACATCATATCCCACTTCCTGAGGAATGGTGGAACTATGGATGAAATCAGGATCAGTGAGATATCACCACCATGAACTGTGTCGATACAGTCGTCAAGAGAGTGCAGAGAGAGAATTATTCGCACCATATCGAACGACTCATGATCATCGGGAACTATACGCTTCTCATGGGGTATGATCCACTCTCGGTCAATCGGTGGTTCGCTGAGATGTATACTGATGCGTTCGAATGGGTCGTCACGCCAAATGTGATGGCGATGAGTCAGTATAGTGATGGCGGTCGTCTCGCGACCAAACCCTATATCTCAGGAGGGAACTATATCGATAAGATGAGTGATTACTGCAAGGAATGTCGGTATTCAGTAAAAGAAAAAACCTGCCCGATGACTCATCTGTATTGGGACTTCGTAGACCGCAATACGCCAATATTCGAGAAATGACGTACTCCCTATGTACTCTCGACCCTTGCGAAAGTGGATATCGAGAAGATCCGTAAAGCGAAAGAAATATTTATCAATAAGATCACTCCCAATGCGTAAACCTTGGAATCTCCCATCCTATCCTGTCTATTCTCTTATCACAGAGGATATTCAGCAGAAAAGCCTTCAGATTGAAGCATTGAAACAATCTCAGAAAAATATGAATGTGATGACGTATGTGATACCCGTGAGTATGCAACCAAAGCACTATATCATCGCCCTCTACCATGGTACAGAGTCTCTCGAGAACTGGCAGTCGAGTCATGGAGGGATCCTCCAGATCCTCTCGCCCGAGCACTCATCTCTCGTGAGAGTCCTCGGGAAGAAATCGTGAAAAAACTATGATAAGATGGCATATCTCGCGAAGAAATGACTCCTGACAGCAGAGGGACATATATCATGAATCGCCTGATACATCGAGCTAGAAGAGATCGAGAAACTCTCAAGTCATGGATGAGATCATGAGCTCTATCTCTGTCGAGTAGTATCATCGAAGAGCTATCATGAAGATGTACTGACTACAGGGATATTGGTCGAGGAGGGAGTGATATTATAAAATAATCTTATTTTTAGGTAATTTAAATCAATTATTGATATACTTTATATGATTTCTATACTGATTTTTTATTTTATATGGAGACATTCATCGTTGCATTGCAGTTTGAATATATCTTCAAAAATTTCTTGTATTATTTTTTCCAGGATATCAAAATTTTCTTAGAATAATTTTCCTTCAATTCTTGGCAAAACGATATTTTTTTATTCGATAAGAAAGTTTTTGATAAAATCTTGATAAAGTAGCTGATTTTAATCTCATATTTTTTCCGTCAAATTCACATCAAAGATATTCAAATTTAGGATTAATTATATTCTCCACCTTGATGGGCGCTCATGTATCTTTATCTTTTATATAGCATATAGACTTTAATGCTTTTTTTCATTCAAAATAGGTTATATTTGTTTTCTCACTTTTAATTATCAAATCAATTTTCTTGAGCTCTTCCTCTAGAATTATCTTTATTTTTTGTAATGTATCTTCAGCTCCGATAAGTACAATATCATCAGAGTATCTAGCATAGTAATAATTCATTTCTAATGCCAACGTATACAGAGTTTTGTCTAGACCTAGCATATATAACTTTGCCAGTAATCAACTGATAGGTGATCATTGAGGTATTCACTTACCACTTTTATTAGTTTCTACGCTAATATTTCATGCCTTTATTAGCTCACGTAGAACCTCTATGCTACAAATTTTTCATTCAAAATTCATACTCTTATATTTTTCATTTTCAGATAATCCATTTTCTAAATCCTGAATTAGAATAGAGTGATAATTAGTGAGATTTTTTATTACCGTAAACTCAGCATCACTTAATCTAGAAACTTTTAATAATCTTTTTAGGGCATCAATTAATTTTTGATGATCTAAGTTTTCAAAGAATCCACTAATATCAAAAGCATAGGCAGTAACTTTCTTATCTTTAATAAACTCAAATGCATCTCTAGCATAGTTTATATTATTTTTTCACCCCTTCAATGGACATCAAGAATCTTTCTATACGCTAATGCAACATTATTCAATCAAAATTTAATCACCTCTTTTTCATAAAGAGTATGCCATTTAAATCATAAGAATTGATAAATTAATGAATCTTTATGAGATGCATATAGTATTGGTCTTGTTTTGATTTCATCAACTTTTTTTCTTCATTTCTCACTCTTTTTACTAGATTTTTTTTCCCAAGATATTTTCCATTTTGGTTTCTTTACATGAAAAAATGGGGTAAATTTATGAGATTTAATCTTATTGGGATCTAATAACGTATCTAAGTAGTCTAGAGATGGTATTAGTACAGAGTTATATCTAATAAATACTTCATTGAAGTTTGTTTTGTTATTTACGCGTATTTTCTTCCCAGAAAAATCTCGAAAAATTATATTTTTATCTAAATGCTTATAAGATTTCTTATTAGCTTTTTTTATAAAGTGCTCTGATTGTACCCATTCTAATAGATCGTTATTATATTTTTTCATACTTTCAATATTTTTTATAACACAAAAGGAAGGACCAAACCTACTCTAGATTTGTGGGAATATCCCGTGTCCTTCCTGATTTCCTATTACGGAAACATAACTTAATATGAGATAGCTTGTAACTATCGAGTAAATAAATGTCTATATGACTTTCGATTATCCACTTCACACATTCCTATTTCTAGGTATAATGCTTATAGCGATTTCTCGTCAGCATCAAAGCAATCTCTCAACGGTTGTTAAGATCATAACTTTAACTACAAAAATTATCTGCACTGATCTAATTTCACTCAGTGATACCTTCATTGTATAGATTTTCTGAAAAAAACAAATTTTCTCATGCCCAAAGTAAAACTCGAACATATAGATGCTCTCTCGAAAGGGAAGGAATCAGGGATCCGACTCGGAAGTCGAGCTGTCCCGCATCATCTCTATGCCTATGAGCGAGAGGAGTATGAGCGTGCACTGAAACGAGGATATCTCATCGTCGACAAGACTGATCGCGTGAATCTCGAAAATCTCTGGATGCTTGTCTGTCAGTCTCGCTCGTCTGAGTGCTTGATTCTCCATAAGTCTCATGATAGATGAGTCGTCACCTCAGGTGCTACTGAGATATTTTCCTGACTTCTTGCTGATGCCAAGGCGTATATGAAAAATCTCGATCTCAAAAAATAGTGAGATTCCTGCCTTCGCAGGAATGACAGAAACTAGCATTATGCAAATCCCTAATTATACATTCCCAACCGACAGAGCGAGTATCGAGGCTCGTATCGATAATATCGATCCTATTGCTTATGGGAAGGATCGAAATTATCTTAACGGACATGTGACGATGCTCTCACCATATATATCGAGAGGATTCATCACGATCGCCGATATCCGTCGTCGAGTACTCGCGAGAGGATTCCAGCCTCATCAGATAGAGCAGTTTTTGAAAGAGCTTGCTTGGCGAGAATATTTCCTCCGAGTATGGGAATGACTCAGTACTGATCGGATGATGGTGGATATCCGATTCGATCAGGAAGATGTCATCACACATGATATGCCGACAGCGTTCTCGGATGCAAGTACGGGTATCGAAGCTATAGATCTCGGGATCGAGCAGCTCTATGAAACAGGCTATATACATAATCATCTGCGTATGTATATCGCTGGGATCGCATGCAATATGAGTGGAGCTCACTGGAGAACGCCGAGTCAGTGGATGTACTATCATCTCCTCGACTGAGATCTCGCATCCAATACGTGTAGCTGGCAGTGGAATGCCTGAGCATTCTCCTCGAAGAAATATATCGCTATCCAGACCAATATCAATGAGTATACTGGATCGACTCAGAGAAAAACCTTTCTCGATAGGAGCTATGAGGATATCTGGAGTACGACTATACCAGCTCATATGAGAGAGTATTCTCTGCTCACCCTCTCGACCCCTCTACCGCCCAAAACCCCTATATCCCTCGATCCGACTCTTCCACTTTGCATGTATACAGATTATTTTATCAATCCTGAATGGAAGACAGATATCCGAGCCAATCGTATCCTCGTGCTCTCACCTTCCCATTTTGCGAGATTTCCTGTATCTGGGAACGTTATAGACTTCATCCTTTCGCTTGCGAGGGAAAATATAGAGTGAATCCAAGTATACTTAGGAGAGGTAGAGGATCTCAGAGATGAGTTTAGAAGTATCTCAGATCAGGAGATATATCTCACAGATCACATCCTCTACTCAAGTATCATAGGGATAACTAAGACTCCTTATCCATATATGATCCCAGAAGTGACTCAGTATTGTGCTTCGTTTTTTGCCTACTGGAAGCTCGCAGAGCGATATGTGATGAGGGCTAATTAGTTTTTTTCTGAGCTTTCCACAGGCTATATCCACACCAGATGATGAGGGCGATGAGGAGATAGTAGGGATTCTCACCGAGTGATCGCATGGCATCTTGGAACTGATATACGAGTACTATCATGATGAGATAGTAGGGAAGATTGAGTATCCCGACTATTCCTATGATCCATTTCGGATATCGCATCTTTCCGGCTTCGAAGAGCGCGAGCGCGAGCGTATTTATATGTATCATCGAGAGAAGGAGTTTTTTATAGTCTATGGGGCTTACTCGTTGATTTTTCTCTCGAAATAGTGATCCGATGAAGTAGTTCACTCCTGCAGAGAAAGTCACTGCTACTACAGATATAAGCGTGAGTGATCCTATATCTGAGATTGAATTTGCTCCGCTGATCACGAGTATGACAGCGATAAACTGACCAGGAAGATAGAATCCGAGATAGATAATGCTCTCGAGAAATATGATAACTCACATAGCGCCAAGAAGTATCCATGGATCCAGAGTAGCTGACAAAGCAAATAGGCTCGATATGTCAGGAAGTATACCCAGTGACATGAGTCACCAGATGACGAGATAGATCGCGAGTGAGAAAAATGGAAAAAACATAGAGTGAGTATATACATTTTACCATTTTTTGCTATACTCTGTCTATGTCCAAAAAATTTCTTCTTGTTATCGGGATTTTTATCTCGCTACTATTCTTATTTTGAGTCTGATATTTTGGATATACCGAATATAGTAAAAATATTTCTCTGCTCAATACTCAAAGTCTAGTACTTACTCAAGAGAATAGAGTACTTTCTCATAAACTCGATCTCCTCCAGTCTCAAAATATACAAAATAATACATACCTCTCTTATTCAGGAACACTCCATTATGTTGCTCTTGATGGACGTACCTGATCTGGAGTCTTGATTGCTGATGCATACGACGCAGTGAGGTTTCATAATACCCTTACTCACGCAGTTACACTTGATATATATGAGAGTGAAGATAGTAGTATCCCTCCACTTACTACCATAGAGGTGCAGAGTGGTGCGGTGAGTTTTTTTTCTCTCAAAAAATCAGGAATGTATGCATATAAAGAGGGAGATCAGAAAGGTATAATCATTATAGGAAAAGACTACTTTGACCAATACAATCTTAGTTCTTTTCTCAAAAAAGAAATATTTCCTTTTTTTAACTCACGAGATAGTCACTCTATTCATACGGCGCTTCTCCGCTTCAAGGAGATCACATGAAATAACACGCTCATATCGAAAAACTGTCACAATCTTGCCCATGAGATCGGTCATGAGGCATTCCATCTTTTTGGATTTTCTCAATCTATAGCATCATGACAAGATGATGTTTGTGCTTGAGGATTTACTCATGGAGTACTCGAGTCGTACTTCCTCTCCGATCCAGGACTCGTAGCTGATCCAGAGTCTGCCTGTAAGTCTATCGAAGATCGGAGAAAGTGATCATGCTTCCATGGTGTCGGTCACGGTCTCATGTTCACTTCTCGAAATGATGTCACAGAGTCACTCATATGATGTAGAAAACTCTCTACCTCAGTATGGAAAAATCGCTGTGCCGAGTGAGTATTTATGGAACTCTATTCCTGAGACCTCGAACATGTCGGTGGAAAAGTGGGATACTCAGTAGAGTCATTATTTTCTCCCTGTACGACATATGGAAGTGGAAGTGAATCATATGTCTGTGGATTTTTCGCCGGACTCGGATATCTCCGCTATCAGAGCGAAGACTATAGCGGAGCTCTCTCGAAGTGTAGCATATGATGACCATATGCTAATATGTGTATCCGTGGAATAGGAAAGGAGATAGCAAAACGGTATATATGAGATGCTCTCAAACTCGAGAATCTCTGTTCACCACTACCTACTCCAGATGCGCAGAAAAACTGTCTCGAATGAGGTATCAATTACACGAAACTTCAATTCGATGATGACCCTAATATCATAGCTGGATACTGTCGGTGATTCCAGTCATTCTCGAAGATATGTATCTGAGAGAGTTCCATCGATCTTCCTGTATCATGATCATGAAGTGCTATATAAAATACTCTATGAAAAAATATAATCGTACCCTTTTCATCTTTCGTCAGGATCTCCGCACTCACGACAATACATGACTCATCGAAGCCATGCAGAATTCCACGGAGGTTTTCCCTATCTTTATCCATGATACTCGTGCGATAGAGGATTTCGGGGAGAGTGATGTGAGATTCTGATTCATCCGAGAGTGTCTCGAATATATCGACGAAGAACTTCGTCTCCATGGGTGAGCTCTTACAGTGTATCGCGGCAATCCTGAAGATACGATAAGGATACTCATAGAGAAATACCAGATCGATGCTATCTATATCAATAGGTCCTATAGTCCTCATGGGAAAGTTCGCGATGAGAGTATAGAAGGACTCTGTGATGCGAGAGGGATGGCATATTATTCATTCCAGGACTTTCTCATGGTCGAGCCACATGAGTGTGAGCAGAGGAAGGTATTCACGCCATTTTCCATGCTCTGGAAGAAATTCCTCATCGCACATCCAGAACGACTCGAGATGCGTCCATTCGATGGAAATACGACGAAGTGGTTTGCCCCAGAAGATAGGAAACATATCCGAGATATCATCCGCGCTCCGTATCATCCGTACTGGACAGTGAAGTTCGGTCGTGAACGCATTGAGCGAGATTTCTCTCACTATGATGATCTGCGTAACTTGCCCGCGATAGATGGGTCGACACGACTCTCTCCGTATATACGATTTGGAGTATTTTCAGTGAGAGAAATATATGAAAAAGTAAAAAATAATCCTACACTTCTCTCGGAAATTATCTGGCGAGAATTTTGGTATCATATCGCTTACTATTTTCCATTTACTTACCATCTGGAGTTCCAGGAACGTCGCCGACTCATCGAGTGGAAGAGAGATGAAGAGAGTATCCTCTGGAAGAAATTCGAAAATGCAGAGACAGGCTATCCCCTCATCGATGCTGCTATACTGCAGCTCTATAAAACGAACTGGATGCACAATCGTCTCCGTATGGTGGTAGCATCATTTCTCACGAAAAATCTCGCGATTGATTGGCGGATCGGAGAGAAATGGTTCAAGACATACCTCATCGACTATGATGAAGCAGTGAATTTCGGCAACTGGCAATGGAGTGCATCAGTCTGAGCTGACCCGAAGCCTGTACGGATATTTAATCCTCTTCTTCAGTCAGAGAAATTCGATGCTGAGTGCAAATTCATAAAAAAATATATTCCAGAACTCGAAAATATCGACCCAAAGAAAATCCACTCACTAGAACTCCAGGGAGTATACTATGATCCTATCGTCGATCAGAAACAGAGTGCTGCAGATGCGAGAGCACGGTATAGGTGAGAGTAATGATTACTTCTTCTTTTTCGGTTTCGGTGGAGGGAGTTTCTCGAGAGTGAGCTTCACTATTCTTGCGAGTTCTTCTCCATCTTCGAGCCACTCAGCATTTACTGGAGCGGTATTTTTCGATCCTGGATATGCCTTCGTCTCCTGATCTTCGAAGAGACTGATGGTTTCAGAAGTCGTCTTCAGGAAGAGGGTATTGTCACAGACAAGGGCAAATATTCGCCCCTGTGAGTACACACAATATTCTCCCATCATTGGCTTAAAAGTGATCTCTGGAACAAGAGAGAGGCACTCTTGTAGGTATTCGAGAGTGGATTTAGAGGTAGACATATTATTTTTCGATTATATGTATCGCTCTTCGGATTGCAATAAACCCATATGCCCAAAGAAACGGAAGCCAGAGTGGCATTATTCCGAAGAGGCTATTTCTCTAAAATGTCTCGACACCTGTAGAAATAAAAATAGACTCTGAAATCAGCATAAAGAAAAATCCAGAAAAATATATAGTACTATCGTATTTCTCTCTCCGGATATATAGAGAAATCAAAGTAATCGCAATATATACTCCAGTAAGTAAATAATCATTATGTATCATTGGTATCAATCCTATCATAAGAAGAATAGGGAGTGATTGTATGAAGAGGAGTTTGGATTTTTGGTACATATATTTTAGATTACAGTCTTCATCTTAGTATAATAGCTTTGAAATCAATATTTTTTGTAAATTTCTAATGCTTCAAGATTGCTGGTTAGGACTCAAAGTTGAACTAAATGTATGTTCTCGTCTTGAAACCATTTGAGCATAGAATCAATAAGCAATTTTCATCATCATTTTCCTCGAAAATCTTCTTCTATGTAAATTCATTCTATGAATCCAGTTTTTTTGTATTCTTCTATGTATTCTGCTGATTCTTCTATGTTTCCGTAAATAAAACCAATGATCTCACTTCATTCTTCAAGCCCAAATATTTTTTTGTTATGATCATTATAATACGCTCACATTTCTTTTGAAATAATTTCTATGCTTGGAATTCTGATAATAAAATCTGCAGAATTTTTTTCAAACTCCCACAGATGAACTCGTAATTTTTGAATTTTTTCAGATAATTCTATTCCAGGTTTAATTATTTTCATAAGAAAAAGTTAGAGAGTTTTATCTATTTCAACTTCATCTTCTCCTACGAATCCATCATGCTGGAGATCGACCATTTCTCGATATTCTCAGGATTTCTCATAGAGTTCTCGGTGATTCCCACTTGCGATGATGCGACCCTTTTCGAGGAGATAGATCGTATCGGCACTCATGATCGTCGAGAGACGATGTGCGATGATGATCGATGTACGTCACTTCATGAGGTGGTCAAATGCCTCTTGTACGAGCTTCTCTGTCTTGGTATCGAGTGCACTGGTCGCTTCATCGAGGATGAGGATCTCAGGATCAGCGAGTATCGCTCGAGTGATGGCGATACGCTGCTTCTCTCCACCGGAGAGTTTCAGTCCACGTTCTCCCACTTCTGTCTCCCACTTATCTGGAAGTGACTCGATGAAGTCGAGGATATTAGCCTCTTTGCAGGCTTTCTGGAGCATCTCTTCTGTGATACCGTCTCGGACATATTCGAGATTGTGTCGGATCGTTTCATTGAACAGTGTGGTATCCTGGAATACTGCCGCGAACCTCTGTCTATAGCTCTCGAGTGTGAAGTCGTATATATCAGTGCCGTCGATCAGGATCTTTCCACTCGTCGGCTCGTAGAATCTCATGAGGAGCTGGATGATCGTCGATTTCCCACTTCCTGTATGTCCGACGAGAGCGATGCGAGATCATTTCTCGATCTCGAAATCTATATCCGAGAGGACTTCCCGAGAAGTCGCTGGGTAAGTAAAAGAAAGATTTTGGAAAGAGATAGATTTTTTGATACCCAAAAGTATATCTTTACCATCATTTTTTTCTTTTGGGAGAGCGATAGTTTCTTGGAGTTGTTCGTATTTCGCAAAAGATTGCATGAGCTGCTGATAGTTCTGGAGTATCGTAAAAATTGGTGAATATATTGTATCTGTGAAGGAAAAAAAGAAAAAAATAGTTCCAAGTGATATTTCACCTCGTGAGTAGAGAATGACACTATATCCGAGTACGAGAATCCTCGGAATAATCTTGATAATACGTCAAAATGAGCTAAAACGGAGCCAGTATCATCGAATTTTTGTTTGTTTCTTATTTGCTCGATCGTAGAGAGTATAGACGTAGTTTGATTCATATTCTTCACGAGCTGAAATCTTCAGTATTTGTATATTTGTGAATACATCACCAACTCTTCAAAATAACTTATCCCAATATATGTTTGCTTCGTGCTGTTGCGTATGTGCTATGATTCAAAAGTATCGAGTCAGCCAGATACTAAATGGAAGAAATATCAGAGCAGTAAGTGTAAGAGGAATATTAATATACATTCCAATTCCAATAAGGATGATGGAAAAGAATATATAGGGAAGTATTTCCAGAAGAAAAATATCTCCCGTTTCCCATACTGCTTCAGCGCCTCGGTCGATGAGTTTTATTTTTTCCCCATTTTGGACACTGATATGGTATTTTGTTGGGAGTAGAGTCATTTCTCTGATATCGTGTATTATACTTTTTGCCCAATCGTCAGAGTTTTTTGTTAGTAGCATATATCCATAGAGGTATCTCCCAGACATAATAAGCAGTGACATAATAAGCCATCACGCTATGAGATATGCTATAGAATTTATATTGACTCATGTCTTTAGTCCAGATTCTAGCGAATCCATGATAAGTTTTGAGAATATCGGCTCGATGCTCATACCCACGACATATATGATACAAAGAAATGTCAGAAGCTTCCATGATTTTCTGATTTCTTTATATTTTCTCATTATGGAAAAAAGAGTCTTCAGAAATGAAACTTTTTTTCTTTGAGCGCTTGTAGATTCTTTCATGTTATAAAGTTTTCGTTATTAATTCACTAAGTTTCTTTATATCTTTTTGTTCGAGGAGGATATCTCATTTTTTCTCGCATTCTCGAGCGTTCCAGTATTGGTGATTATTCGCTGAGTAGGGAAGTGGGATGATGATTTTTTTGATTCCGAAGAGATCGATCTCTGCAAGCGTCGTGGCACTTCCACGAGTGATCGCAAGATCAGTATTTTGCAGGAGGAATGCGATATCTTCTTGTGTGAGCCACTCTGTAGCTTGTATATCTTGCATTTGCTCAAAGGATTTTTTCATATCAGTATTGAGCTTCCCGAGAGCGATGATCCACTCATACTCTTCACTCTTCTCGAACTGTGTGGTGATCGCTTCGAAAATACTCTTTGCTCACTGACTTCCGCATATCACGAGGATGTGTTTTTTATCAGTTTTCCATAATATACTCCCATGAGTACTTTTGTGTGAGAATATAGGACTCAGTATTTGTCATATGATTTCGCATTTTTTCGCATCGAAATACTTCCGAGCACTCTCGAATCCGAGGAATATTTTGGTTGCAAATTTTCCAAGAATCTGATTCGATCTTCAGGGTACTGTATCTGACTCATGGATATAGAGCGGGAGTCAAAGTGTCCAGGCAACGATACCGACGGCGACTGATCCTGGTCAGCCTTTCGAGAAGACGCAAATCTTCTCTGTCATTTCGAGCGGAGCAGAGTGCAGAGAGAAATCTTGCCTTATTTCTTCTTCTTTCTGAGCAAGATGTCTCGTCGTCTTCACGGAAAAAGAAGACTCTGTCGACATGACAGAACAGAGGATCTTTCTCGCCTCAAAAATCCCCCTAAGAAGTACGAATGGATAGAGAAGTACCTTCGGAGATTTTGTCGTGGAGAGTTTCAGGGTGGGTATAGATCGGAATTCTATATCGTTTTCTTTTGCGGATTTCTCTTCACTCGAATCTATTCCTCCGATCCAGAGGAGTTTTTTCTCTCGGAGTTCTTCTATCAGATTCAAAATCGGCTGGATATGTCATCCAGTTCCTCACCCGACGAGGATGATATTGCTGTACTCTGAGAATGTGGAAATGAGTTTGAGGTGCATTATAGATAGATATAGCCAGAAGCATAGGTAGTAGCGTGACCGCTAATGATGATATGATTTTCTTTTTGTTCGCAGAAAAGTTCCCCTCATCTTTCTGATAATTGTTTTGCATGAAGTTTAGATTTTCCTAGGACAGTAGACCAGTATGGAACAAGAGAGCAATGAGAAGATCCTGTAACTGGATCTTCTTGTATCACAGATTGGGAAATGAAATATCGTGATATGAAGTCGCAGTCTGTTCCTCGTGCCGTAACCACGAGTCAACCAGGATCGAGATTGATTTGGTCAAATAGTGTTCTATCTATTTTTATATCTTTTATAGATTTTTCATCTTCATATACGAGGATATAATCTCTAGATTTTAGTATCTCTTTTGGTTTTATACTGAGAGATTTTTCTATAATCTCAGGAAGAACTGATAAAATGGCTTTTCTTATAGGAAACTCTAGGCTATAGAACTCATCTTTTTTCGAGACAGTTATGGTGCCACTTTTTGTCTCGAAATCAATGGTGTGATTTCGAGAGGGGTCATTTGTAAAGAGATAGTGGGCAGTAGCAATAGTGCCATGGCCACACAGGTCAATTTCAAACTCTGGAGTGAACCAACGTAGTATGCCTTTAGAGTCAGTATTCATGGTGACAAATGCAGTCTCAGGAACAGCATTTTCTTTTGCTATTTTCTGGAGTATACTGTCGGGAAGCCACTCTTCTAGCTGAATTACGCAAGCTGGATTTCATGAGAAGACGCTCTTAGAGAAGGCATCTATATGATAAAAGGGGATTTTCATATGAAGGATATATATAGTATTTAAGATAAGAGATATTTTCTTAGGACTATTCTTCATCGCCGATTATTTTTTCGAGTATTTCGATGATAAAGTCATATGTTTCGACATTTGGCTTCATGGAGAGGACATCGTCGACTTCGTGCCAATGATACTCTGCGACTTCATTAGATTGTATTGCTGTCACATCTTCATCTGTCTCCATAAGAAAAATATATTCGTGACGTGATTTATCTTCCCCATTCGTACTTCTATATTCGAGCGTATATCCCGCTATAGGAAGAGGAAGATGAGTGAGTTTTTTACCTCTATGATGGAGCGGATCTCCGCCATCGATATCGAGAAATTTCCCTTCGATCGAGAACTCTTCTCTGAGCTCTCGAGTCATCGCCTCATGGAGGGTCTCTGGGTCTTCGACATGTCCACCAGGGAGTACCCAGGGAGTATCTTTTTTATGACGAGCCATGAGGATTTTTCCTTCAGGATTCCAGATGATGGCACGGACGACGATTTTCATAGAATGTATGGTTATATTTTAGCTGATATGATATTTTCACATCTCATCGAGAGCGATATGTCACCCTATCTCGAGCATCGAGAGTGTGATGAGAAGATCTGACATTTCGAGACTCGTTTCTGAGAGGAGTTCATCGACTCGGGCGATTCATTTTTCTATTGCTTCATAGAGGATTTTTTCTTTCTCATCGGTGAATACTGGTGCTATCTTCACTATAGGAGTCATCCCCGATCCGATACTCTCCAGATCGAAATACTCTTCAAGTATATCTCCAGCACACCTGACACACTTTGCTTGACCACTGGAGATGAGCATATTGCTCCCCTCACTCGTCGCTCGGTCTATGTCTCATGGTACTGCGAAGACATCTCGTCCATGCTCGAGGGCGAGCTGGGCTGTGATGAGTGTTCCTGAGGAGAGACCTGCCTCTGGTATGAGTATCCCAGACGATAGCGCCGCGACGATCTCATTCCTGATAGGGAAGTTATAGAGCTCTGGACCAGTACCGAGAGGGAAGTGAGATATGAGTGCTCATCCTTTCGTGAGTATACTCTCGAAGAGTGACTTATTCCCCGAAGGGTAACATCTATCTATCCCAGTACCGAATACTGCTATCGTATAGCCACTCTGTGCGAGTGTGATATCATGTCACATAGTATCTACACCAGTAGCACCTCCACTCACGACTCATACCCCTGCCTGTATAATTTCTGGGAGTATTTTTTCGAGGATACGCTTCGCGTAGGGGGTATGTTTGCGTGATCCGACGACTCCTATGAGTGGTGGAAGATTCTTTCGCAGATCTCATCGCACATAGAGAAAATACGGTGCATGTCCTATGGTTTTGAGCCTTGCTGGGTATTTCGGATCACCCCATGTGATGATTTCTACTGATTTTTCTTCGAGAAGGTTCTCAATTTTTTCTTCTTCTATTTCCTGACTGTTTTCTTGGATTTTTTTGTTCCTCTCTTCTGTAGTATCCAGTGTGAGTGTTTTATTCTTGATTCATATCCATGCTTCACCGTAAGAGAGGGAATCTTCTCAGAGAAAGAGTTTCTTCAGATCTGCATGAGTACATCCTGCACTGTGGAGATAGACGAGATGAGTAATAGAGTTATTGGACATATCGATGCTTGAAGAAAAAATTAAGAAGCTCTGCAGGGTTATCTTCTGTGGATGCAAGTATATGAGTGATATCGTTATTCGAAAGCTCTTTTTTTATCTTTTTGAGAGTTTTCATAAGCTCGACTTTATATCTTGAGATTTTTGTAGTTTTTGACTCCATAAGAAGACTATTATAGTTTTCAGGATGTATCTCATATGGATGCAGGAGGTGGATGATGATGACATCATTATGCTTTGCGAGAAGCTCCAGTCATATATAGTTTTCAGGATCGAGCGATCATGTGAGTAGTAATATAAGTTCGTTTTTTACCTTTTCTTTTATAAGTATTTCAGATATTTGTTTTATACCCATGAGAGTATATTTTTTTGTCTTATAAGTATTTCCAGTCTGACTACTCGTGTAGTGGCACTGTTTTTCGAGAATATCGTAGAACATGTGTTTATTTTCTAGAGATAGATCTATCGAAAAGTCCCATCCATCATCGATATCTGCTATGAGTGTGAGTGAGATCGCTTCTTCAGAAAGAGATGATCGGAGATATGTACCTATACCTTTTGCTGATTGTTTCCATGCTATATCTCGAGCATCATCTGCCATTGTATATTCACGGAGAGAGTCGAAATCAGTCGATCGAGCATGCGTCATTTTTCTCGATCATGAGCCTATTTTTTTTATTCGTGAAGATGAACGAAAGTGGATGATATCATGCATAATCTATGGTATCTGGTAAAATCATCATCGTGAAAATACATTTTCCTGATCTACAGAAAGTATTGTGGGAAACAGTATATCACACGATCGTACGAGGGCATTCATGGTTATACTATTATCACATGGACAGATAATACATGTCGGAGTCGCTATGATGACTCCATTATTTCGAGATTTTCCGTATATACAGCTATTCGTCGTAGATATGAGAGGTACTCCAGTAGGAGTACTATTTGTAGGATTTCCTGGAGGATTTCCTGGCGGCGTAGTAGGATTAAATACTGGTATTATGGGACATCCATTCGTGACTCTCGGTCAAAAAACTCTTATGCAGAGATCATCAGTATCTATGGTGCCGTCATTGTCCTCATCATTTGGTCATGTTATAGTTATGACTACTTGCGTTGTCGCGGTGTTCCCTATAGAGTCTACTACTGTGAGAGTGACTGTATAGGTGCCAGGATCCAAGTAGGTATGAGTCGGATTCGCTGTCGTAGTAGTCGTGCCATCACCAATATTCCAGTTATATGTCACCGTCCCACTTCATCCAGCTATCAGTGGAGTGAAGTTCAGAGGAGTTCATAGCGGTACACTGATGCTAGGAGATACTCATATATTCACCGAGATACTCACAGGAAGTGTAGGACAGACGATAAAAAATGTAGCCACTGAAGTACTGACGATAAGTCCTGTCACTGGATCTCTCACATTAAGACTCCCGATCCATGTTCCACACTGTGTCATAGTGCTTATAGGGAAGCTCGTCCCACTTCCGGTGAGAGTCGTCGCTGTAGAGGGATGTGTGAGAGTCCAGTCATAGAGCCATGATCCTGTAGATGTCACAGGTATAAGCGTTCCTGTGTATCCGATAGGGAATGATGTGATCGTTACTTCTTTTCCTGTCGGGTCTTTCACGCCGATACGAGAAGCGACTCTACTGTCATTGGCTGTCTGACACTGATTGTAGGAGAGTATCTTCGCTGCCATGATAGCAAATTCCCCTCTCGTGATATATTCATCACTATAGAGCCTATTTCCTGGCTTCAGCGTGAGAAGTCAGGCCTGTATACCCTTCACTCCATATCCATACCAGTAGTCAGAGATATCAGAAATAGTGATCGTTTTTTTCACATCTTTATTTCGTATGTCATCCCAGAGTCTTGCTTGTCTCATGAGGACGGCTGCTGACTCTATACGAGTGATCTTATTATTTTCACAGAAGGGGACACTGGAATAGACTTGATTATTTTGACAGCTTACCTTTCCGCTTCCTTTATCGAGATTGTACCCCTGTACGATATCTTTCTCCGCAGCGTATGCGATACAGTAGAAATAGGGATTCCCTTTCGAAAGATCTATAAATGGTGACGTCTGGTATCGGATGATATCGTCTGGAGTTGGCGTGATACACTTCTTGCAGGATACACTCACCGATAATCCTACGAACGTATCACGCATCATCGTATCTTCACCATGGAACTTATGGCTTCCATCATCGGTGATGATATTTTGTTCGAGGAGGTACTTCACCGCATTATAGTAGGGTGATCCTGTAGGAATATCGGTAAAAGGCATCTCTCTAGCGAAGGAGTCCACGAAAAATCCGAGAAATACAGAGACTCAGAGTATGATATTTCGGACAGATTTCATGAGCTCTAGTATAGAAAAAATGGAACTATTTGCAAAGAATTCTACATCTCGCTCGGTATCCGCATACCGAGAAGCTCGAATGCGAGCTCTATCTGCTCTGCTGTCTGTCTCACGAGGGCAAGCCTGAGTGATCGGAGCATGATGTCTTCCTCGTCGAGGATTTTCGGCGTATGGACGTAGAAGCTATTGAAGCATACGGCGAGATCATACGCGTAGAGTGCGAGATGGTGAGGCTTGTAGGTCTTGGCGGTATTCTCTATCACTCACTCCATCTCGGCGAGAGTACGGATGAGAGCGGTATCGTATGGAGACATACCTCATCTCCTAGCCCCTTCTCCTTCAGAGAAGGGGTATTGGGGCTGAGCTCCCTCTCCTATAGGAGAGGGTTGGGATGAGGCTGAATCCCCGATCTTCCTCGCTCGTACTGCTGCATACTGGATATAGGGTCCGCTATTTCCTTCGAAAGAGAGAGCTTTGTCCCAGTCGAAAGTGATATTTCTCTCACGATCCTGCATGAGGTACGAGTATTTTATCGCGCCGATAGCGATCTCTTGTATATCTTCATCAGAGAGAGATTTTTCTCAGGTTCTTCCTTTTTCTTCGAGGATCTTTTTCGTTCTCACGAATCCTTCTTCGATGAGGTCTTCGAGGCGGATGATATTTCACTTTCTCGTACTCATAGCTCAGTCAGGTAGGCCGATATGTCCATTTCATGCATGGAATACTTCCACATTCTCGAGCCATCAAACCATCCTGCATATCTCGAAACACTGCTTCATATGCATTTGCTGGCGAAGATCGATAGAATATACGATTTTTGTAGGATTCCATCCATTTGTGAGTCTATACTTTATGGCACATATATCAGCAGTTAGATAGAGGTTCGTTCCATCTTTTTTTTGTATGACCACTGAAGGAATCTTTTTCTCTTCAGCAAAGGTAACTGCCACACTACCGTCTTCATTTTTTACCGCTATTTTCTTCTCGAGAAGTTCGGCAATAACATCATTCATCGTATAGGTAAGTGGAGGTTGATTTCATATCTTTGGAAGAGGAAGGTCTTCATAGAAACTCTCTCCGATATCAAAATCAGGTATGACGTGGATAGTGGCGAGTATAGCATTCATCGCCTTTATAGATACACTTGTAAATTCCCCCCAAAGTCTCATATTTTCTTCGTCGCCATGAGAAAGTTTTTTAAACTCATTTCTACAATACTCTTCTACACTTGGATCTTCACTACATCGTTTCGTGATCTCTATATAGAGTTCCAGAAGGTATTCTACTCATTTTTCTTTGAGTCCATTTTCACGACCGAAGAGCTTATGTGCTGAGATGAGTTTTCCGAAAAGCCCCCAGTCACCGATGTGAGTATCTCAGATGACTGCATAACCCAAATATCTGTATATATTTATAATCGTTTGTCCGATAGATGGTGTACAAATATGCCCGATATGGAGTGGCTTTCCCACGTTGGCACCTATATAGTCCACGACGATTGTCTCGCCATTGGACGGTTTCTCATCTGTATTTTCTCTTACCTGTTCGAATATATCGAGCCATACTTTCCCTGTAGCGGAGAAGTTCACATATCCGCCTACGACATTTGTCTGAGTGAAGTGCTCGGTATCTTCTCGGAGCTTCGTCGCGATCTCTTCAGCGATCACTCATGGCGCTTTACCGAGTGGTTTCGCGAGAGGAAATACTCCGAAGCAGTATTCTCCGAGCTCACTCTTCGGTGGTGCTGAGAGCGTGACGGTGAAGTCTATATTTCCGTAGAGGGAAGAGATGTGGGAGGAGATGATAGGAGTGAGTGTTGGCATGGTTTATAATTTTTCTGAGAGAGAATTGAGTGTTTTGATGGCTTTTTCTTGGAGAGATTTTTGGACAAATATATGATCGTGATGGTATCATGCGATGATATTGCAGCTGATATTTTCTCTACCAAGTGCTGCTGAAAAAGCGGCTGTGAGTCATATTGCTTCGAGAGATGATTCCACTGTAAGAGTAATCCAACCAAATATTCATGAGTAAGCTAATCCGTAGTTATCAGCAGCCTCTCGCGATACTATAAGAGTGATACCTTCGCTTTCTCGAAATAGTCAGATTATCATATCTTGTGGAATATTTTCCAGGTTCATGACTTGAGTGAAGACGTATTCTCCATCATGTCATTCTGGTTTCATGTATTTCAGGAGTTTTACGAGGTTGCTTTCTGGCATATTTTTTATGAAAATGTTATCTCCTAGACTTTCTCCACCCGTGCCCCGTCTTTCTCATCGATGATCCTATAGCCCATATTCGTGATCATATCACGTATTTCGTCACCTCTCGCATAGTCTTTCACGCTTTTTGCCAGAGCTCGCTCATCGAGGAGTATCTGTATCTCAGGGGGAGTAGTTTCTCCTGATTCGAGGAGAGAAAAATCAAGTATAGCGATGACCTCATTCCATGACTTGAGCAGGTCGACGAGTGATTTTGCCTCTTCGCTTGAGAAGAGAGCGTCGTCGATACCACTATTGATGTAGCTCTGGTATTCGAACACGATCGTCATAGCAGAGACGGTATCGAAGTCATCTTCCAGCTTCTCGATGAAGTCCTGCACAAAGGATTGCTGATTATCACGGAATTCTCTGGAGATATCATGGAATTTGAGTTTTCCACGAGCATTTCGCTCGTCATTGGCTGGGATCGCCCGTTCGATATATCGTGCGAGACGTTTCGTCATCTCATCGAGTCATTTTATCGTATTGATCGCGGCAGTGAGTCGTTCGAAGGTGAAATTGAAATTTTCTCGATACTGGTTCTGGAGTGCCATGAGTCGGAATCCTCGATAAATGAGTTGTTCCTGTTGTATCTGTCATTCCTGCGTAGGCAGGAATCCAGCCTCATTTTTTTCAGGGACCTGGATTGCTTCATTCTTCGCAATGACGGAGTCCACAATATCCCGAAGTGTATAGAAGTTTCCTGCACTTTTTGCCATTTTTTTATTATCGACGAGAAGATGTCATCCATGCATCCAGTATTTCGAGAACTCTTTTCCAGTGAATGCCTCTGTCTGTGCGACTTCGTTCTGATGGTGAGGGAAGAGGTTATCTATCCCACCCATGTGGATATCGATCTGTGCTCAGAAATAGTGGTGGTTGCAGGCGCTGCACTCGATATGCCAACCTGGCCTTCCTTTAAGTATTGAAAATGTCGTCCTTCAAGCTCAAATCTCCGCATCCTCACTCGCTGTATTGGCTCATATAGCTCATTCTGGTGCTCGATTTTCACTCGAATTACTTCCATTTTGAATACTTATATTCGTATCTGTTGGTATCTTTATCTTTATTTCCCAGAAATTTTCTCCGTCACTTTCCTGGTCGTAGGCTTTCCAGAGAGCGAAGTCCGCGACCTGCTCTTTATCGTATTCATCGTTATCTATACGGACACTCGAGATCATCCCACTTATATCAAGGTGAGCGAGTTCTCCGTATTTACGGAATTTTTTCACGCTGTAGTAGATACTTCCATCCTCAGCGAGATAGGCGTATCATTTATCGAGGAGTCACTGTATCATGATTCCCATATCTTCTATGAGAGTCGATATCGGGGCTATGGTATCAGCACGGACGATAGAGAGTCGATCGAGATCTGCGAGAAATGCTTCACTATATAACTCTGTGAATTCCTTGAGTGTTTTCCCTGATTTTTGACTATCTCGGATCGTCTTATCGTCGATATCTGTGATATTCATGACAGTCCGTACTTTATATCCGAGAAATCTGAGCGTACGGATGACGAAATCCTCGAAGAGATAGGCACGCAGATTCCCTATATGAGCATAGTTATACGGTGTCGGACCACAGTAGTATACCTTCACTTCGTCTTGGCGAAGCGGCTTAAATCGGTCGAGCGAGCGAGTGAGTGTGTTGTATATTTCGAGTGACATAGGCACACTATAGCGAAAAAGCGAGAAAAATCGAACCAAAATGAGAAAGAGTATTTGACATATTGTAAAAATACTAAATAAGTATTGACTCTTATGATTTTATATGTTATAATTGCTTTGCTCTTTTTGTAAATAGGTATGAAACATCTTGTACACCCACATTCTCGAAAGAATAGTGCTGATTGGCTTTCTGCTATCTTCACTCTCCTCGTTCTCACTGGTATCTATGCGTCGATGGATAACTTCGATTCCTATAGTACACTCTATAAGGATCAGTGAAAGCCTGACGACTCGAAGGTCATCTCTGTCGCAACTCCCTACTGGAATCCCGATATGCAGTATGGCTTCCGATCTGTCGCAGGTGACACGTATGTCAGCTCCTGATCCCGCTCAGTGGATCGAGTAGTGGTTTCTGCTGATAAGAAAATTCTCACGACTTCTGACGGAGTCAAAGTGTCTTTTTATCCTGATACTCCTATCGCAGAAATAGAGAAATCCCTCGACCCAAATGCACCTCGTGCTTACTCGCGTCTCGCGAATGGCATCGCTGTCATAGAGTGAAATCTCGACTCCGCTTCTGCGAAGACCATACTCGCGACAATTCATTCTGATTAGCTCTCTTCACCCGTGTTTCTCCCCGATTATTGGTATATCGGGGAGTTTTTTTGTGAAAAATCGGTGAACATATTTGGAAAAATCGTGATTTTCTCTATAATATCCCTGCATTTGTACCTTAAAAAATCTGGGGATGATATAGGATTCGATAAGAAGACTCGTATTGCCTCTATGCTGTATCGGGGCAGTCAGCCTCGTCATCAAATGACAAAACACAGATGCAATCAAAACATCAAACACTCGCGGTGGAAGCCTCGCTGTACTTGCTCGCGCAACTGCTGCTAAATTTTCATTTGCACCAGCTGTTACTGCCTAATCGCTTAACAGTGTAGTCTCCTTTAGTGGATGAGTGCCATATGGCCTGCTACAAACTTCTTTTCCTCAAACTGATAGGGAAGAGTCGTACTATCAGTTTTCCCTTTTGCCTTTCTGATAGGAAGTAGCGAAGGAGTACATATAGAAACCTATTTTTTCGAGAGCTTTTTGCTTATTCTTTATTTTCGAAAATACTAAAATCAAGCTATATACAGTAGATCTAGAGCTGATACCTTCTTACACGCGGGGGCGGTGCCCGCCATCTCCACCATAAAAAATCCTGAAAAACGGTGAATTTCTTCGTCAGAAAAAAATTTTCTTGATCACTTATATCTGTATAAGCTCACTTCGAAAATTTTCTTCTTTCTTGAACTTCTTGTTTTTGAGTATTTTTTTACAGCCCACAACTCATTTGCATTTTTCTCGTGTTTTCATACAATACATCCATCTTTTTGATGGATGTTTTTTTGTTAATTCCAGTCCTAAATTCTAAAACCTAAGTTCTTCTCTCATGGCTTTTGCTATCGATCGTGTCGAGGCTGCTCGACGTCTCTCTATATCGACACGTACCGTCGATCGTCACATAAAATCTGGAAAAATCCGGACGAAGCGTATCGGAAAAAAAATGTTTCTCCATGAGGATGATGTCGAGAATCTTCGTCTGACTGAAAATGTAGATGGATGAGATGACTATGTGGTCATTCTCGAGAGTGAAAGTATCTCTACTCCACCATGAAAGAGGGAAATGATAGACCCTATACAGAAGCAAATCCCGAATTTTGTAGAACTCTATGACTCTGCACAGCGCTCTATCGTGAAAAAAGATGAGATCATACAAGATCTCTCGTATAGGCTAGGAAGGACAGAAGCAGAGCTCAAAAATGCTATACCACTCATCGAATATAAAAAAGCGACATTTCTTCTTGAGTCTGCGAAAAATAAGTCTGATACTGATGCTCTTGGACTCGGTAATAAGATCGAACACCTCGAAAAAGAAATCACCAAACGAAATTCAGCTATTCTCGGGCTTGCTATACTTTTTGTCCTCGTTCTTGCATTTTCTGTGGTATTTTTCCTCTATACAAAACTCGCTAGCTGAGGCTAGCCTTTTTATCATTCATTTTTTTACTTCATATGAAAAAATATCATACACCAAAACGTATCCTCCTGAAACTTTCTGGAGAAGCGCTGCAGTGAGTACAGTGATATGGTATAGATCCCAATTTTCTTACAGTCCTCGCAAAAAAAATTGTCTTCCTCGCTCGTCAAGAAAAATTGGAAATAGCTATCGTTGTGGGATGAGGAAATATATTTCGATGAATTACTCTCGAACAAGGAGGATTCGATCGAGGAGTAGGAGATCATATGGGAATGCTCGGTACTATCATCAATGGTCTTGCGATCGGTGAGGCTATCGAACAAGAAGGTATGAGCGTGCGTGTCATGAGTGCTATCCCGACAGATCGAGTCGCAGAGACATTTATTCGTAGACGCGGACTACGTCATCTCGAGAAGGGGAGAGTAGTTATCTGTGTCGGTGGTACAGGTAACCCGTACTTTACGACAGACTCGTGTGCCGTTCTCCGTGCGCTAGAGCTCCAGTGCGATATCGTCGTCAAGGCGACAAAAGTCGATGGAATCTATGATAAAGATCCAAAAAAATATACTGACGCAATCCGACATGATACTCTCCATATGCATGAAGTTCTCACGAGGGATATACGTGTGATGGATCAAGCAGCTATAGCACTTGCGAATGATGAAGGTATGCCTATATATGTGTGTCGTATCGAAGATATCGACCAGATAGGTTCTCATGATATCGTCGGAACATTCGTCCATGCGAAGAAATAAGAACCCTTCTGCTATAAAAAAATCTCCTGCAGAGCAGGAGATTTTTTTATAGTGATTCGACTACTTCATATATCTTTTTCGTATTTCGCTGAGTTCCATCTGTATATATGACCGTAAGTGTGATTGTATATTTTCCTGGAGTGATGTAGGTATGAGATACATTGTACCCACGTGCTACAGGAGTATTATCTCAGAAATTCCATATATAGTCTTCTATCTGACCATTAGTCCCACTCGCATCGAAGTCTACCGGATTTCCAGAAATACCAGGAGTGAGACTCGGGAGAAAATCAATACTTTTTACTTCATCTTTGAGGACGATAGTTTTTTTGATAGAAGTTTTTTCTCCATTTTCTGCTATCACAGTCAGTATGATAGTTTTTTCTCCAGCTGTAGTATACTCATATTGCTGGATCGAGTCACCTTCTGCAGGAGGTTTTCACTCACCGAAGTCGAAGATAAACTTCTTTATTTCTCCGTTTTCACTCTCAGACTGAGAAGCATCTACAGTTACGAGACTGGGGACATAATCAGAAGTCATAGTGATATCTATACGTGGCATGAGACTCTTTCGCTCGATATCTATGATCACTGTATCTTGTACTGTCTCGGCTTCAGCCTTCCCACTAGGAGATATTTTTTTGAAAGTATAGATTCATTCTACCGTATAGCGTAGAGGCTGATTGAAGTCTATATTGATTTTAGTACCTCTGCGTTCCTCGCTTGTTTTTCCATTCGATATTTTCCAGAGTACAGTATCGAGTGTATATCCGAGATTCCCTGATACTACATCTCTTGCATCAAATGTGAGTGTTTCTGGTGGTATCACTACATTTCACAGTACGTAGGCTCGGAGCTCTTTATCGTATGTGGCTTCCCCATTGAGGAGGGTACCATCACTATTTGTGACCTTTATATGTCTGACTATTTTGAGTGGCTCGCTGACATTGAGTTCTTTTTCGAATATATATTTTGCTCCATTTGCAGTCTCTACGGATGCACTTATCATTGCCTTCCCATATCATCCAAAAGTATAGTCGCATGTTTCGGATCATCGAGTACAGATGATGTTTTGATCTCCAAGGATCCATTCTATATTTACGATCTCATTCATATTGATGGTGATCCCCGTAAGAGAGAGATGAAAAAGTCTACTTTCGAGAGGATCTTGTACTGCTACGATAGATCATTCTACTGATTTTGTATCTGTATCTTCTAGGACAAAAATCCTATCACAACCATTAGTATCAAAAATTTTGAAACATATTATTTTTGGTATAGAGGAAATAGATTCTGTGATACTAGACTCGGTTATTTCTTTTCATCACTCATATATCCACCGTGGTGTTCCAAGTTTTTTTAGGCTTGTCGCATCGAGAGTGATTATTTTTTCTCACCGATTATTGACTTGGTTTTTTATATCTATGAGTCAGCGTACTTCTATAGTGGGGAGATTGATGGGAACTTCCTGATATTCTCAGAGGCGATTTTTTCACTTATAGATTCCACGGATATTGTATGACTTAATCTGATTAAACTCACAGATCAGACTTTGCTCATTCATAGGATTTTTTCCTGTGATGAGAGATCTTCCATCGCTACAGCTTGCACCATCGAAGTCGATACTGTATTCCTCTATAGAGATGAGATTATTTTTGGCTATTTGGAGCGCATTCGATCTGATATCGAAAAATACATTTATCGGTCCAATGATATTCTGTGTATCAGTGATCCGAGACCCTTCTCTATATTGTTCCTTGGTATAGCGATCTTGATCATATATGAGTATAGATCATCCTGGATTAGAGTAGTCAGTAGCTCATACGACACTAAAGAGGTATGCCCAGAAGGTAAGTATAGAAAATAGGATAATACCGATACTTCCTGCTGTGAGCCATGAGAGAAGACGTTTTCTTTTGAGTTCTTTTGGTGTCCAAAATGCTCTGAAAAGACTGATAATCCATATGATCGATACGATTACCATGATACATCAAAAACTTCCATTTATCAGGTTTTTTAGAAGTTTTTGGACATCATTGGGATTAATATTGAATGTATTTACAAAAAATAGTCCTTGATCAGGATTGAAGGCTACATATGCCAAAAAGCTTCCAAAAAATATGATCGCTACAAATAAGAGGGATCCTATAAGTTTGAGAAATGTAGCAAGAGAAATAGGTTCTCTTAGTTTTTTGGGAGTTCATCGAATTACTCATTCAAGAGTCTCAGGATGTATAGACTCTGTAGGCGTCGGTATTCTTTTTGCAGAAGCTTCGATGATATCAGCTAAAAGAGACTTCTTGTCTGGAGATGAAGCTGGAGTGATATCGGGTGATGGAGGTACTGATTCTGCCATAGAAATATATGATAAATGAGATTGTTTCTAGTATATCGAAAATACCTTTTCGTCAAAACAAAAGCCCCCATTTTATAAGTGGGGGTCTTTCTTACTTGAGCCAGTCAGGGATATCGCTATCTGAGCTTGTACTTGATTTTGTTGTCACTTCCTCTGTTTTTTTCTGGATTTTTTTTGGTTTTTCCTCATTCTTAGTCTCTTTTTTCTTCGCTGAAGCTTTCTTTTTTGGTTTTTCTTCTTTTTTCTCCATCGAGTCACGGAGCCAGTCTGGGAGCTCAGTACTAGCAGGAGATACTACTGGGAGTGGATCTGTAGATACCTCTGGAGCTAGGGAGTCTTTATATTCTACGATTTCTTCGCTTACTCATGGCTGCTTGAGCCAATCAGGAATGATGTCTCCATCATGAGTCGGCTTGAGGGGCGTATCGAGAGGGGTCTCACTTATATAGGAGC
>JANMHM010000041.1:0-6216 GCA_031375155.1 Candidatus Altimarinota bacterium
GTGCTCGCCATCCAGGATGAGTCGCAGTTTCGTAGTCTCGTCGAGGCAGAACTCGGGAAGCACTCTCATGGTGGCGCCAATATCGCTTATAGAGAACTCGAGCGCACTCTCCATGAAGCGCTGAAGCGTCAGGATAGTGAAGGAGCCCTCTCTCTCATCACGAAAGGATCTCTCGCACTCGGAAGCTCAGATATCCACTATGATACAAGTGAGGCTGATATCGCTGTCAGGCTTCGTATCGATGGAGAGCTCGTGACGATCGTGACGCTCGAGAAGACTGAATACAAGCTCCTCCTCGAGCGCCTCAAATACAAATCCAATCTCAAACTCAATATCACCGAAATCCCCCAAGATGGAAAGTATCGTATCAGTGATGACGGTGCTAATATCGATGTCCGTGTCTCGACGCTTCCTGTACGCTATGGGGAGAATGCTGTCTGCAGAATACTCGATTCCACGAAGTCGATCCCGACGGTAGAAGAGCTCGGATTCATGTGGACATCGAAACGCCAGATCGAGAAATCTCTCTCGAAGACCAATGGTACTATCCTCGTCACAGGACCAACAGGGTCATGAAAGACGACGACGCTCTACTCTATGCTTGCGTCTCTCAACACGAGTGATCGCAAGATCATCACCCTCGAAGATCCTATCGAATATGAGCTCCCATGAGTCGTCCAGAGTGAGGTCGATGAGAAAAAAAACTATACCTATGCGACAGGACTGAAAGCCCTCCTTCGCCAAGATCCTGATATCATCATGATCGGTGAAGTCCGTGACCTCGAGAGTGCGACGATCGCGATGCAAGCAGCGATGACAGGACACCTCGTCCTCTCGACTCTGCATACGAAGAGTGCCGGTGAGACGATCGAACGCCTCATGAACATGGGAGTCCCGAACTATATACTCGCCTCCGGACTCGATGTCATCATCGCACAGCGACTCGTACGTCGTCTCTGTCCTCACTGTAGCGAACCCTATGAGGCAGATGAAGCTCAGACCAACATCATCAAATACATGCTCAAAGATATCGGTATCGCCTGAGTCGCGAAACGAAAAGAAAGCTATACACTTCACCGATCCAAATGATGTAGTGAATGTGGCATGACGGGATACAAGTGACGTATCGGTATCTATGAAGTGATGGGTTTCTCAGAAAATATCCGTACGCTCGTGCGAAATAACGCCAGTCCTCACGATATCATCGAGGCAGCCCGCACTGGTGACCTCATGCTCATGCGAGAAGACGGAATCCTGAAAGCGATGCAGGGAAAGACGAGTCTAGAAGAGTTATTTAAGGTAATTGAGTAAAAGCTCTCTGAGACTATTTTCTTGAAATAAAATCTGATTGTCTACAGAATTTCCATTAATAAAAACAGAAGGAACTCATGTGATATCTTTACTGTCTCCATAAGCAATATTATTTTCTATTTTCTTTTTATATTTACGGCTTATGAGACAGCTTCTAAAAGAAGAAATATTTTTTCATCATACCGATATAAAAAGTTTCATACGATCAAGAAGGGAAATTCTGAGTCAACCTCTACTATCTTCGAGTTCAAATATGGCATGAGAATACTCTTTAAAAATTCATTGGTCATACGCACAAAATGCGCTGAGTGCATCCTGATATGCATTCTTATGAAGCATAGTAAGTGGGTACTGATAGTATGTTATTGTTATTTTTCCTTGTTGTAAAAAACTTTCAATAACAGGCATTCATATTTGATGAAACCGTATACATGCTGGACACTGAAAATCAGTAAAAATTTCTACTTGAACTTTTCCTGTACCAAAAGATATATTCTCAGTATCTGATTGAGCATAACTAAAAAAAGAATATCAGAAAAATATAACTGCTGATGCAATATAGGCTATTTTAGTAAACATTTTATGAGGTTAAATATTATTTCACTATACCAGTCCCACTCATCATAGCAGGGACTTCGAGAAGACGATCCATGACCATCTTCAAGGTAGCTGTATCAGGAAAGAGGGCGAGATCGAGCTTTTTTCCATCGAGGAAGATACTCGGAGTACCAGTGACACGAAGTGCATTTCACTCCTGTATTTCTGCACGGACTTGTCAGAGATATCTATCATCTGCGATACACGCAGCAAGCTTCTCACTATCTATCCCTGTATCTTTAGCCGCACTGACTCTATCATCATCAGTTACTTTTGCCCCAGATTTTGACTCTTCGAGCGCGTAGAGTGCTTTTTTATACTCGGTATACTTGCCTTGCTCAGCTCCACAGAGAGCTGCGAGAGCATCACGTTCTGCATTTCTATGGATATTCGTAAGTGGATATTGCTTATAAGTGATAGTGAGATATCCACTTTTTGCATAGTCTTCGAAGAGTGGCGCTATCGACTGGGAAAATCGGATACACGCAGGACACTGGAAGTCTGCGAAAATCGTCATAGCATGCTTCCCTGATCCATAGGTCGGAGATGGGATCATGACTATAGGAGTACTAGAACCACTACTCGCTGGAAGTACTGGCGTCGTTCCTGGAGTCGTACATGAGGCGAGGAGAAATACAGAAAAGAAAAGGAAAATATATGTATACATAAAATGTGTGAGTAAAAAATTACGCATTGATTATATCTTTTTTTCTTCGACTCGCAAATTTTGCTTTTTTCCCCATTTTTCGATACAATGATATCATGTACCGTTTCCTTCTCATCATCGGTTTTTCTCTCTTCCTAGCTTTCCCTATTTTTTCATGGGCAGAGGAGTGATATATCGGGGAAAATCCTGGTACCAATTTCTATTCAATAATAGATGATGGAGACTACCAGATCACGAGAAAAATCCTTACCAAACGTCTTGCAGAGAAACCGACACTTGATCTATTTGGTGCGGAATGTCTCGGAAATACCTGGGTCAAAGATGCACCTACAGATATCTCTACGCTGGACTCTATAGCAAACCAGGACTATAGAAAACTCACAGAAATACTCCGAAAAAATGGAGTCACCAATATCTCAACAGATACCTATCAGTCACTCGCTCTCTGTCTCACGACCAAGTACCAAGAAGCGAAATCCAAAGCCCGAGACGAGCAAAAAAATATAGAAACTCTCTCATCCCTCGGACTCTATATGGACGGAGATACTTCGAACTCTGACTACGATATCATCTCAGACATCGAGAAGATAAACGCTATCATCTTCTCGAAAGAGATCAAGTATACTGGCGAGACCAATAAAAGTGCGAAATCATTCGCGAACTTCATCTCTGGAAAACCCATAGAAGCACTCTTCGGAAGTGATACCCCAGCAGGGATCGCAGGAAATACTATAGGACTCACACCATCTACGGTGGTCGTATGAGTCACTCCAGGAAGTACGACGAGTGGAAATCTAGGCACCACAAGCGTCGGATGAGTCAGTCTATCTTCACTCATCGGTGGGGCATGTGAGTGAAGCACTACGACGACAAGCGTAGAAAATATGATCGATGATGCCTTTGCTCGTGATCTCGCTCTCCAACTCACGACCTGACCTATCACTTATCCTATAGGAGAGTGATATACACGAAATGTCGGTGAGACTCCATGAGTATCTCCTACATCTGGAAATACACCAGCAAGTGGAACAAGCAGTAAAAATACAAGTGCGAGTGATTTTTTTCATAAGATGCCTTGTACAAGTATATTTTGTATCAAGGTCTCGATGGTAAGCGGTAGCCAGAATCTCCTCGGCGGTGGGAAAAATGTCTCGATCGAGTGACTCCTCGATAAACATACAGAGATCATGGGAAAAGTATCAGAAACAGCTCTTAGATGTGAAAAAATGACCAATAATTTCTGATCATTTCCTGCTTCGAAAATCACGCTAAAAAGTCTCCTAGCCGGAGCAAGAGTCTACTCAAACTGTATGCCTCAAGCAACAAGGCGTGATAAAAAAGATCAGACTCCCGCTCGTGAAGTATCAGAACTCGAGGATATACGCAGGTGTGCATTCGCCTGAGTAGGACTCAATACTGATGCTGCTAAAGCAAATAGCCTCTTGGGTGCTGGATACTCTATCACAAGTGCGACTACGATGGAGAATATCGATAACCGTGCGACTTCGCTCGGTCCACAGGAAGCAGAAATGTCTCGATATGTGGGCTGCCTGGAGGAGAATATCACAGCAGGAAGGAAGTCCTACTATGAGTCTTTTTCAACTGATCTCACCGAAACTCAAGCCTTTACTTCGTGTATGATCGGTGAGATCAAGGAAATTCTCGATATCGGAATACTCATGAATACCAAACCGATGCAATGTCCAGGATAAGCATATACATTATGAATTTTCTCACAAAAAGCGTTCGCTTTCTCCTCATCTCGTGTCTCTCTCTCCTTCCTCTCGCGACTTTCGCCGCAGGAGAGTCATGTGCGATCGATAAGTGACCACCACCGAAACTCACAGAATACATAAAGGAAGTGAAGCGTATCACGAGCGAGATACGCGCTCAGGCAAGTGCGAAAAATCAGTGTAGTGGAACGAATGGAACTTTCTCGAATGAGAAAAAATTCCTCTCACTTCTCGATAGCATCGATGCACAAAATCCTCTCTCCCTGAGTATCGTGACTGACTTTCGATACAATATCCTCCTCGTCGCCAATGGTGACTCTCGTGCTCCTGTGATCGCATGAGGACAGATACTCCGTAATCTCGAGACAAATGATATCATACAGACGATAAAAGTAGTATCGAATAACTGTGCTCTCGGACTCCCTTATGGCGATGGCACTATGGAGTCAGCCCTCACAGTACTCCTCATACGAAATAAGCAGATAGAGTCCTACTATAAGAGCGTCGTCCTCTGAGATCCGAGAAATACCGATAATCTAAGCGAGCCTCTCGCGTCCGAGATAGCGAATAACTATAGTCCTCATAGTACCCAGAACTGCAAAGATGGATCTATAGTTTGAGGTTTTAGCAACAGTCTTGCTGACATTGCCGGCAAACTCATGGAACGTATCCAAAAACTCGGAAAAAAAACAGAAGATAGCGATAAAAACTGGAAAGAAGCAATCGCTCTATTTCGGGGGACTTCAACAGTCGGCAACTATAATGAAATCCAAAAAAACCTCCTCAAACAAGAACTCTCACGCCAGTGACTCTCTCGGGGTGCAGTCGATCTCATGATAGGAAATCTCACTTGTACACAGGCGAATGCTAGTGCTAATAACTCTACTGAAGAAAAAGGGATAGTAAGCTGACGATGTTTCAGTAGTGTGGTAATCGGCAGTGAGAATCTCACGAACTGGATGAAACGCTCTATCATACAAGCAACCAATACCGATGAGTACCTCACGAGAGTCCTGCGCTATGATAAAAAGAAATACCAAGCCTCTGAAGATATGACCAAATTTTGGACTCGTATAGAAACCCTCGCAAAGTCAGAAGACGAGAATACCAATGAAAAAATGATGACTGATCTCGTCGATCTCCATATACGACTCCTCGAGACCAATGAAGTTCTCCAGAAAAGAATCCCTGAAATGCAAGAAAACTGCAGAAAATGACAGCCTGGTATCTCGTGTCCGAAATAATAAAAAACATTCAGAGAGAACCTGAAGGTTTTTTTGATTATTATAAGCCTATTTCGACAATCATCGGACAGTGATCTGATCCCATCTGTAGAGGAAGATACTCTATATTACGAATATTCGCAAGGAGTGAGTCATCACACCAGAGAGCGTCGATGCGCCATCCGACATTTCTCTCTCTCGAACGAGTCACAGGATCCCACCATGAGTACACTTCTGGAGTATCAGGATTTTGCTCGCGCCAGATATCGTGCCATCCATCCTTCACTCGACCATCGAGCCACGCACGTTCTACGGGGTGAAATCCGATTTTTCCATCATTCTCTTTCGGACGAGCGAGGTCGATCTCATGATGAGCACAGTTGATGTCTCCTCACCAGAGGACCGAGTGTCCTATCGCGCGAAGCTCATCCATATATTTCGCGAACTCACTATAGAAGACGATCTTGCCTTTCCAGGCATCTTCGGATTTCCCTCCATTCGGGAAGTAGATTCCGAAGATATCGAGGATCTTTTCCCCTGTTTTTGGTCATTGCGAGGAACGAAGCAATCCATGCTCTGAAACTTCAGAATCCTGGATCGCTTCATTCTTCATTCTTAATTCCACATGCGCCACTCTTCCCTCATTCGCTGTGGGATCAGAGGGGAAACTATCGAGAAATCTGAC
>JANMHM010000048.1:0-73736 GCA_031375155.1 Candidatus Altimarinota bacterium
CTGCTTTTCGGCGCGAGCAGACTCAGGCATGAGCGAGGTATTTCTGGAGTTTCATGGTTTCAGATGGCATGGGAAATTGTCTAAAGAATTATGGAGATTGTATAGAAAATTTCTAATTTTGCATTTTTATTTATAAATTCAGATAACAACCTCATCCTTCTCGCCGTATGATATCGAGACTCATCTCATAGATTCGAGTGAATCCATGGTCTTTCGCAATCTTCCTGATGCGGTTCATAGCACGGATATAGCGATATCAGACGAGTTCACCGAGAAGATCACGAGAGAGTTTGGTTTCATATCTACGCAAAAATCGGAGGATGAGGTCCTCAGCGACTCACACTGCATGTATACGCAGGCTCGCGACGTCGAGGAGAGAGGATTCGAGGGAGAGGAATCTGAGCTTCATAGAGTCGATCTCCCCTTCCATACTACTATCATGAAGGATTCTGTACATATTTTTATTTCCTGATTTTTCTCCGCTCTGCAGGGTACGGAAGTGTATCTCATACTTCCCTACTCTTATACGCTTCTCGACATCTCGCGTATAGAGGACGAGGCGATCCGCGATAGCGTAGTCGCGAAGATGATATTCCATAGATTTCTCATGAGCGATGATAGCGCCACTTGGAGAGTGGATTTTTATAAGCAAAGCAATCATCTGCCAATAGAAATTATCTATATCTAGTTTTTCTCCTGACTCCCCCTGTTCCTGTCATTCCTGCGAAGGCAGGAATCCAGTTTTTCTGAGCTTCTGTCATACTGAGGAACGAAGTATCTGCCCACTATTCGTATCCAAGAGCAGATCCTTCCTCCGTCAGGATGACAGGAAAGCCGACCTAATAAGCAATTCCGACTCCTGAGAAACAAAATATACCCCTCCACCGATAGCTTCTACGATTCCCTGATTTTTCACTTTTCCGATCCCATAGGCCACTCGCGACTTCGGACCACCAGAGAGGAGCCAGAGTTCTGCGAGATCTTCCCTGGTCACGAGTTTTCACATTCTCTGTGACAATTTTTTCACGAATATGTCAGAAACTGATATGTCATTTTTCTTCATCGGTACAGTATATATGAGCCATATATTTTTGCAAGTTTTTACTATACATTTTTGTTATATTTTATACTTGAATATTTATAAAAATAGTTATTATATATATTAATTTAATATTGTGTGTTATGAGAAATTCTTGGTGATCCTTACTGCTAAACTCATTCCTTCCTAGCCCCAGAAATGTTGCCAGCACTCTTATAAAGCTCTCTCAGGATGTGGTGCACCAGAAAATTGAGCATATTATACTTTTAGAAAGATCGACTCTTGTATTTGGACATGCTCTACGTGGCACAATACCAGAGGGAATTAAGGTTCAGAGCATAGATGTGTGAAATGATTTTACGCAAGAACAAAAGGAGCTATCAGTAGATAGGCTCAATTTTTGAGAAAGCAGAAAAATAGCAATAGTAGATGAATATATTGCGCTATGAAGGCAAACTAACGCGCTTAGGAGGCTTCTAGAGAAAAGGTGATTTGATGTCTACACTTATGGGCTTGGTGGCATTCTCCCGTCAAGGAGGGAGAAAATAAAAATTTTTAATCCTTATTTTCGCTATGCTTTGGTACGAGATATAGGAGAAGAGATATTTTGAAAGGAATGATACATATATAGTGAAAAAGGGGTAGAACTTTATAACTACATCAACGCCCTGGTAGTTTCAACCATCAAAGAGAAATTAAATAATTAAATTCCTATAAAACTTTTGCATATTCCCCCTCTTTTTGATACAATTCTCTTGTTATTTTATAATCCATTTTATATATGGCTACTCAGACTCAAACCCAAGGCCCTATCACTGACGATAAAAAAGCGAAAGCAATCGTCGCAGATATCACGGCTATCCCCCTCTCCGCTACATAACAGGCAGTTGTTGAGAAGACATTTGCTGTGGCGATGGATTTCCGATCTCTCGGTGAGAATATCACCGCTCCGATCGACTCTATCATCGCGGAAACTGCTGCGATCGTCGACTCTGATCCGATCATGCAGGTATCCAACACTCTCTCCCAGATCAACGGTGAAGTCCAGGAAGTCTACAAAGAAATCATCAATAACGACGGCACGATGATGCGTATGGCGAAGAGCCTCCCCCTTCTCGGAAGTCTCATGAAGAAGCTCGACTCGAAGTGGGATGAAGCCGCGTTCAATATGAAGTCTCTCGAAGGGAAGATCCAGATGATCTTCTCAGGATTCGACCAAGCATATAGCTCACTCAATACCTCTATCGAGCTGCAGAAGAAATTCCTCGACGGGATCGACGCCAATATCGGGAAAGTAGTCGCATACAAGGAAATCCTCGGAAAAAAGATCGAAGAATTCCGCGCGAAAGGTACTGAGGCAACCGACGAAGCAACTCAGATGAAGTACAATATGTTCGTCAATCACGTCGAATACTTCCAGTCCAATCTCGTCGTCCTCATCGGAAATCTCGATATGGCTCGCAAGCGTCTCCTCATGCGCCTCGACGCGGCATCGAAGCTCTCCCTCTCTATGAGCTCGTCTCGTCCGATATTCAAGACTCTGCTCTCTACAGCTCTCATCGAGACCTCTTCTCAGAAAGCCCTTGATGCGTCTATGGCAGCGATCTCGGTCATGGGTGAGACGATCGACAAGATGTCCTCTGAGCTCACAGATAAGTCGATCGAGTCGGCACGCAAATCAGAAGAGCTCTCATCAAAGCCAGTCCTCTCAGCAAGTGTCTTCGTGGAAAATGTGACGAAGCTGAAAAATCACTTCGATACGATCGAGAACTATCGAGCGCAAGTAAAACTCGAAGCAGATGCCCAGAACAAGCTCTTCGACGAAGCCAGCGCGAAGCTCCGAGATATCAAGATCCTCGGCGCGAAAGACCAGGAAGAGTTCGCTGCGGAGCTCAATAAGTAATCTTTATCTTCCCTTCAAGAGAGTGGAGGGATTATTTTATGGGAAGTATGGTTATAAAAATAGATTCTATCGAAAATGAGGAGAATGAAATCATAAAAAGATGATTTTTTGTGAAAGATATAGCACTATTCAAGAGATTCATGAGAGTATACCTCATGTATGTCTCAATCTTATTTTTTGCATCCTGAATGTGTTCTTTTTTTTGAGCCATGATTATCCCTAATCTAATCGGTATATTTTCATGAGTAGCCTTATGATTGTCTTTACTATTTACTAAAAGGGTTAAATTTCTCATACCATGAATTATATCATATATAACTATAGGCAAGTTATTTTTTACAGATACATGAGTTCTGGCATTAAATTCATTCTTGGAAATTACATCTCTTGATGAATTAAATTGGATTAAACTCAATGGGGGTTTTAAGGAAAGTGAAACTGACTTAAGGGAAACCAGAAAATGACACTCTATACTATGAAATAGATGGGTTATGTTGCTATTATGGAACTGAATGTGACAGTGAGCTCTTTTAGTTGGATTAAATACAATAGGTATAACCTTAAATATCGATAGTGTAGTTATTTTCAATTCTATTGTCTACATCTGACTACCCTTAATATTTTTTATAACTAAAAAACTCGTCGAATACTTCCACCCTCTCTATGCCTTCTGAAACCTTTGATCCAAAATTCAATCCCTCACTCCTACTATCGAAAAGAAGAGTCGAGAGATAGAAGCGAATTTCCGAGAAAATATGGACTTCGGGAAGCTCAGAAATGGATTTTCTGATTTATCTGCAAGTCTCGCGAAAGTGAGTGAGTACATAGTGAAGCTCGAACAGGCTGAGAAAAAGGCGAATAAATGAAATCTCTTTGACTCCGTGAAATATATAGGTTCTCTGAAGTGAGATATCGTGAAGCCACTCGTTGCACTCAGATCATTTCTCTCTACTCGAGTCAGTGAGCTCGAGAAATCGAAAGGAGAAATGCAGAAAGTAAGGGTGAAAGTCGGGTGATGAGAAGAGGCACTCTCTCTCCAGTCAGCTCGTACCGAGCCACTTATAGCGGAACTCAAGGGTAATATAGAGAAACTGGATGGGATGATCGAGAAACTTTAGTTCTTATCTGAGATATTATGCCTACCCTCTATCGCAAGGAAGATTTCCAGAAATTCATCCTCGAAAATATCACAAAAGGTGTAAGTATAGATGGACGGCCCGCGAAAAGTGTGAAGGATATGCTTTCTTTTTGCTTATCCTTTATCTGAGTAGGCACATGATTTCTTATCATAGGAGTGATTATCCTTTCGAGTGAATTTTCTGGTGGAGCTATCATTTTCACTCTATTTCCCTTCTTGTTCATCGGTATCGGCATATGGAAGGCTCTCCAGCTCCGAGTGTATAGAAATCTAGAAAAATATTTCGAGATGAAGGAACTCCTTCTCGAGAAGCAATGGCTTCTCGAGAAGCTGAAAAAAGATGATGAAGAAAAATATGGGGTTAATCCACTCCTTGTCGAGGAATTCGCAGTCACGCTTCGGACTCTCGCAGAAGCCTATGCCCACCTCGAGAAGCCTGTCAAAGTCATAAGTAGAGGTTGAGGGCATTTCTCGAAATATGCGAGAGCGAAGCTCGAAGACTTCATATCTATCGAACAAACCTGGATGATAGACTATATGCGAGACTGTCAGTCGATATTATGAAACTGGATGAGTCACCACGAGAGCGAACTCAGAGAGATCATCGAGCAAAATACAGAGATCCAGAATACCATGCCGGGATGAGCGGACGGTATCACTCTCGCGAATACGCGACTCGATACGCATATCGAGAGTCTCGAGAAAGTGAGAATTCGTCTCTAAATCCTTGATTTCATGAGAAAAAAACTATAATCATCCCATGCTTACACGGACTCGCACACTCCCCTCATCCGAAACTTCTGACTTCAGTGAACAAGTCACGAGAGAATCCACCATAAATGAAATCCAAGAACAAGTCAATGAGCGAGGATTTTATCTCTATGAGTGGATTTCTCCCGATGAGCTTCGCATGAGTGTACAGGCGGATTATCTCTCTGTCGTGAGAAAGGCTAGTACTCCTCTCGCTATCATCACATTCATAGCAGGACTCATAGGACTCGCAGCATGACCTATAGGAGTTATCGGAGCTATCATAGCAGTACTATGAATTTTTTATAGTTTCGTATTTCTCTATCTTATTTTGAAGATGATACGACGATCCTATCTCTATACGCGTGGTGCAGATGTCGTGATCACTGATCATCACTATGTCTCATGAGGTGATATCATAGAGAAGAAAAATCTCCATATAGAAGAAAGCACCTTCAGGAAAATGGGTGAGCTCTTCCGTGAACCACTCTTCGAACCATCTCGACTCTCTGACTATGTGAAGCTCGAGCGAAAATCACTTCTCGAACAACTCAAAGATATCGCCTCTGGGTGAGGGAAAATCGTAGGAAAAATCGGTCGATCGAAGGACGCGGGAGGGATCATACTTGTCATACTTCTATGAGGGATCCTCTATGGTGCTATGATGGCTGGGGTATACTTCATAGGAGTATTTTTCGTAGCACTTCTCGCGAGATTCTTCTCATGGGTGGCTCACTGAATCCTCCTTGCTCTCAATAACCTCGAATATGAGATACAAAATCTCTTCTCGCGAATCACAGAGTCATCCATAGAACTGAAGGCTGAGAAGAAAAATACCCTCTCACTCCTAGGAGAAGCGAGTAAAAATGAATGGGTAGATAATCTCCGAGGGAAACTCGATGAGTCCTTTGCTATGATAAATAAAAGAGCAAAATCCTCTCTCGATGAGAGTGAGAAACTCAAAAATCTTCTCGAAACGTCAAAGTACAAAGATATATTTAACTTCGTGAAATATGGGAACTGGATACAGAGGCAGATCCTCGAGCCGATAGAGGAAATCCTCGAACTTCTCACCAAGAACTACAAGAAGATCGACTCTACTATCGTCAATCTAGAATCCCAAATCATAACTACACTCGAACCATCTCTAAAGCGCCCTCTCGAACTCCAGAAAGACAGGCTCATCCTCCAGAAAGAAAGTTTCGATCGCATGATGAAGATGCTCGAAGGATACAAAGAAAAACTTACAAACTAATTCAATAACTATGCAATTTTCAGGAAAACTCTATCCTTACCAGTCGGAAATTCTCGAAGTATTCGAAAAAGAGCGGGCTCGGGGAGACAAGAAAGTGCATATCGTAGCCCCTCCTGGATCAGGAAAGACAATCATATGACTTGAGATGATGATCAGGCTAGATAGTCCGACTCTCATCCTCGTACCAAATCTCACTCTCCAGGAACAGTGGAAAGATAAGCTCGAAAAGCTTTTTCTCCAAGAAGACGAATCAAGTGATATACTCATCTCGACTGATATCACCAATATCAAGAAAATAAATATCGTCACCTACCAGTCACTTTCTGGATCAGATAGCCCAGATGATGCTGTACACAATAAAATTCTCGAAATATGGTTCGATAGTGAAAAGTCTGAATTCGACTCACTCGAATCTTTTGTATTATTCGTAAATGAGCTCAAGGAAAATAATCCTGAAGAATATAAAGAACTCTACTCTAAGCATCGTAAGAAACTCAAGGAAAGTGGTGATAGTGAATTCACTCGAAAACTCATGAAGGGATCGATACATGAGTATGTAAGTAAGCTCAGATCCTCTGGAATACGCATGATGATAGTCGATGAGGCTCACCATCTCACTTCTTGGTGGTCGCACGTACTCTATGAGATATGGGAAGATCTCGATGAGCCAATGATAATAGGACTTACTGCGACACCACCATTCGAGAGTGTCGACTACTTCGAGCTCGATGAGAGCTATACTCGACTCCTCGGAAATGTAGACTACTATGTACCGACTCCAGCTATAGTAAAAAGTGGGCGACTCGCTCCCTATTCAGATCTCGTTTATGTAGTTCCTCCAGACTCTAGACTCGATAGTATTTTACAGGAAAAAGAGAAGCTACTCCAAGACTTTATTGCACTTCATAAGGACGAGATTTGCTGATTTCTCCATACATTTCTCACAGAGAACTTTGCTCGACTCGAACTCAAGTCACTCGATCTTCTCGAGAAATGGATGAGATTTATCTATGTCTATAAAGGCCCTTCTATCGATATGAGTAGCTATATTACAGGCAATGCGAGTCAGCCACTTGTACTCGAAGATATAGCAAAAAGTATCGGAAAATGGTGAGCAGATGGATTCAAGAAAACAAAATCAAGCAAAATACTTTCCGAGATAAAATCACTATTTTTTGACCTTGGTTATATCTGGCGATGAGCCAATCTCTATAGATTCCAGACTCCGATAGAGAAGTGACTAATCTACTCGAAATCGAAAATACTTGGAGTCAATACAATACTCACCGAAGAAAAGAAAAATCTCGGAAATACTCTCAGGTGAGCCATTATCACTGACTTCCTCGACGTCGATTCAGACTGGATCAACGCTCACTCTATCTTCGATGAGATGGTAGTATCTCATGGCGATCTCTGTCCATATATCGTGTCTGGTCAGGGAATATGGGCTCTCGAAAATGGTATCAAAACTCTCTGTATAAATGAAACAATACTTTCTGTGACAGAAAAACTCACACGATGAGAAACAAGACTCGTCATCGGAACGAGGTGAATACTCGGTGAATGATGGGACTGTCCAGCACTCAATACTCTCATCGACTTGACGGGAGTCAGTGCATATATGAGTGTGAATCAAGTCCATGGGAGAGCCATACGACTCGACACGGCTAATCCTGAAAAAGTCGCGAATATATATGATATAGTATGTATCGGAAGTGGATTCCAGGGCATGAGAGATTTCGAACGACTAAAGAAAAAACATGCACAGTTCTATGGAGTCGATGACAGTGGACTCATCATCAAGGAACTCGATCATATCTATCCGCAGCTTGAGCGTATTATAAACAATACACTCAAGATAAATACCTATACCCTCAAGAAATCAGCACTTCGAAGTATGGTGAAAACACTTTGGAATATAGGAGGAGACTATAAAAATGAAGAAGTATTCTCTCTCTCGATAGAAGTACTAATTCCATATGAAGTCATACCTATTCCTTCAAAAATCTCATGGTGGAATTCACTAAAGATTAAACCTGAAAGATGGAAAAGTGAGAATATGATGGAATTAGGAAAGTCTAGCTACCACCTACTGGTACGCTCATGGATACAGGAAATCCTCGATGCGACTATCCAAGTAATGAAGCCATATGGCATGCTTCCTAGAGACTTTTCTTATGTTATGAATTGGTCACCTACTTGATCAATAACTATAACAAGCGAGTACCCCGACACTCTTATAAGTAAAAAATTTCTAGAGATAGTTTCATCATTCTTTAGTACGATTACAAATGAAAAATACTTGGTGAGACAAAATAAAGATGATACCTTACATACAAAAAAAGGAATGAGTATAGGAGAATTTATAGCATTATTTATAATAGGAAATTTCATAGTATTCTATACAGCACTTATATGGTGAGATAATATATTCCCTGGAATTTTTATGACTTACTGATCTGTCATTCTTCTTTTTCCGTTACAAATATTCCTAAATCTCTTGGTATTATTATACCAGAGGACTTTCTGAAACTATAGTGAAAAAGTAAGAAAAATGATTTGAGATAAGTATGTTCCTATATCTTTCGGTATACCAGAAAGCATATCGAGTAACGAAGAAAAAAGGGACATATTCCTTAAATGAAAATTTAATAAACTAACTACTCCTGCAAACTGGTGGATTATAGTAGATAAAATGCTCAGAAGGAATCCATTTCATGTAATGGAAATAAGCGACAATTATACAAAAATAATCGAAGAGAAAGTACACTGGTCAATATCATATATTTGTATATTTGTAGTCAGGGCAATATCGATCTTTTTGTTACTTTTCTTAATTCCGATTTGTATTATTCTCTTCATCATCTGGATCATACCGTCTCTTATACATTCATGCTACCTTGTCTTTGCCAAAATGAGTAATTTATTAAAAGAAAGTAAGATGGTAAAGATCGAATGAAAAATAGAAAAAACAAGTCAAGATGATATCGGAAAATCCTCATTTTTATCTGCTAAGATAGAAAAGTTATGGATCTAAGTGAGTTCCAGCCATCGATGATACAACCGACAATAGATGATCTTGCTAAAGTCGAGTTTCCCTCATTTTGTGGGTATGTAAAGCTCGCACTCTATAGAAATATCGGGGAGCAGATTTCCTATGGCATAGGTGAGCTTTTTCCTCACTTTCGTGCTGAAGATACTTCTTATAATATCGGAAAAATTATCCTTGCATCATCATTTTTCGGGTATATCTGACTGCGGATCATCGATGCGAAAGACATCTATAAAGAGACTCTTTTACTCATCGAGGAAGGAGAGATTTTTTCTCTCGAGCTTATGGGAAAGTCCTTCTTCGTACTGATCTATACAGAGGTAGGCTGAGAGAGAAGAGTATATACCAATATCCCTGAAGATGGACTTTTCTCATGGAAGCATGATCGTCAGAAATTTATCATAGTGAACTCTCTCACTGAAACAGTGATCTTCGAGAAGGAGTCACCAAAAGTACTCAGAAAAAAGAAAGTAGAATCCGGAGAATCAAATAAAGACATAAAAATAACTATCATAAAAGATCCTCTTTCGAGAGAAAATGATACTTTCCTAGAAAAAATACTAGCGAGAGGAGAAAAGGAAAAAATCTTCTCCTATGATAGACTCGATGATGTGTTTCTTCTTCACTTTTCAGAAATTTCAGAAAAGGACTTAAAGAATTTCATCGGTTTTATAGGAATATATTGTTGTATTCTAGAGGAAAGTATCATATGACTTCATGACTATCTTCTCGAATCAGAGGTCACCGACAGTGATTTCCATCTTCCAGAAAGTTTCTGAGAAACTCCGAATGTTTCATTTTTTGATCCCAGGTGGAAAAAATTACGAAAATGATTACTTGAGATTTCTCACCTCAGCTATATACTGTCTCAGAGTCAGAAAGATATACAGAGCGGAATACAAGAACTCGATAACCTCGGAAATATTAACGTTCTCGGACAGAAAAAACGACTTGAACTCACTCTAGAGAATATACGATACGCCTACTCGGAAAATACTCAGAGAAAAAACCTTCTTATTGAGCTGCTCAGAAATAAAATCTCATAACCCCCTACTTTTATGTACACTCCAGAAAAAATACCCACAGGATTCGATACATTTTTCCAATCAATCACGAACTCTCCAGAGTTCCGAGACTTCTCGAAATCAAAAGACGATATCACCGATCTCGCGAGCCTCGAGGCATCTCTCGTAAGTATGCAGGCAGATGTCGAGCGTGCATCGAGTATGATGAAATGATTCGAAAGTTCTCCCCCTGAAAAGGGGGAGTTAGAGGGGGTTACACAAAAAGGAATTTCTCCTAATGTAACCCCTCCTAGCCTCCCCTTTTCAGGGGAGGGATCGACACCACCAAAAACAGGAAGTGCGACGGATGAACCAAGTATAAAAGTCGAAGTACAGAGATTCACTCGCGTCGAAGGAAAACCATTTGGGTTCGAAGCAGTCGCTGGTATGGATAGCCTGAAGAAAGAGCTCACAGAAAGTTTCATCAAGCCACTTCGTTTTAAATTCCTAGTTGAAAAGATGAGGAAAGAGAAAACAGCTCCCGTCATCTCGACAGAGTCGTCTGCTTCGGTGACGACGACGAGAGATCCTGCTCCGACATCGGGAAAAACAGGGCAAGATTTCTCGTCGCCCACAGAAACAGGGCTCACTCGAAATGACAAAACTGAAAGTGTAGAAAAGGAATCAAAAAACGCTGCCCTCCTCGAGCGCCTCTATAGTGAATACGAGAAATTCAAAATCTCGATCCCGACTGGTATGCTATTCTACGGTCCTCCTGGAACAGGAAAGACATTCATCACCAAGAAGCTCGCCGAAGAGCTCGGGTGCGGATTCATCTCAAAAAACATGGGAGAGTTCGGGTCATCGTACCTCCATCAGACGACGAAGAATATAAAAGACTTCTTCACAGCAGCGAAAAAAGCTGCAGAAAATGAAGCCATCATCCTCTTTCTCGACGAGATCGACTCACTCGTGTCAGCACGGACCAATAATGTGGATGCAAATAAAGCCGAAGAAGTAAGCCAATTTCTCCAGGAATTTAACTCACTCGAAGATTGTCCGAATCTCATCGTGATCGCCGCGACCAATCGCCCTGACCACCTCGATCCTGCGATCCTCCGCTCAGGAAGATTGGACAAGAAGGTCTATCTCGGACCTCCTGACGAAGTTGCTCGTAAGGCACTCTTCCAGATGTATATCGAGAAGAACTGACGCCCTCATGCGAAGCTCGACTACGATGAGCTCACGAAACTCAGCGAAGGATATGTCTCGGCAGATATTGAGGCGATCTGTGACGAAGTCGCTCGCGATGCGAGCCAGGATCTTCTGGAACTCCTCGACGAGGCAGAGAGTGGGAAACTCACAGAGAAACACCTCGAGTGACATGAGATCACGATGGCATCACTTCGCCAGACTATCTCGGAGACTCCATCGAGTCTGAAGATGGTAGATATGAGCGTGTACGAGAGTTGGCTAGAGAAGATTAAATAAAACAGCTTCTCGTGCAAATAGGTGGCAGAAATATAAGAAATCTAACCAATTTTAAAAGAATGCTATTCCTTATTATCATAATTATCCTAATTACCTCATGAGGTATTCTGTATATAATATTAGGACTATATAGTAGTTACCTTGCTTATCAGATAGAATCCAACATTATTTTTCTTCAGCCAGTTATTACATGAACAAGTACCGATCTAAGTTCGGTCAATTATTGTATAGCCTACATAGCAGATATTTTCTCTGACTTAAAAAGGCTTACAATTTTACAAAAATTGCATGTAATCAATAAGAAATCAATTCCCAACTTGAGCTCCAAAAAAATATTCTTGAATCCGCAAAATCCGACGTCGCCAAAAATCTCAAAGGAACTTCTGAACTCATGAAAGCATCAGAGCTCCAGCAAGCACGCCTCGACTCCCAGATACAAGAATTCGAGAAGCTTCAGAAAATCCTTGTAAAAGTGTAGTTTTGCTTTCGATCGGTCTTTATGATCAAGTGGCTTGAGAAGCTTAAATAATAAAATTATGAAGGATAAATTTATACAACTAAAGGAAAACTGTGAGAAATATAATTTTTTAGAAAGCTGAGGATATTCATTTTTTGTTTTTATGATGATTCCTGCCACTTTTATAGTTTTTTGTATTTTATGATACCTCATAAACTATTTATTTGGTCCAGAATTTGCTATTTGGATGCTATTTTGATGTTTATGATCATGGGGATATCTCTGATTTTTATTTCCTACAAAAATCAGAGATATGTTTATAGAAAATATATCATGAATGCGTTCTATGCATATGGTTATGTTCGATAAGAAAGAGACTAATAAATATAGCTCTATTGCCGATATAGTAAAAGTCTCAGAAAAACTATATAATTTCATTATAAAACTTCTGAAAGTTAGAAAGTATCTACAGATGCTATTTCCTATAAGTTATTACATTGTAAAAAATTGATGGAACAAAAGATATGAAGATGGAAAATTTGTTGGTATTAATAGATCAAATCCCCAGGAAATATTCTTTTTAGATTTTAATGAGCTTATAAAGTATGAAGTTCCGAATATAATAAATAGATTGAACGATTTAAGATCTGACCTATATAGCAGACTAAAAGAATGAGAAAATATACTCATATCTGCGAAATCTGATGTCGCTAAAAACCTCACAGGAACTTCTGAACTCGTGAAAGTATCCGAGCTCCAGCAAGCACGTCTTGATTCTCAGATCGCAGAGTTCGAGAAACTTCAGAAAATCCTCGTAAAAGTATAAGGAAATTGCATATATTTTAGATTTCTGATACCATGAAATTATGCTAAATACTCTTTATCGTAATCTCGAAAAATCTCTCAAAAAGAATGATTCATATTTCTATGGCACCTCTATTTTTACGATACTCAGCATAATTCTCATAATCTGAGGGATGTCTATTCCATTCTTAATTTCCAACTGAGGAATCCTCTATATGGTATGTATAGTAGCGTGAGTAATAAGTTTTGTAAATGGAAATAATTGGCTTATAGAAAGACGATGAAGGGTCCTCTCAGATATCTCTGATAAAAATAAAGCTCTTATAGAAAGTGTAAAATCTGTCGATGATATAGATGCTATCTTAGGAAAGGTAGAGGAAATATATAAACTAGTAAATCAGATGAATTGGAATCTTCCTTTTACGGATTACTTTTATTCAGATAGGATTCATGAAATACAAAAGAATATCTTTCAAAATGAGATATTATTTCTAACATGAGTTCTTCAGGATCTGAAGAAAGATCTATCACTGAGGCTATCAGAACAAGGGGCTCTTCTATCTGAAGCAAAAGGAAAAGTGAAAAAACACTTAGATACTCTACCAGAACTCGAAGATACAAAAAGAATACAAGAAATTCGTCTCGACTCCCAGATCCAAGAGTTCGAGAAACTCCAGAAAATCCTCATAAAAGTATAGGAAAAATAGTATTTCAGAGAAAGTCGAGTCGTTTTGTACTCATTTCTAGGGAAAGCGATAGAGATATGCTATCCTGATAGTATATAAGTATATTTCTATGATACTCGAAAATCTCTTCAATGAGTGCGTGGCAAAAGGCGCATCAGACATCCATATCAAGGAAGGTGAACTTTTCATCCTCAGAGTCGAGGGAGAGCTACTAAAAAGCACACTCGATGTGCGTCCAGATAAGATCACGATGTTCGACTTTCTCTATACACTTCTCTATAAGAAGAAAGAGAGGATATCCTATTTCAAACATAATCTCGAGATCGACTTCGGGTACGTCCATAAAGATGGCTCATCCTATAGAGGAAATGCGTATATGTATATGGGCAAGATGGCGCTCGCACTCCGTCGTATCCCCGAAGTAATCAAAAATCTTGTCGAGCTCGGCGTACCGAAAAGTATGTCGAAAGTCCTCCAGTCTAAGCAATGACTCTTTCTCGTCACAGGACCGACTGGAAGTGGAAAGTCGACGACTATGGCTTCCCTCCTGGAGTGAGTCAATGAATTTCGAAGTGAACACATCGTCACGATCGAAGATCCGATAGAATACATATTCAAAAATAAAAAATCACTCTTCTCCCAGCGAGAAGTCGGACGTGATACCCTCTCATTCGGGAGTGCTATACGCTCTGCGATGCGTGAAGATGCAGATATCATCATGATCGGTGAGATCCGAGATGCCGAGACGATGGAGATCGCGATGAATCTCGCTGAGACGTGACATCTCGTATTCTCGACACTCCATACATCAGGAAGTGTCCAGACGATCAGTCGTATGATACAGTTCTTCCCCTCTGAGATCGAGGCACAGATACGCACACGTATCTCAGACTCTTTGATCGGAGTACTCTCACAGCGACTCATACCGCGTATAGATGGAACTGGTCGTATCGCTATCAGAGAGCTCATGTTCGCGAACTCAGCGATCAGAAATCTGATCAATAGAGGCGATCTCACTCATATTCCAAATGCTATTGAGACCGGATCATCTGATGGCATGATCACGATGAAGCACTATGCAGAAGCACTCAGAGATAAGTGACTCATCGCAGAGAAAGACTATAGAGGCTACTTCCTCGACGAGGATACTGGAGTAAGCGAATAAAATCTCAGAGAATTGTCATATACGATACGCTCGATTTCTTCTCTTCACTCATTCCTGAGTTCGACGAGTTTTTCGAGGACGTACCGCATATTCGCAGGTTCATTGATGGTTCCTCTCACTGCCTGTGGTGCGAGAAACGGGCTATCTGTCTCTATGAGAATTCGATTTAATGGAATCCTGGATGCTGCTTCTTGTATTTTTGGAGCATTTTTATACGTGAGAATCCCTGAGAAGGAGAAATATATCTCACTCGAGAACTCGAGAAGTTCCTGTGCGAAATCCCAGTCTTCAGAAAAACAGTGCATCACAAATCGGTTGATGTCATTTTTTTTCATAAAATCCAGTGTCTCATCTCGAGCATCACGAGTATGGATGACGAGTGGAAGATCATGTTTCTTCGCGAGCTCCCACTGTGCGAGCCACCAGTGTTTCTGATTTTCTATCTGCTCACGAGCTTTGAGAGAAAGACTCATCATATCTACTCGGATCTTCCCACCGTCTGATCCATCGAGATAGTGATGATCGAATCAGGTCTCTCCTATCGCGACGACGATATCTCGATTTTCGATGATCAGTTGTTCCAATCTTTCTACTGTTTCTCCTATTCCTCATTTATAATTCATAATTCATAATTCATAGTTATTTTGTGCCTCTTCTGGATGATATCATACAGTCGCATAAAACACTCCCGGAAACCTCCGAGCAAGAGCAATAGCTTTTTTCGAAGACTCGATATCACAGCCGATCTGGACAGCTTTGGTGACATTCATTTTATCCATATTCGAAATAATACCATCGATACGTGGCTCGAGCGTATCCCAGTAGCAGTGTGCATGTGTATCGAATATCATAATTTAGTAAGTGATTTTCCATATATCTCCCGATGGATCGATATAGGCAGGACTTCATTCGTAGGAGATAAATCCGATTATTTCTCGACCTTTTTCGATGGTACGGACGATCGTACTTTTTCGGTCAAGAAGAAGGAAGAGTGACTCTGCTGAATCTATATTTTGCAGAGATTTCTTCTCTTTATCATCTTTCGACAGATATCCGAGCCTATACTCAGGTGAGATATCGATATAGTCGCGGAATCGTGGATTTTTCTCCCAGCCGAGTGATGATAGCGTCATGACTCCATCGCGAGTGAGTACTTTCCAGGTATTCGATATATTTTGCACTATTTCTACCGCATCAGGAAAGGGGAAGCTCACTGAGAGGGTACCATCGAGAGAAATCAGGAAAGACTCTGTAGCATCGCGACGAAGTATGAGAAACTGGCGAGATCTATCGAGGGAAGCACTTTCCACAAAAAATGGGAGAGAAAAAAGTGGACTAAATCTCTCAAGCGTGAGTATACCGATATCACTCCCCTCTTCGGATTTTCTGATAGCGTAGATCTTTCCACTCGGTATCTGACCGATACTGATAAATGATCCAGTGAAGTACATATTTGCATTTTCTACTATGCCATCTATAAGCGTCATATCAGTATCAATAATTTTTCCGATTTTATCGAAAACAGGAGATTTCTCGAGACGTACATCATACTTATACTCTTCTTTTGTAGTCAGAGTGATAGTATCTTCGATCGTCGTCATCCCAGATGAAGTGATAGTCACTCCATAAGAAAGAGGTGGTATAGGAGAAAAAATACAGGAAGACTCGCAGCTACTCTCATACTCGAATATCTTATCTGAGAGAGGAAGCCATGAAAATCAGAGTGTACCGCGAAGATGGACGCTAAATACAGGACTCGAAGGAGGTGCGAGAAAAATGATAGCACTCACTCTGTCTCTATAAAAATACCAATACCCAAATACAGGCAGTCCTAAGAGAAGAATCAGGATGAAAAAAGCAAAAAGTCGAGAACGCATAAAAAACTTGCAATTGCGAGTATTATAGACAGAATCATGAAAAAGCAAACTATGCTCAATCTCTATAAAAAATCATTTTCGAATACCTCATCGACTCTTCCCGCTATCATGGATGAGGCGAGTGCACTAGAGTGTGTGACGACCCTTTCTCATATACATGTGACTTCTCTCCAAGAGTGCGAGAGTGGAGCACTTCCGAATATATTTCTCTATGAGAAACAAGAAGACAAAAAACACCTCTCCATAGAGGATGTACGCCGATTTCTCCGCGATATCGCAGAAAAACCATATGAAGGAAAGGCTATATACCTCCTCTCTGATTTCGATGAGGCGACACCAGACGCCATGAATGCTATGCTAAAAATCCTCGAAGAACCTCCTCAATATGCCATCATCATACTCATAGTGGCTAATCCTGAAGCACTTATAGAAACAGTACGCTCACGGTGTCTAATATTTTTTCGAGACCTTGTGAGAATCCCTCTCACTGAAGAGAAAAAAAAATGGATAGGATCATACTTCTCCTGAGATACTCTCCCCCTCATGGTATACCTGTATAATGAAAAAATCGAGAAAGAAGAAGCAGAAAATATACTCCTCTATGCCTCGCAAAAAGCTCCGAAAAGTATGATAGAAAAAATCGAGAAGGCCCTCATAGAACTCTTCACTGTAAATGAAACTCCACGCAATATACTCGATAGAGTCTTTCTCTAGCATTTCCATACTCTATGTACCCTCATGGGTATACTCAGTAGACCTTTATGAGAATAAGATAAATGCAATACCGACGTAGTCCTCTTGTACACAAAAATGTATCAAGAACATTTTTTTATAAAATCGCTAGTGAAAATATATGACTTCTTTTGACTTGGAAGCGGTTTTGTTATATATTGCATCTGTATTCACCCTATCTCTATGCCATCCGTAAAGAAACCAACAGCTAAAAGTCCCATTCCTCTCCCCAAAAAAGAAATATTTTTTTCCACAGAAGAACGCCCAGGAACACTCATCATCGTAGAGTGATCTGATGGCTCAGGAAAGTCTACACAGCTTCTCATAGCAAAAAACCTCCTCGAATCCAATGGATTTTTCTGCGTACATAGCATATGGAACTCATCGATAAAAATCCACGAAATGCAGAAAAAGCTCAAGAAAACTGATCTCCATATGCCTGCAGCAGTATTCGATACGGTATACGCTGCTGACTTTATAGAACGCTATCTCACTGAGATGCGCGGAGCGCTCAGGGCTGGTATGGTCGTCCTCTGTGATCGCTATATGTACACGGCTCTGGCTCGTGGATACGCGAGAGGTCTGAAGATGGAACACTTGAAGCCATTTTATGATGCGTTTTTCCCTGTACCAGATATGTCTTTCTACTTCCGCATCTCTGTCGATATAGCCGCTCAGCGCGCTATAGGACGCAATCCCCTTAAGCACTATGAGGCAGGTATGGATGTACGCTACTCTGAGAATATCATCGAAAGTTTCAAAAAATTCCAATCAAAAGTCATCGAAGGATACGATATACTCGCAGAACAAAACGGAATGCATATCATAGATGGTACTGCTCCAGTATACAAGACGACTCCCCTATTCATCGAGAAGATCGCTGATTATTTCGAGAAGAAATATGATGTCCGGCTCATGTGAGTTCGCTCTTCGAAATAATATCTGATTCGTAATTTATAACTGATTCCTATGCGTCCAAATATATCCAACTGTCATGCCCTTCCTGGTACTCTTATCATTTTCGAATGACCTGATGGGTCTGGAAAGACGACAGAAATAGAAGCCCTCAAAAAACTTCTCGAAAGAGAAGGAAGAAAAGTCACAGTGTCATCATGGAAGAGCGCTCCGATACTCGGTGATTTCCTGAAAACCAATGAATCTCTAAAAAAAATGGATGAGCGCGTCCTTCCTGAGACGAATTTATTTTTCCAGTCAGCAGATCTCCTCTATCGTATCGAGCGTGAGATCATCCCAGCGATGAAAAAAAACCATGTTGTCATCATGGACCGTGGACTCCATACACTCATCGTGAGAGGACTCGCTATCGGTATGAGTGAGCATCAGGTCAGAGATGGACTTCTCTGGTGGAGAAATAGTATCTATCATGAGCTCTTCGATAATGCTGTCACTGTCGAGATCACTATATCTCTCGAAGAGTCACTAAAACGCCTCCAGAAGAGAGCACTCGCAGAAAAAGGAAAAACATGAGTAAATAAAAAATCTGAAGGGACACTTCTCGCTCTCGACTTTATCAACTCGCTCGTCTACTCAGCGGAAGGGAAAAAAATGACACGAAATGATAAAAAAGCATTTATCAGAAAAACACAGTGAACCATCATCGAGACCTATGCAAAAGTATTCTCGACAGAAAAAGGGAAACTCATACGACTCAATGGCGAACAAAGCCTCAAGGAAGTCACTGCTTCGATGAAACGATATCTCGTAGATGCTATACTTTAGTAGTAGAGGCTAACTATATTTAAAAAATACTTCTGATAATCAGAAGTATTTTTATTGCATTCTGTGGAAAAAAGGTAGTATGTGGAGTATGAATCTTATCACTTCTCTCGAAAATTTTCTCACATATCTGCGTCTCCATAAGGGGCGAAGCATGAGGACACTCGAGCAATATGAGTTCCATCTTTGGAGACTTTTCACCTATCTCGATCCGAGACTCGCTTCTCGGAAATGAGAAAAAGGCGAGCAACTATGGAATCATCGGGAAATATTTCTCGATCTCACTCCAGAAAAACGATGAGAAAACAGAGCTCTCCGTCTCGATATCCGAAAGAAGTGTCAGATCGAAGTAGAGCAAGTAAGCAAAGAGGATATAAATGCCTTTCGTCTCGATCTCTCGAAAGATGCACTTTCTATAAAGAGTATAAATGCACATATCATCACATTTCGATCTTGGCTCAAATATCTGAAAAAGGAGCAGATCGCCTGTCTCGATCCGACAGTACTCGATCTGATGAAGGCACCAGATCGTGAAGTCACATTTCTCTCGAACGAGGAAATCATTCGATTCTTCGAGACGATACCCAGAGATGATATACAGTGAATGAGAGACTACGCGATATGTGAGTGCATCTACTCGACAGGACTGCGTATTTCTGAGCTGACAGCGCTCGATAGAAAGGATGTCAATCTCGAAACCCTCGAATTCGCAGTACGAGGAAAGGGGAATAAGATACGTACTGTATACTTAACAGAAAAAGCTCGTGATGCGATAAGAGCATATCTCGATGCTCGTGAAGAAAACTTTTCTCCCCTCTTTATCAGACATAACTTCTCTTTAGAGAATATCAAAAGCGTCAATCTTGATGACGAAAAAGTACGACTCTCCCGATTTTTCATCACAAATATGGTAAAAAACTACGGTCTCAAAGCAGGGATACTGAAGAATATGCACGCCCATACGCTTCGTCATAGTTTCGCTACGACACTTCTGACTAATGGCGCTGATATCCGTATCATCCAGGAACTTCTCTGACATGCTTCGATCACGACGACCCAGGTATATACACACGTGACCAATCCAAAGCTCAAGGAAGCACATAAAAAATTCCACATATAAGCCATATGAATATCTCTCTTCGAATAGCCAACTACATCAGCCGATATGCCCCCTCAGAAAAAAAGCTGAGAGAATATATAGAAAAAAAGAATTTTAGAGGAGAGATCTGAGTCCTCCTCTCTGATATAGGGTATAGTGAAGATCTCATGCTCTCACTCTGGATGAGGACATTTATAGTCAGAGGGATATGAGAACGTGATATCCGGATGAAGCTTATGAAAAAATGATTTCCAAAAGAAAAAATACTTTCGACACTCCAGAGTTTCGAGTGAGAGATCCGTGACTGGGAAAACTATGAGAGAGAGATCTCGCGAAAGATCGAGGAGTCTCTTTCCAGAGGAAAATCCAAACACTATATATCAAGTATTTTTTCTGGGAAATACCCATATTTCAGAGATCAGATAGCATCACTTCTCGAAAATACCTCTGATACCCCTTGACTGAAAAAGGAGATAAAAAAATATAAAAGAAAATATAATCTCGCGAATCAAAACGAAAAACAAAAATTTTTTATGGCAATCCAGAGAAAGTGATTTTCCTACTCTGCTATACGAGAGAGTTTACAAGAGGAAGAGTCACTTCATATCTCATAGCGTCTTCACTCGTATGAGCTCTGCTCATGGAGGACTCTCTCAGGTATACTGTGCTGGTATCACTATACGAGTAAAGCCGAGTTTTGTAGCTTCGTATATTCTCTTCTCGAGAAAGTAGACATTTTTTACCACTCAGGTCAGTGAGACTTCTCAGAGAAATATAGTCTTTCCGAGTGAGCGATCTGACTTCGAGCTCATCATCGCAGCGACGATAGCAAGATCTACTCCTGGTTCTGAGATAGAAAAGCCTCGCCCAACGTTGGTATAGACGTCATAGCTTTCGAGCTTGGTATCGGTGAATTTTGTCATCACAGCGATGAGAAGCTCGAGTTTTCACTGAGGGATACCTCGACTCGATCTTTTTGGATATCCGAATTTTGTATAGGTCGTCAGTACTTCGATCTCGATCAGGAGTGGTCGATTTCACTCGATCGTGAGAGTGAGGGCACTGCCAGGAAGACTACTCGTAGAAGCATCGATAAATTCGAGTCCAGGATTGGGAAGATCGACGAGTCCTGACTCTTCCATGCGGAAAAGTCACACCGCATCAGTAGGGCCAAATCGATTTTTTAACGCTCGGAGGATCCGATAGTTTTCCGTGCGTATTCCCTCGAGAAAGAGGACAACATCCACGAGATGTTCGAGTGATTTCGGTCAGCCGATCGATCCATCTTTCGTTACATGTCAGATAAGGAGGATTGATTTTTTCGTAGTCTTTGCGATCTCCATATATACCTCAGTCATAGATCGTATCTGGTTCATACTCCCGGAAGTACCATCGAGAGAGTCACTTGAGAGGACAGAAAGTGAGTCTATGATGATAATATCACTCTCTGTAGCACGGATAGTCGAGATGATATCATCGAAGTTATTCTCCGTGATGATACTAATATTCTCATGTGATACTCAGAGCCTATGAGCTCGAGCTGATATCTGTCCCATATGCTCTTCTCATGATATATAGAGCACTCGCGCCCCATGCACAGCATACCACTCACTCATCTGGAGGGCGAGAGTAGACTTTCCTATGCCTGGCTCTCAGGAAAGGAGGACGAGACTTCCTACTGTCAGTCATCAGCCGAGGACTCCATCGAGCTCGGAGCTCGCACTCTGGAGCTGGATGAGATGGTGAGAGTCATGGAGCGAGAGCTTTTGAGTTTCTTGTACTTTCCCCGAAGAAGAGATTTTTCATTTCCCCTTTTTTATATCACGAGTCTCTTCTAGGGTATTCCACTCTCCACAGCTCGGACACTTCCCTGCCCACTTCAGTGATGTAGTATGACAGGAAGAGCAGACAAACATAGAAATAAATTATGAGGCAGTACTATCTTTTTTCACGGTACGCTTAACTCCACTAGATCCTCCTTTTGTAGGTTTTTTCTTCACTACTGGTGGTGCCTCTAGAGTAGTCGAGTCAGTCACTAGGGGTTTTCCCTGTTTTTCTACTTTTTTTATAAGTGCTTTTTTAGCAAGGACTTTCGCATGCTCGAACTCATCGACTTCTTCTTCGAGATACTCGATCCTATCCTCTTTTTTTCGAAGTAGTCTCCATGCGATAAATATGACGAGAAGAATAAGGAGAATTGCCCCAAAATTAAGTCCTTTATCGATATAGTTATATTTCACATAAATATCCTTCTCGAGATCAAATGGTACGGGAGTATTATTTTCTCAGAGATATTCGAGGTGGATTTTTGCGTGGATCTTTCGGGCAGTGATAAATATTTTGAGCTTTTCCCATGGGAAAAGATATCGAGCATTTTCTTCTGTAAGACTACTATAGTACGCTCATGGAGAGAGGAATTTTATGACTGACTTACCATTTTCGATAGTCTCATATGCAAATCCTCTCCATGTCACTGAATATACACGGTTTGATCCAGGAAGCACATTTCATCATTCATCATTGATAGGAAGATAGTCGACTACTCTTTCTCAGAGAAATACTCACTCTGGTGATTTAATAACTTCTTTTCCTATTTTTTTAAGAACAGATCCATCTTCATCGTAGAGTTCGATACGTCCTACAGGAAGTATGTGTATATTACCACTATTCGATAGTGGTATAGTGAAGTTCACAGAAAAGTCGGAAGTATCCAGAAGTATAGGAGACTCTACTCTCGGATCGAGCTGGTCCATCATTCGCCGAAGCCATGCTTCCCATGTACTCAGAGATTGAGGATTATCAATAATACTTGACTGTTTATCTGGAGCACTCGAAAGAGGGAGCTCGATTTCTATCTCTCAGAGAGTCGTATCATAGACGAGTCTCCCTGGAACATTCACGAGCAGGAGTACACCAGCACGACGGACCATTTTTACAGTATTTCCATCAGAGTCACCTCCGTCAGGATTATTGAGAAATATAGCACCATAGTGTCATCCAGGGATAGCATCAGCAGGAGGTGCGACAGAAAAGTTTATTTTTTTCTCTCACCTTGGAGGTACAGTAAATCGTGTTGCTCATTCGAATTTTACCCATGTAGAGAGACTCGCAGCATCTATGCCAGATGCAGATAAAGTAGGACGACATTTCGGAGTTCATACTTTATCATCTGCATAGCAGTCCTCTGCAGTGAGATATATAGTATAAGCAGTATTAGAATTATTGAAAAATGTGATCGTACGAGTCGCTGTCTTCCCGGTACCGACAGAAAACTCATGCTTGATCGGAGAAACTCCCATATCGATACGAGATCCCTCTCATAGAGCAAATACTGCAACAGGAAGAATACATGCAATAGTAAAAATTATGCGAGAAAGTTTCATGGGCATAGAGGATAGAAAATACTTCCTGTATGATAGACAATACCCTTAAAAAAGCAAAAAAAAGTCTTCTCGAGCGAGAAGACTTTTCCGAGAATTTATGAGAAAACTAGAAGTTTCCTGTGACTGTGACAACTACGACATCTTGATAATCGCCTGCTGGAGTCTGTGCATTTGGCTGTGCTGAGACAGAGAAGGTGATATCATCGACACCTGTGAGTGGCTGTGGACGAGTAGAGGTATAGAGGGTATAGTTCGTGACTGAGCTATTTACTTCTGTATTGAGAGTTCCCGACTGAGTAAATCCAGGAGCTGTCGAGTCAGTAGCATTCGCAAGAGAAACAAATCTATAGCTATCAGCAAATCCGTCTACCGCGAGTGAGTTGATGACGACAGCACCACTAGAGTTATTAGTAAGACCTGCATTGGTAGATCGAGCTGTGACAGAAGCACCGTTGATCGCATTAGTTCCGAGTTCGATACTCACTGAACCAGTCGATGCTGTAGCACTCGAGAGATTTCCCAGGGCGATAGTACCAGAGCCAGAGATAGTCATATTGAGAGTCGGAAGGACACGAGCAGTGACGACGATACCATTGATCGTACCAGAGGCACTTGATCCGACAAATGTATCATTCCAGTTGATCGGAGAAGTGAGAGCACCACTACCGACGACTGTACCAGTACCGATCTGAGAAGCAGATACAAGAGAGAGATTAGCTGCGACAGCGATGATGCTGAGACCCGCGAGAAGTGGACGGAGAGATTTCATATGTGTATTGGTTAGAAATATATGTAAAAGTATTATTGCATTATTTCAAGTATTACACAAAAAAACACATAAAAAATCTCACCATTTCGGTGAGATTTTTTATTTATTTATTGGATAATATATTAGAAATTCCCAGTAACAGTGATAATCACGACATCTGAGTAGTCTCCTGCTGGAGTCTCGATAGATGGCTGTGCTGTGACAGTAAAACTAAAATCATCAGAAGTTCCTGAAAGGATCTGAGGCTTGTTCGAAGTATAGAGAATATGAGAAGTTGTATTATCACTTACTTCAGTATTGAGTGCGGCAGCCTGTACGAAGCTGGCATAGCTCGAGTCATCAGCTGCGACTGGCGCAGAGAGGAACTTATAGCTATCAGCGACTTCATCAGCAGTAAGCGAGTTTACAAATACTGTTGCATTAGTCGCATTCTTGAGTCCACCATTGGTAGATTTTGCTGTGACAGATGCTCCATTTACAGCATTAGTTCCGAGCTCGATATTGACTGATCATGTAGAGGCAGCAGTACTCGAGAGATTTCCGAGATTGATGACACCACTTCCAGTGATGACAAAATTGAGAATAGGAAGGATACGTGCACGGACCTGGAGACCATTGACTATACCTGTAGCTGTACCTGGAAAGGTATCATTCCATACGACATTTGTCGTAAGGGCACCACTACCGACGACTGTACCACTACCGATATTCGAGGCAAATGATGATACACTAGAGATCATCATACCTGCGGCGAGTGCTCCTGTAAGAAGCTTTTTTGAAATAGAATGCATATTTGTATTGGTTAAAAAATTATAATGCATAAATATTTTATCACATATATTTATACTTGTCAAAAAATATATAGACTTTTTTTATATTTTGTAAATTTTATGAAGTTACCAAGAATTTTATGATATTCTCCTTATATATTCATATTCTTGACGCTATACGATATATGTGATATACTCTCTGTGTAATCTATATATATAAATATACATCTTATGTCTACAAGTACTCCATTTATCGCATGAGCTCACGCAAGTGCACTCATGAACCTCAGAGCAAAGTCTCTCGAAGCATATGGTATAGATCCTAAGTCTCTTATGGTGATCGAATCTCATTCACTCATAGAATGAAAAGGTGAAAAGACTCGTGCACTTGCTAAAATAGGAAAAAATTCACGTGCACTTGCTATAGAGACTGAGCATGCGATGATCGCACTCTAATTACTATACATAAGAGAGCAAATAACGAAGATTATCATAATTTTCTCAATTTTTCTTGCATTTTACAGAAAATCTATATCATGTAAAGTATATTGTATAATATATTTATCATGAGTCTTTCTCGTACACACATAGCCTTTCTGGCAATCATTAGCATATTCACAGGACTTATAGGGCCTGGAACTCATATAGGAGATAGGCTTCTCTCGTACCTCATGACAGACATGCGTGTACTCACATATATCATACTGGCCATTCTTATCATAGCTTTTTATACTGCTGCCACGCGTCAGTGGAGATGATTTCGTATATGTTCTGTACTCGTTTTTATAGGATTGTGAATACTGCTTTTTTCTACTCTTTTCACGAAAGTACATGCTATAGACGATACAGCCATAGCATCTGGACTTTCTTGGGGGTGGCTTTTTCTCACGATCGGCTGTCTTCTCCTCGTCATAGCCTACGGACAGAGGGAGTACGGGAATAGTCCAAATGGATTCGCCGATACAATAGATGGGATCATCGGGATTCTCTGAGGTTTTGCTCTCGCGTGTATTGTATGAGGCATTATTCTTTCTTCGCTGTCACTTTTCTCATGAGGAGAGAAAAACAGTATTCTCAGAGAGCTCGTTGGCTCATGAAATATAAGAACTCTTTCATGAGGTGTGAAAACATCTACAGCATATGAGTCTATTCCTTATTTTTCCTATGATAGAAAGCTCAATACACTCATAATGAGTATAAATACAGGATCAAAAACGCTCACACAGAAATGGTACTGAGAAGGTACATGAGCCATAAATATAGCTACTATGAGTGGTAATCTCATAGAAGTATCAGAGGAGTGAACACTCTATATACTATGAACAGTGAGAAAATCAAAAAATGGCACATATAGTATGAGTGGTATAGAAAACAATGGTATCAAAAAGCTTATATTTAATAACGACATTCTCGGGAGAGAGCTCGAAGAGGTAAGAGAAATATTTATCTCAGATAATGGTACCTATGCATATTTCGGCAGACCCCTCGGTGAGAGTAAGTACTGTCTCTTCACTCGATATAAGTGAAATAAATGTGGACTCGAATGATATATGAATCCTCGACTCTGAGCAGATGGAAGCTCGGTAATATATGCTGGATATACGGAAGGTAACTGGAACATATATAGAAATAGTGATATTATCGTCAAAAATACTGGCTATACTGGACGAAATATCTCGAGTGATTATCTCTTTTTCGATATTACCAATCCTCGAACATTCCTTTTTATAAAAAAGGATGAGAAAACCGGAAAATACATCTATATAAAAAATGGTGTTCTTCTTCCTTGAGCATGGGACGATGTAGGAACTCGAGTCGACTTTGGATTCGATAATCATATCATCACGACAGCGAAAGATGGAGAGTGATGGAAACTCCTCGAACTCTAAGAGAAAAACTCCGCTTATATGCGGAGTTTTTCTTTGAGAGCATCATATTTTTCTCTATAGATACGTGCTCTGAAGAGATATGGAAGGAGGGTCCAGTGAGTGAAGTTCTCGTCTTCAGAGAGAAGAAGAAATTCATCGAAAGAAAGCTCTAAAAGAGATATTTTTTCACCAGGATCTGGCTGGATTTCTCACACCCTATAAGCATCATGTGCTATATAAAAATAGGTAGAGACAATTGTATTATTGGTCCCAGCATGGGTATGCCAGAGTTCCCAGTCGTCACTCGCATATCCTGTCTCTTCGAGAAGTTCCCTCTTGGCACAATCGAGAGGATCTTCTTCTGGAAAGTCGAAAGATCATCCAGGAAGTCAGATAAATGAGTGTCGTGCTGGCTGATCCTGAAGAGTGAGAAGTATCTTTCCTGAAGGAAGTACCGGCACTGCGAAAGCTCAGTCCATAAAACGCATACACTCGAATCTCTCTGTAGATCCATCATACATTTCCTGATCCCACTGATATATCTGAGTTCTGACTCCAGAGAATACCTTTTCTGCATTGGGTGGGATGATATTTTTTTTCATAAGTAGGAAAAGTATTACTTTACTGACTCTATATTTTCACCTCTATACGAGCATAGAGCGGTTCTCACTTTTCACTCACAGAGAAGCCTTTCTGTATATCCCATCCCTTCGCTACTCCTATACGATCGAGGAGCTCTTTCATCTTATTTTCGAAAAATGGGGCGAGGTTATATCCGATATATGCCAGTCCTATCATCACAGTAGAGAGTATTTGATCGAGTTTTATGCGCTCTTCTGGATTTTCTATATCCATTTTCCATGGTTTCATAGCATCTATGTATTGGTTGAGTTCGGTAGCAAATGCAAATGTCGAATCAAGAGCATTTTTCAGATCGTATGTCTGCATATACCATATATGCGCCGAGAGATACTCATCTCTTTTCCCTGATACTTCAGTATCCTCGTAGGATCATATTTTCCCCCCGAGCTTGAGAGCAAGAGTAAGAGATCTATTGAGAAGATTTCCGAGATTATTCGCGAGTTTTGCGTTGTACTGGAGGACTGCTTGCTCACGGTCGAAGTCACCATCTTCTCAGATAGGAAAGGCTGTAAAAAGATAGAGGATAAGCATATCTCGAGAGTATGTTTCTATATACTCTACAGGATCGATGACATTTCCGAGAGTTTTCGACATTTTCTGCCCATCGACTGTGAAGTGTCCAGTCACGAGAAGCTCAGTCGGTGCATCATACCCAGCACTCCAGAGCATCGCGGGCCAGTATACAGCGTGAAATCTGATGATATCCTTTCCGATGACATGCAGATCTGCAGGCCACCACTTTTCTTCTTCTCCCTGACAGACGGTAAGGTAGTTAAAGAGGGCATCATACCAGACATAAGTTACTTGAGTAGGATCGAATGGAAGAGGAATACCAAATTTATTGGTCTCGCGAGAAACAGAAAAATCTTCTAATCCATCTTTTACAAATTCGATCACTTCAGAAAATCGATTTTTCGGAGCGATAAAGTCAGGATGATCATGATAAAATTCGAGAAGCCTATCCTGATATTTCGAAAGTCGAAAAAAATAGTTTTTCTCTTTCAGATGCTCGAGAGGCTTCGTAGAATGATCCGGACAGACAAGTACACCATCCTTATCTATGAGGTCGCTCTCCTTTTTAAATGCCTCACATCCGACACAGTACATCCCTTCATAGACTCATTCATAGATATCACCGTTATCATAGGATTTCTGGAGAACTTCCTGGACAAATTTCTGATGACGTGGCTCAGTCGTACGGATAAAGTCAGTATAGCGTATCCCGATACCATCCCATACTGCCTGATGCTTCAGTGCCATCATATCAGCATAGTCCATAGTAGTCATAGAGAGCGCCTCTGCTGATTCTACGACTTTCTGAGAGTTCTCATCGACTCCAGTACAAAACTTCACTTCATTTCCAGAAAAACGCTTATAGGAAGATATGATATCGGCAAGAATAGACGAATATGCATGCCCTATATGTGGTACACCATTGGAGTAGTATATAGGGGTTGTTATAAAAAATGGAGTATTGGGCATAAAAAATATGATATAGAGAAGATTCTAGAGATAATATCAGATTTTTCAAGGAGAAAATGAAGAGCGAATTGAAAAAGAGAGGATTATCAATACAATAAGTGACGTGCGTAACAAAAAAATTCTCTACTTCTTTGGAGTCCTCTTATCATTTAGCATGGGGGGGTTTTCAGCTATATATATAAAAGAAGAGATTTCTGACGATACGATAAACCAGAAAAGACAAGCGAGTGACTATGCCTTTATCAATCCCCTTCTCGAATGTGAAATAGAAACGATAGGATCACAGCAAAAATATATTCCCTTCGAAAAAAAACTCAAAAATGAAATAAAAACAAGTATTATAGAGAAAAATCCTGATATTTATCTTTCAGTTTATTTTCGAAATCTACGTAATGGTCCTTGGTTTGGAATCAATGAGGAAACATCATTTGCTCCAGCAAGTCTGATGAAACTCCCTGTAGCCATAGCCTATCTCAAGTGGCTCGAGATACGTCCTGAGATATGAAGTCAGATTTTCATAGCAAAAAAAGAGGAATGAGTCGTACAAAATGTCATCCCAGCTAAAAATATAACTATAGGAAGTGGCTATACGATGGATGCGCTCATACAGTATTCCCTCCTCTACTCTGATAATAATGCAAATAAAACCCTTCTTCAAAATATACCAAAAGAAAATCTTTTTAGCGTTTTTCGAGACTTATCTATACCGATAATACAGGAAGTGGAGAAGTGAATAGATGAGTATATAAGCGTAAAAGAATATGCTTCATTTTTTCGCATTCTCTATAATGCTTCATATCTCGAAAGGGCCTCGTCAGAATATCTCCTGAGAACTATGGCGAGCTCAGAATTTCAACGAGGTATCAGAAAGAGTATCCCTAATGATATCCTCGTATCACATAAATTTGGCGAAAGAAGCCTGCTCGATCCTGAAACTCAAGAAAATATCCAACAATTTCATGACTGTGGTATAGTCTACTATGAGAAATATCCATACCTTCTCTGCGTTATGACAAAATGAAATACAGACTTTGAAAGACTCGAATGAATCGTCGAAAATGTCTCGCTGAAAGTATTTGAAACTATAATCACTACATACAAATAAAAAGTAGATCAAAACGATCTACTTTTATAAAATTCTAGAAAATGGCTCCCCGAGTGGGATTCGAACCTACGACCTACCGGTTAACAGCCGGTTGCTCTACCGCTGAGCTATCGGGGAATATGCCTAGAACGGGTGTATATTATGAAATCAGGGGTGAAAGTCAAAAAAATTTTCACTTTTTTTATTTTCTCTCTACAATGCTCTCCTATGGACCACCTCAATATAAACATCGACCACTACGAAATAGACGGAGAGACAATACTCGCAAATATCCATACTATCATAAATGCCAATGATCATATAGCTGTAGTCGGACCAAATGGAGTAGGAAAATCTACATTTCTCAAAATAGTATCAGGAAGCATCACTGAGTATATAGGAAATATAGATAACGTAGGTGCTATGACTCTCGGTTATCTCGAACAGATACACTTCATGGACGAGACGAAACTCGTACGAGATGAGCTTCGTGATGCCTTCGCAGAGATACGTGCTCTCGAAAAAAAAATCAATGAAGAAGAAAAGCGTCTCGAAGAAACAGGAGAGTATGAAAACTATACAGAAGCGATCGAAACATATAAGCTTATATGAGGATATACCTATGATAACGAGATCGAAAGAGTGGCTCGAGGAATAGGGATATTCCACCTGCTCGATCGTACTCTCGAAGCCGTCTCAGGTGGAGAACGGACCAAGATAGCACTCAGTAAGACTCTCCTTTCTAAGCCTGACTTTCTTCTCCTCGATGAGCCAACCAATTTTATCGATCTCTCGAGTGTAGAGTGGCTCGAAAAATATCTCCAAGAAACATGGAAATGAGGGTATATGATTGTTTCTCATGACAGAGAATTTCTCGATCAGACAGTCACAAAAATCATAGAAATTACCTGACCTCACGGTATAGAAATATACGTCTGAGACTACTCACATTCTGTGGAAGAAAAAAAAGAAAAGAAAGATCGAGATCTAAAGCTCTATAACGCGCAAGAAACAATGATCGAATGAGAAAAAGATCTTATAAATAGATTTCGTGCATGATCACGTTCATGATTCGCAAAAAGCCGAGAAAAAATGCTCGAACGAGTCGAAATCATCGAAAAACCAATAACACCGAGTGAAGTAAGATTTCTTTTCGAAATACCAAAAGAAAAAGCTCCAGAAACACTTATAAAAATAGAAGATGCATTTATCTGAAGAGAGAGTCCTCTTTTTTATATACGAGATGCTACTCTGACATCCGGGGAACGTATCGGTATCATAGGAGAAAACGGTGTAGGAAAAAGTACGTTCCTCAAGACGATACTCGGTATGAGGCATGAAGATGGGGTATCAGGATGAGAAGAGTCATCCCAAAAAATCAAAGTCCTCGAGTGATATCTCTCTGTAGCAAAGACTCTTTCTATAGGATATTACTCACAGATGCACGAGTCTCTAGATCTCACAGCTACTATAGAAGAGACTTTTATCTCTCATGGACTCTCATACTCAAAAGAACGGATATGAGGCATACTAAAAAGCTATGGCTTCGAGTATCATGATGGCGTCAGGAAGATATCAGGACTCTCATGAGGAGAGCGTTCTCGTCTCCTTTTCGCACTCTTGGGCCAGAAACCCTATCACCTTCTCATACTCGATGAGCCGACCAATCATCTCGACTACGATACTCGCGAAGCTCTCGAAAAATCTCTGAGATCCTATGCAGGCTCCATCCTTTTTATCTCCCATGATAGATACTTCGTGAATAAGCTCGCAGAGAAACTCTGGATCATAGAAGACGGTGACCTCACTATATCCTATGGTGACTACGAAGACTATAGGTACAAAAAGGAACGAGGACTCTCTCTCGATATGTCACTCTTCGATGCGAGTGGCGAGATGAATATCGTCCTGGAAGAGAAACTGGGGGTCGTAGAAGCCAGACGCATCAGAGAAAAATTTGCTCGCAGAAAAAAAGATAGATAATACCTATCTTTTTTCTTATATATCTCTTATTGCATCCACATACACTTATATGTCGTCGCGACTGAGTTGGCTACTGTAGTATTACAAGTTACTGAGTTCGCACTTCCATTCGCTCGACAGTAGAGACTCGTCGTACCTGCTGTAGTGAATGCTGCGGCTGCACTACAGTTCACGGCTACAGATGTACTCGCAGGGACACCTGTACATGTATACGCTGTCGCTGTCGTGGTGATAGCTGTAGAGCCTATAGTACATGTACCTGCTGCTGTCGTCACAGTACCAGCAGTTCCGAGTTTAAATGTACCAGCAACATCCAGTTTTGCTGTCGGTGAACTCGCTCAGATACCGATATCTCCTCCAGATCCATATATCCAGTTTCCGATGTTTAGCTGATTATTTGCTGTATTAGATACTGACTGTATATCACTACCGATGATAATATTTCCTGATCCTGTTGTGAGATTTGATCATGCATTGGTACCGAGAGCCGTATTGGCTCATCATGTCGTTGATCAGAGGGCACTATATCAGATGGCAGTATTGTTTCCTGTCGTCGTCACGGCATCCAGAGTACTGTATCAGATAGCTGTATTCTGTGTACCACTGGTGTTTGAGTTGAGCGCTCAGAATCCTATCGCGACGAGATTCGATGCTGTAGTCGCATAGAGTGCATTATATCCGATACCGATATTGTTATTGACTGCACTTCCTCCTACAGCACGTAGTGCTTGGTATCCGATAGCGATATTCTGATTTCCTGTAGAGAGATTATAGAGAGCTTGTGGTCCCATAGCGATATTTCCTGTACCACTCGAGTTCGAGTAGAGAGCCTGATATCAGACCGAGCTATTCCAGCTTCATCCACCATTATTATAGAGTGCTTCTTGTCCGATAGCAGTATTATTGAATCCTGCCGCAGTAATACGCATTGCTCTATACCCAAAAGCACTATTGGAATATCATGAAGTTAAGCTAAAGAGGCTTTCCGCTCAGAATCCTGAGTTTGCATTTCCAGAAAGTGCAGTACGTACAGCTCCTGATCAGAAGGCAGTATTATTGGATCCTCGGAAATGCAGAAGAGAAATCGTGGGAGCATCCCACACTTCGAATCTGCTCGTCGGAGTCGCCGTACCGATAGCGATATATCCTCCGGTTCCATAGACCCAGTTTCCGATATTGAGCTGATTGGATGCTGTAGCACTATTGGCTGATGTTCATGATCAGATCATGATATTATTTGATCCTGTAGTGATATTGGCTCATGCACGAAATCCGATACCCACATTTCCTCATCCACTTGAGATGACATCGAGAGAATTAGCTCCAACAGCAGTATTACTCTGACCAGAGACAGAGCTATTGAGAGCTGCGAGTCCAAGTCAGACATTATTAGTTCCACGGAAGTGAAGAAGTGATTCTGTACTCGCTCATGTCCATACTTCGAATCGACTCGTTGGAGTCGTAGTACCAATAGCCACATTTCCTCATCCAGTTATAGCTTGAAGCTGGGAATTGAGCCCAGTATTGATATAGAGGTATTCTGGGTGATTTGCTGGAACAGATATTACTCGTTGCCATGGAGCAGGAGTCTGATAGGGGGAGTCATTGGTATAGAGTCCTCATGTTTGTGAGCCATTAAATCTTCCACTTCGGGCAAAGAGCGGGGCATCACCTCGTGCACCGAGAGCAAGCTGGTAACCAAAAGTATCTCACTTGGCACTCATAGTAAAAGAATTTGCTGGACTGGCTGAGATGCCTGTAGCTGGATCAGGATCAGCACAGTCATATACTCATGGGGATCCATATGTACCTGTTATAGAACAGAGAGCATCTGTACCATTCTCTTTGAAATATGGACCATTATAAGAAGGTCCATCACCTTTACTGACGACAAATGATTGTTTACCTGGAATTCCAAAATATCTATTAAAGTCATACGTAACTTCAAAATTATTGAGATTTGGATTTGGAGTAAGTGCTGTCGTCCGAAGTACTCATGTATATACAGCGATATTGCTGACCGGGCTGATGCCGACGACTTTTCCAGAACCGTTCACCCCTATAGTGATGATACCGTTAGAGGTCACTGGAGAGGCGCTTGTAAGTCGACTAAACTGAAGTCCTGAATCATTCGCAATACCAGAATCAATAACAAATTTTGTACTAAGATTCGATCATGTTCATACCCCTATATTCACTCAGTTATCGAATATCTGAGATGGGTAAATACCATTTCATCCAGTACCAAATTTTGTTACATAATTGGCCACTCATCCAGTGATACCAGTAGCTGTAGATCAAGATATAGATGAAGACCATGATGCATTTCCACTTGCATCACTCGTGAGCACTCTTCCTGCTCATGCTCCTGTAGGAAGCTGAAATCCATCGAATGATCCTGTACCAGTGACATCAAGGGTATAACCTGGATTCGAGTTACCGATACCTATTCTTGATCCTGTCTGGAAGAGGAGAGATGCGTAGAGACCATTTCATCAAGCTCAGAATACTGAGAGATATCCACTCGATCATCCAGTGATACCAGTAGCTGTAGCTCCTGATGCATAGGTAGTCCATGTAGCGAGACCGACAGCATCACTCATGAGGATCTTACCGAGTCATGGAGATCATCATGCTATTCTGATTTGATTACTGAGATAGAGATTGGTCCATGGGAGTGCTACTGATCAGATATCACGATAGATCGTAGGTGCTCATGCATCAGGAAGGAGAGATCCTGATATAGAGACATTATTTACCGTACGATTGACTATGGTATCTGTAATGAGTCTTCACTGGACGGTGAGATCTCAGACGATACGACCAGATCCATTGACATCGAGTTTTGCTAACGGAGTAGCCGTACCGATACCGACAGCTCATCAGGTATTATAGATGATTGTAGAAGCTACCCATGATGTGCCATTATAGTAGAGAGTCGTTCCGAGAGCGGCTCATACTATATTGAGTGATGTAGCAGTGACAGCTCATGTCCAGCTTCATACTCAGTTAGTATCCGAGATGAGATAGAGTCCATTTCCAGCTCCAGTACGCAGTCGTATCTGGCCATTGACGTCGAGAGCTGTCGATGGAGATGTCGTAGCTATACCGACACCTGTTCAGGAATCATATACCTGAGAAACATAAATACCATTTCCTCCAGTACCAAATTTTGTGATATAGTTCTGCGTACCTCATGTGATACCACTCGATGTAGTACTACCAGAAAATCCTCCTGACCAGAGCGCATTTCCAGTAGAGTCAGAAGTGAGGATACGTCCAGCTGCAGATCCTGTAGGAAGACGAAGTCATATGAAGTTCCCTGTTCCACTGACATCGAGAGTGTATCCTGGATTTATATTATTTATACCGATATTAGTACCACTTTCGAACATGTTAGAACTTGTGATACCACTTCCAGAAGGCATAAATTTGGTGATATATCATCCACTTGAGCTCATCGCTAGGACTCCTGTAGCATAGACACTCGTAGCAACTGAGGGATTGACCCAGCTCGCGATACCAGTAGCATCTGATGTGAGTACTCGTCATGCTCCAGGTGATCCACCACGTATACGCACTTGACCTGTGATATCGAGCTCGACACCTGGATTCGTATTTCCGAGTCCGATAAGTCAGCCTGTTTCATAGAAAAGTGACTGGAATATACCGACTCCTCCACTTCAGAATTTTGTGATATAATTGGGCACTCAGCCAGTGATATTGGTAGCGTCTACTGTCGATGCTGGTACTCCTGATTGCCAGTTCGCGAGACCACTCGCATCAGAGACGAGGACTTTTCCTATTCATGGAGATCACCCCGTTATTTTGATTTGCCCATTGATTTCGAGCTTTGCTCATGGAGTGGCCGTACCGATACCGACAGCTCATCAGGTATTATAGATATTTGTAGAAGCTATCCATGATGTGCCATTATAGTAGAGAGTCGTTCCGAGAGCTTGTCCAGTGATATTGAGTGATGTAGCAGTGATGAGTCATGTCCAGCTTGCTATACCAGTAGCGTCAGAGGTGAGAAACTTTCCCAAACCTGGTGATCATCATCAGATTTTTAGTGTTCCATTGATATCGAGTTTTGCTGCTGGATTGAGTACTCCGATACCGATACTTCCACTATTTCCATAGATCCAGTTTCCGATATTGAGCTGATTCGATGCTGTCGTAGAGATATTTGGCTGTGTATTGTTTCCGATAAAAAGATTATTGGATCCTGATGTCTGCGTAGACCCTGCGAGATTACCGATACCGATATTTCCATCTCAGAGGGTCAGACTCGAATATGCACCATATCCTATAGCGACATTCGTAGTGCCTGTCACATTGACATTCAGTGCGTTCCATCAGAATACTGTATTCGAAATGATATTTCCTCCTCCACGACCGAGCCTGAGACTATTGACGAGGATATCTCATATCACGTCGAGTTTCACGCTCGTGCTGGGAGTCGCTGTACCGATACCTATATTGGTTCCATCATCGTATATCTGAGAAAGAACGAGTCCTGATCATCCGAGTCCATAGCGAGGTACATAGTTCTGTGTACCTCATATGATACCCGATGCAGTGACATTTGGTGCGACGTTAGACCAATAGGCAAGTCAATTATTATCTGATGTCAGGATACGCCCAGAAGCAAATCCTCCTCCAGTGATCTTTATCTGACCATTGATCTCGAGTTTTGCTCATGGAGTCTGGGTCCCGATACCGATATTTCCTCCTGCATTAAAAATATTATTATTGCGTATCCAATCTGTCCCATCGAAATAGATCGTATCTCAGAGTGTCTGTCCAGAGAGAAATAACCCTGAACTTACAGGACTGATACAATCAGGGACACCTGTAGAAGTAAATCCTCGGATGACATCACCCACGGGGCATCATGGAGCTCACCAGAAAAAAAGATTATCAAAATATGTCCTATACGTTCCTCATGTCGTCTCCCCTACTGGAGTACTCGTAGGATATGTGAGAGCTCAGAGTGACTCTATTTCTAGAGAAAATGAAAAGAGAGAAACGAGAAGAAGGGTGAGAAATCGTGATCGCATAAGAAAAAAGTTATTGGAGTACAGAGAGTATGCCTGGCGGAGGATTAGAAGTGAGTCACTGATTGTAGTCTATTACCATTGAAGCTACATTGAATCTCGGATCACTATATGGTACATGTCGCTGAGAAGGATCATTGGGATCATAGGCTCGGAAATAGTTAAAATCGTATATTTGCGCTTCTGCAGGAGTACACTCGTTGATGACTACAGGACATACTGATGGTGACTGGAGAGCTCATCAGATAGTATTTTTTGAGATCAGCGCTCATCGTATATAGAGCTGACTCGCTGGGATGTTCCACACTCATGATCCCACATATGGCACTATCACTCCTGCTGATTTTTCTCCAGAGTATATGACTCCCTCAGCATAGAGAAATCAGTATATACGTTCTACATTTTGTGTAATGATGATATTTCCCCCATTTCCATTCACATCCTTGAGCGCTATCAGTGCTCGCTCTGCACTCGTATCGATACCGATCTGTGCCTGATCGAGGATGATATCAGCACCAGTGATGATGATACTTCGTTTCGCTGCAGGCCATGTCCATCATGGAGTACTCGTATCATAGTCAGACCCATTTTGGATCATGAAGTCGAATTTCGTAGAAAATGAATCGACGAGATCTACAGAGGCTACATTTCTCGATATCAGTGCGATATTTTTACGTATCGTATTGAGAATTTCAGCGTGATTGATAGAGCTAAATATATATCCCACCTGTTGATTGGGAAGATTATAGATACGTGTACCTGCTATATTCCCGATCACAGCAATTTTTCCGATAAAATTGAGCCCGATACCATCAAGCGTGACCCCTGTCTGGGAAGTAGAGCCAGTATCTACTGGTGTCCCTGCCTGAGCGTAGAATGGTATCCATCAGAGTGCTCTACTATGACCAAATCCCTCTATGAGTCCACTCGCTGGACTATAGTAGACTCCTGATCCTCCATCGATAAATGCACCGGAAAGAGAGACCCAACCAGCATTTTCACTCCAGGCAAATCCTGTCAGTGGGCATATATAGTTCGCATTGCGAAATACATTATCATCACAGAGAACTCGAGGTCTTTCTACAGAGACATCAGCATGATTAAATGTCGTCCATCATACATTACCGAGCCAGAGAGAGCCAGAGAGATATCCATCAGGATCAATACCAGGAGCAAATCCACTATTGGTCGTCCCGATATCAAAAGATACTTTTCCTGGATGTCCGAGAGTCCAGTTATCATCAGGCACAAAATATCCTCGAATACGGAAATACTTCCCTACTCAAAGGGCCTCAAAAGTGAACAGTCAAAATATACAAAACAGGATGATCGCAAAGAAAATTTTACGATTCATAAAAAATCGATAGGATAATAGAGATACTTGTGTCTGATTGTATCGAAAAACACACCTAAATCACGACAAAAACTCTTCCATAAGAGAAAATCTATTTTATTGTATAATTTTTTTGCACAGATGCATATATTCGAATGGTCTCTCTTCGGCATCCAGATAAGCCCTACGTGGTACTGACTCATGTATGCTCTCGGCTTTAGTATATGTTATATTTTCATCAAAAAATATGGGTATCTCAGGGGAAACGATATCGATAGGCTTCTTATCTATGTATTTCTAGGAGTTGTTCTCTGAGGGAGGCTCGGCTATGTGATACTCTATGACCTTCCCTATTTTATATCACATCCTATAGATATACTGGCTGTCTGGAAGTGAGGGATGAGTTTTCATGGAGGAGCTCTCGGAGTTATTTTTTCACTTATACTTTTTTCGTATCAGAAAAAGTACACTCTTTTTGACCTCTCTGATCCTCTCGTATCTATACTGCCTATAGCCCTCGGACTCGGTCGTATCGGCAACTATATAAATAGTGAACTCCCCGGATACAGCCCATACAGTGGTATATTTCCTATGATGATAGGATGAATCCCTCACTTTCCGAGCCCTTTATTTCAGGCATTTCTCGAAGGCATAGTCCTCCTGACCATTATGCTCTTCTATAGAGTATACGAAAAGAGAGTGGGAAGAACTCCTGGAAAAGCCTCAGGACTTTTTCTCTTAGGATATGGCATATTACGTATATGAGCTGAGTTTTTCCGTCTTCCTGACTCGCACATAGGGTATATTTTAGGTACTTCATGGCTGACTCTGGGCATGATCTATACTATTCCTCTCATCATCTTAGGACTATGTGTATATATTATTGCAGGAAGACAGAGTAGCTAGCAGGATAAGTCTTCGATTATACTATTTCAATTCTTGCTTCAGACTCCCAGGAAGGAGGTATCAGACAAGTGTCATATTTTTTATCTTGATAAATCAATTCCATTTTTCTATAGCGCTCTGTATACGAGTAAAGTCTCATTTCATACGCTTCTCGTAGTCTATGATAAAGTCACGTATATAGAGAAAATATTCATCCTTTTGGAGTGAGGGTATGTGCACAGAAAGCTGCATAAGAAAAAGAAAATCATTTTGTATACGAGCATTGTGCGTAAGAATATCATACACAGACTGGAATTCCTGTATCATCACTTCGGTATGGACTCGGATGATAGAGTCAAAGGATTCTTTCTTAGCGACATACGGTCGCATCACTTCTATAAGAGCAGGGATTTTCGATGTTTTTTTGATAAAAAGTGAGAGAAGCTCTTTTTCGAGAGCCTTGACACGTCCAGATAAAAGGATATATATACTCACATAGACAATAAAAGCTATAAGAATAAGCGAAAGAATCGTAAGAGAAATGAAATGTAGAGGAATCATAGAAAAAAGTTGTATCTATTGTAGGGGAAATTCTTGTTTTTTCAAACATTTTATATGAAGCGTCATGAAGTCATAGAGTCTGTCATTACTCCGATACTTGAAATCACGGGAATTATTTTTATATTTTTCTTCGCTTATTTTCTGCGAAGTATTACTGATGGTATACCGTTTATTCAGCTCCGTATACCATTTATAGCAGCAGATCAGTTCCTGCCATTTGTCATATCAGGGGCATTATTTTGGTGGATTATCTTCTCGACATGAGGACTATATAGGTATAACCTTTCGAAGACTGTATTCGAGGAAGTTAGAGAGGTGATCCTTCGTAGTAGTCTCTGGTTTCTTCTCTATATTGGGTTTATCTACCTCTCTACTTGATTCCTTTTTAAGCAAGAAATCCCTCGACTTATTATCATATATGTATGGATACTCTCTACAGTATTTTCGCTTTCTCTGAGAATCATGATAAAGATGCTCATGCGACTCCTCTATAGAGAGTGATATCTCGAGAAAAAAAATATCCTCATACTCACAGAAATAGGAAATACGCAGTATCATATAGATCAGGATCCAGATGCTACGTATATATATAAAAGTATCGAAAATATCGAAGAAGTCTATACTCTCATTAGAGAGAAAAAAATAGATAAGATCCTTCTTCTTGATGAAAAAATACAAGAAATAGATAAACAAGAACTCATATCACTTTGCTCTATATATGGAGTACGTTTTGCCTATCCTAAGATACTCCCACAGGTATATGATTTTTCTCGAAAAGATAGTTTTATAGGTGGTATCCCCGTGGTCGAAAGCTCTGCACTCTCTATCTCAGCATGGGAGAGGATAGTAAAGAGATTTTTGGATATTTTTTCTGCACTTCTCTGACTCATAGTCCTTGCTCCCTGTATTCTCATCATCGGTATCCTCATAAAAATAGAGGATCCTAGTGGTCCTATCATCTATAAAAATCGTCGAATCGGGCTTTCTGGAAAAGAATTTTTTCTCTATAAATTTCGCTATATGCAGTGGAAATACTGCGTAAAAGAAAGCTATGGAATAGAAGCTCAAGCAGATGATGCTCTCAAATATGAAGAAAAACTGAAGAAAAAACAAGATACCAGAAAATGACCGCTCTATAAGATCAAAGATGATCCTCGAAAAACCAAAGTCGGAAGAGTCATAGAAAAATTTTCTCTCGATGAGCTCCCTCAGCTCTATAATGTCCTTATCGGAAATATGTCTCTCATAGGTCCGCGTCCTCACCAGCCTCGAGAAGTCAGCCTCTATGAAGAGCGTCACTACCAGCTTCTCACGATCAAGCCGGGTATCACTGGTATGGCTCAGGTATACTGAAGAGAGAAGAACTCGTTCGAAGATGAAGTCGGATATGATACGTACTATATAGAACACTATTCTCTCATACTAGATATACTTATTCTTTTGAAGACCTTTATCGTAGTAGGCACTCGCGCATTTCGATAAAAAATTTGGTAAAATAAGAAATATCTATATAATTCACTTATGAATCTATTCCCCTCTCTATCTGTGGTACGCTAGTCTTATAAGAGAGTGATAACTGTCCTCTCTATTTTGGAGAGGATTTTTTCTTAGGATAGATCGCGCGCTCTTCACCAAGTCTTCATCTAGATTCTATAATCTCTTATCTACACTCATATGCCAGACTTTCCAAAACAGTATGATCCAAAATCAGGAGAAAAAAAAATACAAGCACTCTGGAAAGAGCATGATAGCTTTTCTCCGAAAGCATCAAAGACTGGAAATACTTTCTATATACCAATCCCTCCACCGAACGTCACTGGGAATCTCCATATCGGGCACGCTCTCACACTCACGCTCGAGGATATCATGACGCGCTACCATCGTATGAAATGAGATGCGACACTCTGGGTACCAGGAACAGATCATGCTGGAATATCAACACAAGCCAAGGTAGAAGAGCGTCTCGGAAAACAGTGAATCAAGAGAAAAGATCTCGGACGAGAAAAATTTCTCGAATCCTGTCACGAGTGGGTAGACGAATATGGATGAAATATACAAAATCAAGTACAGAAAATGTGAGCTTCTGTCTCATGGGAACATGAGCGGTATACTTTCGATGAGAAATCCAATCATCTGGTAGAAAATATATTCGTCGATCTCTATAAAAAATGACTCATTTATCGTGGTGAGTATATGGTAAACTACTCTCCTATACTCGAATCTGTGATCTCTGATATAGAGGTAGAGCATAGAGAAATAGAAGAGAAAATGTACTATGTGAACTACTTTGTCTCTGGAAGCGATAAGGAGATCATGGTAGCGACATCTCGTCCTGAGACTCTTCTCGGAGACCAGGCGATCGCAGTACATCCGAAAGATAAGCGCTATAAAAAACTCATAGGAAAATCAGTAATACTCCCCATAGTAAATAAGGAAATACCGATCATCGCTGATGATATGGTCGATACGGACTTCGGTACATGAGCAGTCAAGGTGACTCCAGCTCACGATCCGAGTGATTTCGAATTCGGAAAACGACATGGACTCCGAGTCGACTATCAGGTGATCGGAAAAAATGGATATATGACGAAAGAAGCCGGTATATTCGAAGGACTCAAGGCTGAAAAAGAAGCAAGAGAAAATATCGTAGAGCTTCTGAGGGCCAAAGGAAATCTCGTTCGAGTAGAGCCGTATACGCATAAGGTAGGATTTTGTAGTCGAGGTGGCTGTCGTATCGAGTCAGTCGTCTCGACACAGTGGTTCGTCCGTGCGAGTGTCATGGCAGAAAAAGTGATAACAGGTTATAAGAATAATGAATTCGAGATCATCCCATCCCGCTTCGAGAAGACATTCGAAGACTGGATATACAATCTCCGTGACTGGTGTATCTCTCGTCAGCTCTGGTGGGGACATCAGATACCAGCATACTACGATATCAATACTAGTGAGCTCCTCGGGGTGACGCGAGATCCTACAGATATCATAAAAAAACAATGTGAGAAATATGGTATCAGCGTTCCTGTCATTCCGGGCTTGTCCCGGAATCCAGATAAAAATAAAGAATCTTCTCTCGCTGGATTCCTGCATACGCAGGAATGACAGGAACTCTTGAAGCTCGCGAATACAAAACGAGATGATGATGTCCTCGATACCTGGTTCTCTAGCTGACTCTGGCCATTCTCTGTACTCGACTGGACGATAGAGGATTCAGGAGAGTTTTTCCAGAAATACTACCCTGCAGATGTGCTCGAGACTGGTCATGATATCCTCTTTTTCTGGGTGATACGTATGCTTATGATGGGATACGAATATACAGATCAGACACCGTTCAAGACTATCTATCTCCATGGACTCGTCCTCGATGAGAATGGACGGAAGATGAGCAAGAGCTGGTGAAATGTCATCGATCCACTCTCAGTGATCGAGACGTACTCGACTGATGCTCTCAGGCTCTCTCTCATCCTCGGAAATACTCCAGGAAATAATCTCAATTTTTCCACAAAAAGTGTAGAGGAATATGGACTTTTTCTCAATAAACTCTGGAATATCGTACGATTTGTGTCTATGAATATCGGGGATGTCAGCGAAGACAGACAGACGATCGAAAAAAGGATCATAGAGAAAAAAGATGCACTCCTTCCCTACGAGCGGTGGATAGTCTCTCGTCTCGCGAGTACGATCGAGAAGACGACTGCCGGTATGGAAGACTATAGCTTCTCATCGAGTGGCATGGAGCTCCTCTCATTTATCCGAGATGAGTTCGCTGACTTCGCCATAGAGGCATATAAGATCGAGAAGGACCACAGTGTCCTCGGACGTGACGTCATGAGTCTCGCTATACTCGATATCGTGACCCTCCTCCATCCATACGCGCCTCATATCACTGAGATGCTCTATGGCATCATCACTGACGGGAAGATCCTCATCACGAGTGAGTGGCCGGTGACGAGTCTCCGAGAAGAGGGATCATCTGAAGTAGAGATGACACGAGTATTCGAGATCGTCCGCATGATACGAAATATCCGAGCCGAATCAGGGATCAAACCCGGAGAACTCCGTGATGTCGTCCTCATCAGCCCACCTATCTACCGCGACTCACTCGAAGAGAACATGAGTCTCATCGCAGGACTCACTCGAGCATCGAAGGTCACTCTCTGAGAAAAAAATCAGAGACTTCCTGGCTACGCCTATGGTGTGACGAGTAGTATAGATATCTACGTAGATGCTGCGATCGATGAGGAGAAGCTCGAAGAAGAACAATCTCGCCTCATGGAAGTCATAAATGAGAAAAAAAACTATATCCGTAGTCTCCAGGAAAAACTCAAAAATAACGCCTTCGTCTCCAATGCTCCAGAAAAAGTCGTCCGTCTAGAAATGGATAAGCTCCATCTCGCAGAGACAGAGCTCGCGAAGATAGAAGAGAAATATAAACAGCTTGGCGGATAGAAAGCGAATATAAATCAAAAAAACTCCAGAATTTCTGGAGTTTTTTTGACAGCATAAGTACTACCAAGAAAATATTTGCCCGCAATAAGCTCAGCTCTCTAGAGCACAGAATGTGCCTGGACTTCCATTCCAATTACATACTTCGGTTCATTGCTCTGTACACCAAACTTGGTAATACTCACCCACACCATCAGGACAATCAGCCGTGCTATAACCTATAAATGCAAAGGCATATACACCGACTTGTCATGGTCAGGTACACCAATTATTGCTAAACATACCACAAGCATATCTAGCTATAACCTCACACGTACAATAAGCTCAAGGGCTACCAGCTATATTTATACCAGGTGGTTTATAGTTTACGAAGCTTGTCCACTCAGCGGTGGTCATAGTAGGAACGAATATAGGAGCAACTCCTCATGCATTTTGGACGCAACTTTTTGGTCACACAGCACTATTGTATTGGATCTCTACGTTCTGCGATAAATCGACCCTATATCAATCACTCCATGCTGCATAGAGAACTCCTATAGAGCTACAGAGGAGAAGTGAAAGTACTACGATTCTTAGTTTTGATGTAAAATATTTTTTCATAGACATAGATTTTATAGACTTATATTAGAATTCGAGTACACTCTATTTTTCCTTATACCTGAAGACTACAGAAAATGTGATGGACCTATTTTCTCAAAATTTCGATATCAGTGATATATCTGATGATATTTTCTTGATCTTCTTCATACTGGATGAATAACCTACGAGCACCGAGGCGGATACTTGTCTCTCTTATACCATTGGGAAGTGGAGAATATGGGAGTAGTTCTTGGGCTGTGGCCTTCTCTATAGTACGATATATAGACTCGACGAGTAGGTCTGATGATTCGAGATACTGATTACATATAATAGTCTCAGCATATCCGAGTCCAGTATCAGAAAACCTCGATATGAATCACTCTAAGTAGAGGTCTCCATATCGAGTGATCTTCTGCCGCACTCGAGATGCGATAACACTACTATACATATTCGAGTTCTTTTTGACGAAGAAGTTCTGGAATTTTTTTGGCTCGTTCACGATTTTCGAGCTTAGCGTGAGCGATGGATTCTGTGATGGTATAACATTCCTGTCACTTATATAGTATTGGCATAGTATGATAAATTATAGATACAGCTAGTATATCCACCTCTAGTACAAAATCAAGCCCACATCATCTACTTCGCGAGTCGAGCTTCGATCTTCTCGAGTCTCTTCTCGAGTCTCTTCTCGAGTGACTCTATCTTTGGTATTGGATTTCTATTTGATGTATATAACGGGTCAGCATTACACTATCTTCACTATAATCTATACTAATTCTTCGGCTTTGTACATGGATTACTGTATTTCGTCGTTCATCTAGGAGTGGCGAATAAGGTAGTACTTCTTGGGAAAGCTTATCTAGCATACTTGCATAGATAGTATCATGGAGTTCTTTTGCCATTTGCTCATATCGAGATCTGATTATCGGCTCTGCATAGAGCCCAGTATCGAAAAACATATCGAGATATGTAGGCATCGAGAGTAGGCTCTGCGGATTCATGTATATTTATGGTAAACATAATTATACTGAAATAAGTGTATCATTTTTTTTCAGTGCATCTTTGCGTCTCGCATACTCTACATCAAATAACTTCATCTCTTTTTCAAGAGTGACAGCGAATCTCTCTTCGATTTCAGTGGGAGAAAAAAATATTTCTCATTTATAGATTGTAGGCATATAAATATATGGATTAGTAGAAATAGTATACGTATCTCTGTAGATTTTCAAATTTATTTTTGTAGTGCTGCCTCGATCTTCTCAAGTCTTTTCTCGAGTGAGTCGATCTGGAGTTTCTGCGCTTCGATGATCTTCTGTTGTTCCTTGATCGCTTCGACGGTGAGCGCTGAGATATTTCCATACTCGAGAGACTTCTTCCCGTCCTTATCAGTCGCGACGATCTCTGGGACGACCTTCTCCACATCCTGCGCGATGAACCCTATATCCGATCGACCCGTATCCTTCCACTTAAACGATACTCCCTGAAGTCCGAGGACTTTCTCGAGAGCGCTATCGAGAGGAGCGATATCCTGCTTCCAGCTCTTATCTGAGGCATAGTAGTAGGCACCAGCATAGAGACTACCATATCCTCCACCATTTCTGATATAGGTAGTACCATAGACATCGAGTCCTTGAGCATTGGTAGAGGAGCCGATCTGTGTCTTTCCTATATCTGGTTGGATTTTGAGAAGATTACAACATCATCCTGCATAGGTAGTACGGTTTGACCACTGACCATTGAGGTAAAATTGAATAGTAGCGCTATCATCAGTATCTTGTCCGAAGGTGAGTCCATCTCATCAGCCACCTACTCCTATATCGAGTTTTCTATTTGGCACTGTTGCGCCGATACCGACATTTCCACTATTTGCAAATCGGATGATCTCACTTCCAGCGTTATTGCTGACGAGAGCATCTGGAGTCGCCGTACTATTCGAAGCACCGAAGTAGACAGTACCTCAACCTATAAGGTATTTTACACCGAGTCCATACTGTTCACCCCCTGCAGTGAGATACGTTCGTCCACCATTTACATTCAAGGTTCCTCCTTGGGTGGCACCACCGATAGACATAGTACCTGCGATCTGCATAGTACCAGCAGTATTGAGGGCAGCTACAGGTACCGCTCCTGGAGTACCCCATGTCCATCATCTTCCAGCAGTATTGCTCATCGTCGACTTGATAGAGTAGTCTGTGACGGGTCAGTAATAATAATCTGCACCAGCACCCATACTGATCTTATAGTTCGTACAGTCTTGCCAGAGACAGAGTCCATTTCATATTACAGGTGTAGTCAAGACATTAGCGGCGGTCATCTGGCCTGCTATTGTGTTATTACCACTCATGTCGAGTTGCCATCGATTCGCAGGGGCGGACCATCCACCTATACGCAGAACATTATCAGGATCAAGTCCCATATTCACTGCATAAACACCTCCTCGGTGGAACGACATACCAGCAGCTCCACCGTCACTTGAGTATGCTTCAAGGCCATAGGTACTGTTAGCCCCTACAGTAGATGCTGCTCATTTATTAGACCTGAAGTAGTTCGTCCCATCCCATGTACCAGCAAGAGCTGTCACATTCGTCGCTGTCGTAGCAGTAGTCGCTGTGGCTGCGTTTCCTGATATACCTATTCCCCATGTACCAGAGGCTCATCATCCTGTGAGAGTAGGAGCATACGTATTGAAATTACCCGAGTGAAGCATCGTATACCAAGAGTTCCATGTACTATCTATACCCTTACGTAGAGAGAGATATGGTATACCACCTCCATTGGCTGCTGTAGAGTTAAACGCTAACTGATACGATGCATCTCCTGTACTTGCTGTTGTTCATGCCCATGGAGCATAGGTCATCAGTCCTGCAAAGTTTCACCCACCATTGGCAGTAGAAGCCTGTACAAAATCGAAACGAACTCCCAGAGGACTCGTAGTAGGAAGTTTGGTAGCTGCATTTCTATCTCCATCAGGACTATTTACGAAGTTTGCATTGGTAGCAGTAGTGGCAGTAGTTGCTGTTTGTGCATTACCTGAGATATTGATACCCCATGTACCAGAGGCTCATCATCCCGTGAGAGTAGGGGCATAAGTGTTAAAATTATCACTTGCAAGAAGTGTTTTCCATGTTGTCCATGCATTACCAGCATCATAATTCCCAAATCGTACTTGAAGTCATGTTCATCCATAGGTAGGACTATATGGCGTATAGAGCTGGAGAGCCCCACCGCCTCCAGCACTATATGTACTCATATTCATAACAGAACCATAATTCTGGAATCCATTTGCAGCCTGCACAAAGGAAGATTGAATACCCTTAGGGTATGAAGCAGGAAGGGTTCCTGCAGTCCAAGAGTAGTCGGCTAGTGCACTGACAAGTGGTGCAGAAGAGGCTGTAGTAGCATTCGTAGCTGTTGCTGCATTTCCTGTCACATTGATACCCCATGTACCAGAGGCTCATCATCCTACTTTGGTAGGAGCATCGTTGGCTACTTGAGCAAGGACAAATGCGGTAGAGGCAAGTTGAGTAGTATTGGTAGAGACTGCTGCTGTAGGAGCTGTAGGAGTTCCTGAGAGTGCAGGAGAGGCGAGGAGAGCATATGATGCTGCTGCGACTCATCCGAGCTGAGTAGAGTTGGTGGCTGTTCCTGAGATATTGATTCCTGCAGTACCTGCAGAGATATTGGTAGGATTGAGAGAGGTGAGACTCGCACCATTTCCTACGAAGCTTCCTGCTGTCACTGATCACCCGACATCAGCATTTCCTGAGAGCCAGAGATTGGCCCATCTATTTCCTGTAGCACCGAGATCTTTCTGACTTGATGAGGCAAATGGGAAGATACTTCCAGAGACAGTGAGCTGAGCAACGGTACGATTGACGAGAGTATCTGTGACGACCTTTCCGACTATGGTGAGATCACCATTGACTGTCTGGTTTCATGAAACACTGAGTCCTGCGAAAGTCGGACTACTTGCTGTCGTGAGTCATCAGTTGAAGCTGACAGCATTGGCTGTAGCTGCAGTAGTAGCTGTAAGGGCATTTCATGAGATACTGATACTTGCAGTTCCTGCAGAGATATTGGCTGCAGTGAGAGCAGTGAGAGCAGATCCATCACCACGGAATGCTGTAGCATTCACAGTACCAGCGACATCGAGTTTATATCCTGGATTCGCTACTCCGATACCGATATTTCCTGCTCATGCTCCGGTAGCATCACGACCATAGATGAGGTTAGCAATATTGATCTGATTCGAAGAAGTAGTACCGATATTTGGGGCAGTATTCCATCAGAGGAAAAGATTATTATTTCATGAAGTCAGTCCTACTCAAGCTTCCTGTCCATTAGCTGTATTGTAGTTTCCAGAAATATTTGCAAGTAGAGCTTGATTTCCTACTGCTGTATTGTACGATCATGTAGCATTATTCTGAAGAGCATAGGAAGAAACTGCAGCATTTTGTTGTCATGTAGTATTATATTGAAGGGCATTCGAACCAATAGCAGTATTTCTGTATCAGCTTGTAGTGGTTGTGAGTGTATTATATCCGACAGCCGTATTTTCATTCGTGAGATTTGCTGAAAGTGCACTTACTCATACTGCAGTATTACTTGATCATGTCGTTACGGAAGATAGCGTATTGTTTCCTACTGCTGTATTGTACGATCATGTCGTCACGGAGCCGAGTGATCAAAATGCTCAGAGCACGGTATTTCCGAAAATACTTCCTCCTCCTCTTCCTGTTCTTACACCATTTATATAGGCATCACCTGTCATAGTGACACTGGTACCATTATCTGATATCTGCGATGTGACGAGCTGAGTACCATTCCATTTTGGGATATAGGTCGAAGTATTAGCCCCCACTTCTGGGTCAGTCTCTGTATATGAGACTGTCTGCCATGTAGCGAGACCTGCAGCATCTGATGTGAGTACCTTACCGAGTCATGGAGATCCTCATGCGATCTTTATCTGACCGTTGACATCAAGTTTTGTCGTCGGATTCGCGACACCGATACCTATATTTCCAGTAGAGAGGGTTCCGAAGAATCCATCGACACCATTACCATAGATGAGGTTTCCTATATTGAGCGTATTCGATGATGAAGCAGTTGGTGCGTATATGGAGTTTCCTATGAGGATATTATTTGATCCTGATGTGAGGTTAGATCAGACGAAGTTTCCTAGAGCAAGGTTATTATCACCTTTACTTGAAGTGAGTGTCGTAGCACCGACTACGGTATTTCCGATTCATCCAGTATTGGTACTCAGTGACTGATATCAGATAGCCACATTACTCATACCAGTAGTATTCGCAGTCAGACTGAGATATCCGAGTGCCGTATTCTGATCTCATCAGAGATTTGCCTGAAGCGCAGAAGCACCGACTGCGGTGTTTCATGCACCACTCGTGTTAGTAAGAAGTGATCGGTATCAGATAGCAGTATTCGCATTTCCTGAAGTATTCGCGGCAAGTGTACCGGTACCGACGACGGTATTGGTAGCGACATTCGATCCTCCTCGTCCTACTCGTATAGAGTTTACCAGGATATCACCTCATGCCACTTCGAGTTTAAATGTTCCAGTAGAAGTACCGATTCCTATACTTGTACCATTATCAAAGAGTTGTGAAGTCACGAGTGCACTGCCATTCCACTTCGAGAGATAGTTCGTCGTATTGGCTCCTACTTCTGGATCAGTTTCAGAGTAACTCGTGAGGTATCCTTGAGCTTTTACGAATGCAGTTGTAGAGAGAGAGGTATCGTTATCTGCTGTGAGAGGAGTAGGTCATGTAGGATCTCCTGTGAGTATAGGAGAGGCGAGAGTCGCGTATCCTGATTTCTGAGCAAGCCATACTGGGTCAGTTTCGGTGTAGGAAGTGAGGTATCATTGGTTTTTTACGAATGCTGTCGTAGCGATTTGGGTAGTATTCGTGGCGTTTGGTGCTGTAGGAGCTGTAGGAGTTCCTGAGAGAGCTGGAGAAGCGAGGAGAGCATACGATGCTGCTGCGACTCATCCGAGTTGGTTTGAATTGGTTGCTGTAGTTGCGGTAGTGGCATTACCATTGAGTGAGCCATTGAACTGAGTAGCCGTAGCTTGTCCACCGAGATAGAGATTGTTCCATGGTTGTCCTGCAGATCCGATATCTCTATAGATAGCAGGCGCCGCAGAATCTGGCATGATGGAGCCTGAGATAGAGATATTAGTTACTGTACGATTTACGAGTTTATCTGTGATCACACTTCCCTGCACCGTGAGGTTCCCTGTGACGAGCGCAGCACCAGAAACAGTGAGTGGAGCAGATGGACTCGTAGTACCGATTCCGAGATTTCATGCGTTTGAGATACGAATTTTTTCCGAGTTTGCAGTAAATAACTGGATATCTCATCATGCAGACTGCAGGATAGGATATTCCACATTGGCAGTATTATCAATTGCTGAGAGTTTGAGGTAGCTATATCTATTGGCACGGAGATTAAAAGAAGGAACTCCATCAGAAAGTATTTTTCCTAGTGTAGTGTAGATATCCCCCGCTACATCGAGTTTTGCTCATGGAGTTGCAGTACCGATACCGACATTTGTACCGTTATCGAAGAGTTGTGAATTCGCTATAGTACTAGTACCATTGAATTTCACTAGATAGTTGGTCGTACCGGCGTCACTCGTGAGAGCGGTACGAGCACGAGCAGCAGTATAGTAGAGATTCGTAAGTTCTGGCACTCCTGCGGTATTGAGCGTCTGCCATGATTTATCTCATCTCCAGTATTGTGCTGTTGTACCAGCGGTGATAGTAGGTTCTTTTCCGTTGAGCTGTGTCTGTATAGCACCTGTGACTCCTCCGAGATATCCGAGCTCTGTCGTCGTGACAGCACTCACTGCGACCTTTCCTGAGACGTCAGAAGCGAGGGCTCTACTCGCTGTGAGGTTCGCTATAGCAATAGTCGATGCTGCTCCTGTCATCGCTGCCTGAGCACGAGCACTAGTAAAGTAGAGATTCGTATTTTCAGTGAGATTTGCTGTAGTCTTCCCTGCAAAAGCTGTATCGAATCGTGCAGAAGTCCAGAAAAGGTTGGTACCTTCTGAGATATTGGTCGTACTTGGGACGACCCATGATGCGAGACCAGCAGCATCTGAAGTGAGAAATTTATTGAGTCCTGGAGATCCTCCTCCAATTTTTATGGTACCATTCACATCAAGAGTTGCGGCAGGATTAAGAACTCCGATACCGATATTTCCTGCATTTCCATAGATCCAGTTTCCGATATTGAGCTGATTCGATGAAGTATTTCCGATATTTGGCTGAGCATTGTATCCGATGAAGATATTACTATCTCCTGCTGTGAGATTGGATCATGCGAAATATCCGAGAGTCGTATTATTACTTCAGAGAGAGTTGCTCGCGAGTGAGTTTGCCCCGAGAGCCGTATTCCCATTTCCTGTAGTATTGAGATTTAGTGCTGTGTTTCCGAGAGTAGTATTGAGTGACTGACTTCCTCCTCACTTTCCGAGTCTTACACCATTGATATACGCATCTTGCATCGCTGCGATAGAACCTGAAACTGTGAGAAGTCAGCTCGTAGATGTCGTACCGATACTGACATTCCCACCTCATGCATTGAGTGTGATATTTCTGGCTGCCACACCCTGTTGGATAGCCTGTATATCGACACGGTTATTCCCTACGTCATTGACGATGGTGAACTCCTTTCGTGTACCTGATGTCGGTGAATCCGCCATTCGAAAAGCGATATTTCCAGAAGGCCCTATGAGATTCAATGTTGGAGAGGTACTTTGCACTTGGAGGATACTCTGTGGGCTCGCCGTTCCGATACCGACATTAGTACCATCATCATATATCTGAGAATTCCCCAGATCAGTCGCTGTATCATACTTCGCTACATAGTTCGTAGTGCCCACCATAGTTCATGTGAGACTCGTAGAAGATGACGATCCAGTAGAGAATGTCTGCCATGTAGCGATACCACTTGCATCAGATATGAGTACTTTACCGACTCCTGGAGATCCTCCTGCGATACGGATAGTACCATTGATATCGAGAGTTGCTCCTGGACTCGCAGTGCCGATACCGACATTTCCATCGACCTGACGGATACTCGTAGCAGGATAAAAGGTGCTTGGAGCTACGACTGATGCAGTCGTCGATGAAGTAGTAAATATATCAGTATTGATACCTATTTGTTCCATGTAGATATAAGCAGTTCCCGCACTCGATCATACAGTACGGCGTATTCGTAGAGATGCTGTTCCAGCATTGACATTGATATCGAGATCATAGTTATTTCCTGAATATACTCCAGCATCAGAGAAAGGCTGTACGATAGTCCACGCTCCTGCAGTTTCCCCATAGTTCACAGGTATCATATACGTTTTACTCACAGAAAATCCACTTGACGGAACTACTATAGATACTTTCAGGACTCATCCACCGTTAGTAAATGCGAATCAACCGATATCTACAGCATCATTCACGACTGTAGGGAGTGTACGTGTAAGGCCTTTCGTTCGGATATTCGTAGCACGGATATCACCAGCGACATCGAGTTTTTCTCATGGACTCGAGGTACCGATACCGACATTTACAGTATTGTCATAGATCTGTGATGTTACGAGCTGTGAGCCGTTCCATTTCGATAGGTAGCTCGCTGTATTGGCACCGACTTCTGGATCTGACTCAGTAGCACAGCTAATTTGTCCATATGTACTCGTTCCAGTAGAGAATCCTATGACCACCTGCCCGACTGGACAGGGGGATATCATCCTCTGGAAGTATGTCCCGAAAGACCCACCTGAATAGCTTCCACTCGGACCCGTACTCGGGAAAGTGACAGCCGAGCTCTCATATATAGAGATGAGAGTGAGAATAGGAAGAGTAAGAAGGAGTAAGCGTGAGGTACGCATAGGGAGAAAGAAAGGAAATAAATAAAGTCTTATTGGCGAGCATCTTCGAGTCCTGGGGGAGGATTTTGTATCACACGTCCATCTACCTCCATGACGACAGAAAATGCATCTTTAGAGGAGTTTATATAGGCGCGATTCGCTACTGTCTGATCATATGCACGGAAGTAGTTCCAGTCATAGGGGATAGCAGTATCATAAGTACAGGATTCATCATTTCTGGTAAATGTGGGGCAGATAGCACCACCATCTCTAGAAGATCATCAGATAGTGTTATATGAGGCGAGAAGTCCACGGACATAGAGCTGATTTTTTGGCAGATCGAGAAATACCGATTTCTTATTCACCACATACGGCGAGAGTGTACCTGTGAGAAATTCTTCTCCCGACCAGATAGTCCTATCAGAGACGAGGCTCGCCTCGATTTTTTTGACACTTCATTTGATATAGATATTCCCTCATTGTCATGCTTCATTTTTCAGTGCTATTAGAGTACGAGGAAAGTTCACATATGGTGGTGATACTACTCATGTATCTACATATATATCGGCTCATACGACGATGAGAGATCGTGTTTTATCTGTAGGATTATTGAAGGCTCACTCTATGAGAGAGTAACGCAAAAATGCTCATGAAGGATTCGATGTTATCTTATAGACGGCAGCACCATTAAAAGATATAAGTGAGTTGAGTGTAAGGTTCGTATTCGTTTTGTTATTTCACTCTGCATTTCGAGAGATGATACTGACATTTTTACGTACAGCATTGAGAAATGTACCGAGACTAGCGACACTGACTGTCGATCATGGAGTATAGAGAGTATTGAAGGACTTTCCTCATCATATATTTCCTCAGATATTTACCTTTCCGATAAATCCACTTCCTACAGAAATAGAGCCAGAATCAAAAGGCACCCACCCAATAGCATCATTCCAACCAAATCCCACAAGAGTCGTTGTATCAGGAATAAATATAACTCATGAGGCGTTTGACTCTCCATGATTGAGCTTGATCCAACCAGCATTTTCACTCCATGCATACCCTGACAGATACCAGGGATCACGGATATTGGAACCTGTACCAGGAGGTATGACGATCACAGGACCTGATCATACATCACTGAATGTCGCCCATCAGACAGTCTGAATCCAGAATACTCCAGTGAGGTATACGAGTGGTGAAGCAGTGAGTCAGACTATCTGCGCTCATGAATATGATAACGGAGTATCATCAAATGATACAATTCCCGCATTTCCTCCACTTGAATAAGTCCCCGTACTATGAATATTCCCAAATGAGCCTGAAAGGAGAACAGTATCACTCGTAGAAGATACCAAAAATATCCCCATGCCGAGGAGGGATACAGATGCTAAGAGAAAAAGGAGTGATTTCTTGAGCATGAAGAGAAAATATTTCGTGCATTATATGCAAGACTCTTACCTTTGCCAAGGGAAAATACGAGAGAATATATAGACGTCTCGTACAAAGTATGTGTACAGCTATTTTACCCGAAAACTATAGTCATCTTCGACAAATCTTCCTTTGAGTGAAGATATACATCTGATAATATTATTATGCCAATTTGCATTGCTTGAGGCGTATATAGTACCGTCAGGATTTCACCAGCGAGAGAGCTCACTCACATATGTGTACTCTGAGAGATATTTGTTATTAAATGTTTTCCCCATCCACTCAATCCCCTCACGTGGTGAAGAAAACGAAGTCGTACTTCCATCATCAGTATTACCGACATTTCAGACGTTATAGGAAGTTTTGAGGTAGTTCCCGAGGGTCGTCTCAGCGAGTCAGACACAGATTAGAAAATTTGGATCTATATTCTCACCGAGCGCTGTATCTATCCAGGTATCGAGATTCTGAAAGTCAGAAGTAGCATAGGTTTTGAGAAGGTATTTCTGACGGACTTCCTCAGTATCTCCACGGATAAAAAACTTTCGAGAATAGCCATCTGTAGCAGCTCCTGTACCAGAGTTTTCTATGATATCCGCGATAAATTTATCCTGATAGCGAGAAGGGATACTCGTATACTCGAGTCACGATATATCGAGAACCCGCAGCGGATCGAGTGCCTTCTCGTTATGAAAAACTTCGAAATGCAGATGTGCACCACTCGTCATCGGACCAGCACCGGGAGTACCTGGAGCTCATCCACTCTTCGCGATGATATCTCACTTTCTGACGAACTGGTAGGGCGCTACGAGTATCTCAGAGAGATGTCAGTATACTGATACATAGCCACTTGGATGCTTGAGCGCGAGATAGGAGTATCCTCATGCCACTGGTGGTAGCATATAGTAGACGTAGCCATCGAGAGCTGCCAGTACATCTGTACCTTGATCTACGACGATATCTATAGCGTCGTGCTGACTGCCGAGTGCTCGGAAATATCCAGTATCTCGGAAAAATGTAGAGATATTTTTTATGTTTTTCGTAGGCCAGTCCAGTATATTGATGCTACCAGTAGCTATGTCTATCTTTGCGAGTGCTCGTTCATTTCTATAAAATGAGAGTATACCTGCACACTTTTCTATATCTTTCCCGGTTCGTTTCTTTGCGTTACATCCATTTTTATCGAGGAGTTTTTCGAGTGACATAGTATACGTCTGCGAAGCATCTTGCCATGACTTTTCTACAGTTTCCTGAGCCCTCTGTTGAGCCGTGACAAATTTTTGAAAAAGCTCTTCCTGTCACTTTGTCACCTCGAGAAGTTGTTCTCTTTGATGTTTTTGGATAAGGAGAGTAGATTTTTGTTTTTCGAGGAGAGATTTATCTCTATCCAGAAGAGCAAGCTGATCGCGTATTTGAAGAGCATTTTTATAGTATCACCTGATGAGCGCTCTATATTCTTTGATAAATTGTTGTCCGAGGATGCTGACGAGAGACTTATACGCCATATCAGTAGAGATCGTATCGACATTATCATCAGAGAGTATGAGACTCTGGATGATATCGATACTGTTTTCTTCATTATAGATGAGAGCACTCTCTGAATATATATTTACTAAGTACGAGAGGATGGTGGTACGATTTTTCTTGATGCGTACGGAAAGTTCTGTTGATATATTTTGATATTCATTTATTTTATCTTCTTTATTTTCTATAGATTTTTGTGTTTTTTTGATCCCTACTGCAGTGTCATCGATAGCACTATCGATCGCTGTGATGGCTTCTTCGAGAGACATTCGTCGCTCTGACATATCTTGTCTTTTCGACTCATACATCATCTCGACTCATTTGAGACGATTTTTGAGTCATTCGAGACCATTCATAGTATACTCATGCTTGAGAAGGTCTGCTGATCCACTCGCATCGAAAGGCAGTTCTTCGAAGAGAAGGGCTTGTTCCTGTTTTTTGAAATTATCGAGGATACGTCCAGAATTCGTCGTATCTATAGCTACGACGAGCAGGGGTGTAAGCGTGAGAAATGAGATTCCTGAAAGGATGAGATTCCTGTAGTACATGTATCTATGCTAGCACATAGAGGAAGGAAATACCAATAGCAGATATATTTCTTAGAGAAAATCTCTTGTCTATTTTTGAATAATACTCATAAAAAATTCTTCCTTCTTTTTCATCCACTCTTTTGACTGACGAGGAAGTTTAGTAACATCTTTTGTATGGAGTAGAAATTTTTTGATTCATTCTTCGAGAAAAATCGTGTTTTGACTTCATTTCACATACACGATAGTATCTCTATCTTCCGAAAGAAGTCGCTCTGAAATAGCATCTCAGAGAGTACGACTCGAGAGGTCAGAGAGAGTATCGAATACAGGAGAAACCACAGGAGCAAGGTATTTCTCCATCATAGGTCCTACGAGGCAGATAAGAAGATCTCGCTCTCTATCTATATGTTCGAGGATATAGCGTGCGAGAGAGTAGTGGATATCTGCACTCTGATCTCAGAGCTCTCGCATATCTCAGAGAAAAAGTATCACTTGATGTGAAGGGAGAAATGGTACGATAGAGTCAATCCCTCGGCAAATACTCTCATATCAACCATTATAACTCCCATCTATGATAATACTTCTATTTTTTCCAGGAAGTATCGAAGACCTTCCAGATTCTGGAATAAATATATGAGCATTTTTCGAAATGATACTAGCATCAAGATCGAGGAGAACAGAGAGGACATAACATGGGAGGATATTCTCGACCTGATACGCACCAAAGCTCGGAAGCGTGATATGGAAGGTCTGATCATATACGTTGATATCAGCAGAAACTCATGAAAGAGAAAAATGAAAGTGTGAAGCATCTACCTCGGACATCCCTCACGTACCATAGTAAATAGCCTCACTCTCGATATAGGGACGCAGTGACTCATGTACGATCCTATGTTTCGCCATTTTTAGCAGAAGGAGTTTCTCAGCTCGATATGACTCGAGTGTTCCGAATTGCTGGAGATGATTGGGCGTCACAGGAGAGAGGATAGCTATATCAGGAGTGGTGATCGATAGGAGAAACTCCATCTCTCATGGATGATCGATACCGTATTCGAGTATGAGGTACTTCGGGTATTTCCTCACACACCGAGAGAGGGCTACGAGAAATACCCAGAGCCAGAGAAAAGGGTTTTTTCATCCTGTTTTTGCTCATATAATAGAGAGGGGAAGTCCGTACTCGCCGTTATAGTGATATGGCGAGATCCCGACTTCACCAGGAAACAGGATCTCGAGGTAGCTCGCTATATACGTAGAAATAGTAGTCTTTCCGACCGTTCCTGTAACTCCGATAATATATGGTTTATGTATATGTATGATCATTCGCGAGAGTATCGCGAGAAGAGAAAGAAGTATGTTTTGCATAAAATATAGAACAAAGATAAGGAATCTCTCTCGAAAATCAAGAAAAAAGAAAGTTTTTGTCAAAGTTTTTGATTTGCATAAAAACCAAAGTTCCATACAATTTTTTTAGGAATAAACCACCGTCATAGTATATTTTAACAGTTCTTCTTTATGGCTCAGATTGTACATAATGATTTCACATTTACGCTTCTCGATGAAATTCAGGTAAAATATCCTGATCTCGTCGAGCTCATCATAGGAAGTGAGTCCATAGATAACAATGAGAAGCAATACTGGTTCGATATACTTCCATCTATGACAGATGAGCAGATAGATCGACTCTTCAATATTCTCATGACGGAGCGTCGCCAGCTCGAAGAGCTCAATGTAAAGTATCAAGAAGAGATAAAAACACTCAATGAGAAACACCTCATCCAGTGGCAGTCACTCCAGTCACAGAAGGCGAGAGAAAAAGTGCAGGCACAGGAAAAATCTGACACATCGAAACAAGATGCTGATGATGCCATAAGCATGCTTGGTACTCTCTAGTTTAGATTTTTATATATTTATTTTTTTATTGTGTCATTCTCTATTACGACAGACATAGTGCGTCAGGAATCCCATGAGGGATGAGCTCATATACGCTCTCATATACTTCATCCAAATGAAGGTATAAGCATTATCTGCATGATACGTGCGCAGAAAGAGAATGTCATTAGCGTAGTCGAAGACCACCTTCTCGAATCCATCTCCTCTACAGAGTGGCGCCATGGGGAAGAGGAATCAGACTTTTCCTATGTCACAGAGAAATACAATCACTTTCTTTCGAATCTCGCGGAAGAAGATGCTCATAGTATCCATGCACTTTTTGCCATACAGAGAGGAGCCCATCTGATGGTAAGTACTATATGATCTATGAAGGCTATCCAGAGAGAAGCAGGCGGACAGATTCACCAGATCCATGAGGATACTCTCTCTCAGGAGCAGTTTGAGCTGATATCAAGTGGCGAGATCACAGCAGGTAGTAGTATATTTCTCACATCGAGTGATCTCTCGGGAATGCTCTGAGATGATTTTTATAGTGAAGTCGCATCTCTAGATACCGAAAAATTTCAGAGCATTGCTCAAGAGGTATTCTCTCGTGAAGTGCGGGAGACAGTACACATGATACGCATATCGAATCACTATGATCGAGAAAAAGAGCAGAAAGAAATAAAAAGAGGGAGTTCTCAGATAGATATAGCACGTAAGAGTATTCTCGAAGTAGGCTCGCGCATATCAGAAAGCCCTGTATGGAAAAATCTGCAGCACACTTTCGAAAGATTCTTTCGAAAGAAAAATACTCCACTCATGATAGGTTTTCTCGCTATCGGGGTCATCATTTTTTTCGGACTTCTCTCCTCTATAATTAGTGCGCTTTTTAATGCTACTAATACAAGCTCCTACGATGCAAAAAATCAAATACTAAAAGCAAAGACAATCATTGATGAAACACAAAAACTCTCCTCGAACTCTGAATCATTCGAACGAGCGATACAAGAAGCAGAAGATATACTCAATGAGCTTCGGAGTAAGCAACTCTACCTCAAGGATACCACAGAGCTTAGTGCTCGTATAGAGGCTATGAAAAAGGAAATTTATGATATACAAACGATTGATCTAAAAGCACAAAAAAGCATCATGGCTTTTAATCCTATAGATATTTCTCCTCTATGAGTATTTGAGTCTGGGAAAAAACTCACTCTCATCGGTAAGCAGTGAGTGATAAGTAGCTACGCCCCTGGCGAGACACTCCCTAAAGTCACTCCCTACCCTCCAGGAGAAGAGGCTATCAGCTATACTGTATGAGAAGATGGAAACTTTCTCCTTCTTACAAAAAATAATAGAGTTCTTGCCTCGCGGAAAAACGCAGAAATCACATACGTAAATGTTACTGGACAAGAATCATGGGAAAACGCTAATATGATAGATACCTTTAACGGAAATATATATCTCACTGATGTGAAAGAAGGTCAGGTATATAAACATAAACCAGGGATAAATGGTTTTTCTCAGAAAACCCCAGTCCTTGCGACTCCTATTGCTGGGATAAAGGAAATAGGAATTGATGGAGGATTTTATATCATGACAGATACTCAGAATATCTATAGGGTGATGAATGTAAAATGATATACTCAGAGTGGCATCCTACTCAATAAAATCCCCTGAGAGTATACTGTCGGAAGAAATAATAAGGAAGCATCTCTTCTTCTTCAGAATAATCTCAAATATATATATATCCTCGATGGGAATCGTATCTGGATATTCGAGCCTGATGCGAAAAGATTCCAAGATATACGATCATGGAACTATATCGCACAGATAGAGCTCAGTACTACAGAAGAAATACGTAGTATAGCAGTACCTCGCGATGGCATGATCTATGTAGTGACGAATGTGGGTGTCTACAGTATAAATTTTGAATTTGTCGATAATAATATTATTCTCCGATCATAACTCATCTTCTTCGTGTTTCGCAACTATGCTATAGTCCTACATATACAAAAGATTCGCGATGGACAGACGCGTATTATTTTTTTCACAGAAGAGTATGGAAAAATAACAGCATGGTGGAAATGAAAAACCCTTCATAGTAGCGGAAGTATCGGAGAAGTATATATAGAGAGGAAAGGATGACATAATCATATAAAAGACTTTGAGGTCAAAAAAACCATCTTCCAAGAAGACTGGAACTATGAGGAGACTCTTTGATTTCTCTATATCTTGCAGACTCTTTATGATGCTCTACCTGACGGCGTACCATATCAGTCGATTTTTCGAGATATGTGTGATCTCCTCTCTTCGATAGATTCTATTACAATGCGTTATCAGGTATTAATCCTCATACATATGAGGATACTAAAAAAACTCTGATACCTCAAAAATGACCTACTTCTCTCAGATACAGTGAGTAAATATATATATGAAAATATTGATAGATCGCAAATAAAGAATATACTGCTATCGAATCCCCTGAAACAAGAAACTATAGATACTATAAAAAATTCTATACTCGAGTCACGTCATATATTCCTCTACGGATTATAGCAAAAGGTATTTTTTCACACACACATTTTTTCTATGCTTTTTTTTCTTTTTTTTCTTTTTGGCACTATTTTTGGAAGTTTTTCTACTGTTCTCATAGAGCGTTGGCACTCTGGCAAGTGAGGTATCATGTTCTGACGAAGCGAGTGTCCTAGCTGCAGACATACACTTGCTGTGACTGAACTTCTGCCCATACTTTCATACGTCATCCAGAATGGAAAGTGTCACTCATGTAAGAAAAAAATACCCCTCTTTTATCCTCTTGCTGAGATATTTTTTGGTTTTATATTTCTCATAGTATGACTTTTCATACTTCATACATGAATACCATTATTCTCTCCAGCATCTGCTCTTATATTTTTCCTTGCCTTCACGACATGAGTCTATGTTCTCTATGATGCTAAATATATGGAGGTTCCCGATCAGATAATGGTTCCAGCGCTCTACTGATACCTCATTATTCTCATAGTATGACTTTTCATACCAGAGATATCTACTTGGATTTTTGATATATCTACGTACCCGAGCTACTCTATGCTTCTCCAGGATCATATTATAGCAGCAGGTATTCTCTATACATTTTTCTATATACAGATTCTTATTCCTGGAGCTATTTTCCTGATACGAAAATGAAGAAAAAAAGAACTCTTATGACTTATAGGATCTTACTTCTTCTTTCCCATACTTCTCCCTTTCGAGCACTGGAGAAAAAAACCAGAAGAAGAAAATGGAGAAGAAATACCTACATGGGTAGGTGGTGGCGATCTTCGTATTGCACTTTTTATAGGAATCACACTTTGAACCATTCATAGCCTTATAGCTATTGGGGTAGCGTATATCGTAGGAAGTATTATTGGGATTTTTCTCCTTATTCGATGAGGCAGAAAAAACTCACAAATTCCCTTTTGACCATTTCTCGGAATTGGATGGATAGTTGCACTTTTTTTTCATAGTGAGATCATAGCATATATCACGAATTCTTCACTATAGAAATAATTAAGGACCTATGTCAATTCTTTTTTCACAAGAGTGTTCTTTTTTTCTCGACTTATGGACGAAGAAATATATACTTTAGGGCAGAATTGGTTAATTCTCTTTATACTCATCTTACAAATATGGACGACCAAAAAATAAAAGCGCTCAGGGATCTCATCCACTCAGCACAGAACTCTATATATTCCGCTAAAAAAATCCTCAATAGTCTTCTCTGAGAAGAAAATAATGATGAGCTCGATCTCAACATGGACTGACTCTCGAGCTATTCTCATGGCAATGAAAAAGTCGTGGAATGAGTATTCACAGGTGAGTCTATGCTCGGCTCTGATGGAAATATGTACCCGATACCACAGAACTATGCTTCAAAATCACTACTCGTACAATGAAGTAAGCTCAAGGCTATAATCCACTCAAATGGAAAAATTCTCTATAAAATAATAGGTGAAATCCCCTTCGAAAGTAAAATAGGAATAATCACTAAAAATGGGGAAAAATATGAGATTACCACTGACTCAAAGACATATAATGTCCTTCTGGCAGCCATAACTTTCCACCACTGAAGTGTAGGAGACACTGTCAGTATCCGTGTTCCAGAGTGAAAAGATGCTACATATGCAGTCATAGAAGCTGTCGTCCCAAAAGTATAGACTCGTTAACACATATTATCGCTATGCGTCCATCCAATTATAGAACATCGAGTCGAACTGAAAAATCTCTCCCTTGGAAATGGATACTTTCTCTCGTCGCCATAGGAGCTATACTTTTTTTGAGCAGCTATCTCGGAGAGACCTCGAGTGAGGAAAAATGAACATTTCTCAATGTCAGAGCAGGAAGTGGAAGTCAGATATCTATACTTTCTCTTGGTGGAAAAAAAAGGACAATCGAGTCAGAAGGAAAACTCTATAGCAATGACTCATCTCTCTCTGTCATAGCTGGATCAGCTACGATATGAGATGATCTCATCACGATGTATATGGATAAATGATGAGAGCTTTCTTATAAGACTTTATCAGGAAGTAGTCGATGAGTACAGATTATCAAGTGAAGATCATGGATAGAGCCAAAGTCGACTTTCGAACTCAAGATGAAAAATCTTGAAGCACGTCTCGATGACGGAGATGTCGTACTGGCGGAACAGCAGACACAAGTATATAGTATCCTCTATGTGCTGAAGTGAAGTATAGAGATAGAATCTTCTGGACGCAGCTATGTACTCAATCCTGGTAAACGTATCATGATTTCTCAATCTGATCTTGCCAATCCAGCAACCAGCCTCGATAGTCTTGCTGGAACTATAGATGATGGCATTCGTCAGAATCCATTTTTTATAAGCCATGATGGCGAGTCTCTTCTTGCTCTGTCGAACGCAAGTACCTCACCGACTCTAACAGGATCTAGTCTAAATCAAAGTGGAAGTATAACATGAGTGGCTAACCGATATATAGAAATAATCAACCCTGTCGATGGCTCTATAATATCGACAGATACAGTAACTCTAGAATGAAAAATCCTTTCGAAAGATGTGAAAAAAATCATCATAAATGGAAAGGAGGCTATACTCAGTCCGGTCAATGAATCTTTTTCTATAAAATGATTCCCGATAACATCGAATATGACAGATCTCGTATATAGAGCCTATGATGCATGAGGCAATGTCCTCGAGCGATCTCTCATCACTATCTATAATAAAAATAAAACAGGATGAAGTGAGAAGCTCGTACCGACCACTTTTCCTACTGGAGATAAACAATTTCGGATCACAAGCCCTCTAGAAAATCCCTATAAAACCACAGAAAGCGCTGTGACAGTATCATGAATCGTTCCGAAAGATATGGTAAACTATATCACAGTCAATAACTTTCGACTGAAAAAGTTTGTAGCCAACACTACGAGTTGGTATTACTTTGCAAATACAAGTTATGAGACGATGAAGGAAGGATTTAATCTCTATGAGATCAAATTTTATAGCGCAGATGACACCCTCCTCTCGACTCAGCTTTTTACGATCATAAAAGAATCAAAAACCCCTAGTACTCTCTCAGGAGAGGGATAACCATAGAAAAGTTCCTATGCATTTTATACATATCTCTTCTCGGCGTCATACATGAGCTACCATGATCGAGCTGATGGCTGTACTCGCTGTCATGTGACTTGGCATCAGTGCGCTGCTCCAGACCATATGATGAGGACTCAACTACGCTCGTGATACTGAAAATAATATAAAAGCGATCAATATCGCTCGCGAATGAATCGAATGAATGATAAATATCCGTGATACGAACTGGCTTCGATTTTCCAGTGATAGGGTAAATTGCTGGCGAACAGCTGGATATGATGTAACATGTATAGGTAATATAAACAACAGTAATGGTAACGTCATAAATACCAATATCAACTCATGATCGTACATTCTCTATCCTCAAAATGGAGTCTGGCGACTCTTCCCACAAACTACTCTAGATCCTGTAGGAAACTGGGCTGGATATAAAAATATATTCAAAGTATGACTGGACTCAGGGTGAAATTTCTGAGGTTTTTATACGCAGACTGGCGTATCCACCATTCCCTGCTCTTCCTATCTCCAGAAGGATTGCCTGACGATATTTACTCGTGAAGTCACTGTAGTAGTACCACTAGGACAGACTGGATCTATAGATATTTCGAGCATCGTCCGCTGGTTCGATAGACGCCCTCAGAGCGTGATACTATATTCTACTCTCACGAACTGGAAATCAAATTTCTAAGTAAACTATATCTATAAAAAAACTACACATCTCCATACAAGGAGATTTTTTATTATGTTTCATATTTGCCAACAATCAAATAATGTGATATGATTACCTTGAAAATATAAATATACATACTATGTTCACTACTTCTTCATGGCTCTCTCGGTCTATCATGGCCATATGGGTCGCTAACTGTATACTCGCTACTGGGATAGCTATACAGCAGGTATGGGTTCCCTATATGGAAGCAGGGGTCGATAGCTATGCTAAGATCGTATCTGATCCTTTCGACGGTACTACCTTTCCCATTGCCTACATTCCCGACTGGACCAAAAGTGCAAACCAAGATAAAAGTAAAAGATTCGAAGATATATCTATAAGCGAGTATCTTCCTATACCACTTTACGACGCACTTTCTCTACGTGATACACAGAGTATGAATAAAGCATCTACTATACTACACTATACCTATATAACACCCTATATGGGCAACTATCGTCTCGACTACCAGGAAAATGCAGGAGGACATCTCGGAGTCGATATACGAGCCCCCTTAGGTACACCTATCCTCTCGATAGCAAATGGTGTCGTCATACGTACCGTAGAGGCGGATAGTACTGGAAATAAATTTATAGTCATACGTCATGACGGAGTAATCATAAATGGTGTAAAAACGAGTATATACTCTGGATACCTTCATCTCTCTGAGATCCTCGTAAAAGAAGGTATAAAAATAAGAAAATGAGAAATGATAGGAAGAGTCGGTATTACTGGGATAACTACGACTCCACATCTTCATCTACAGATCGATACGAGTGATGCGCCATTTCATCCATATTGGCACTTCACCTCTACAGAGTCTCGGGCGGCAGGTATGGGTTTTTATGACGCGATAAATGCTGGACTCAATAAAGATAAAGCCATAAAATATACGATCAATCCAATGACATTTATCAATAACTACCTCTGATGAGCAGCGGTTACCACAGAGTCATTTTCGAGCGCTCCTCTCACATCATGAAACGGAAACAATATAGTCAGTAGTCCTCTCGATATGCCGACTATGACTGCTTTATCTGAAAAAACAGATACCTGTGGGAAAAAACAGTTTACTGACGTGAGCGCGAAAAGCTCATTCGGGAAGACTCTCTATGGTCTCATGGAAAAAAAATGTCTCTTTAGCGATACTGGTACCATATTTAGCACAAAGGGTATCGTGACACGTCGTGAAGCCATCATAAATATCATGAAGCTCTATGGTATATCTCCCGCATCTGGAAGTAGTCATTTTCTCGATATTCCTATCGGAGACTCACTCCAGTGATATGCTCTTGTTGCTTATAGAAAAGGTGTTTTAGAAGGAAACTATGCCTACCCAGAGAGGATACTTTCGAGAGAAGAGTTCATAGAGCTTCTCGCAAAAATCGGAAAACCACAGAAAAATCCATCTCAAATGAAAATATATGCTGATGTCGATCCTATGAACCCAAGTTACCAAAGTATCCAAGACTACGGTTTTATGATACGAGCAAAAGGCTGAAAGTTCTATCCTAAGACACTCCTGACTCGATGAGTCATGGCACAAATACTCTCAGGTATTCCAGAAAAAAAGTAGATTTTTTCGAGAAAATATATAGAGTATGTATAGATTTATCTTGTTTTATCTCACTATGTCCTCTCGTAAAATCATCTTTCTCATAGCGATACTCGTTCTCTCTCTCGGTATCGGACTCGGACTCTGGAGTGTATCACAAAATAGTACTAAAAATAAAACTACTCGAGTCGATACCCTCTCTGTATGGGTAGTGGGAAATACTTCTGAGCAGTATGATACTCTTTTTTCTGAGTTCTGAAACTATAAAAAAGAATATGCTAAGACAAAAATAGAGGTACGTATTTTCCCTAACTATAGCCAATATCAGAGGATACTCTTATCCACTCTCGCAGATGGAAAATGACCTGATATATTCATGGTCGACGCACTCTGAGATGACCTCCTTGCTACGAAAGTGGAACCCATCCCTGAGGATATCATAGATCTTGTAGATTTCGAGAAAAAATATGAAGATATCTTTCTTCCACTGATCTCGAGTACATGAGAAAAAGAAAGTCTCAAAAAATATATACAGTGAGTCCCTCTAGGATATGAAACGCTCTGAATATTTTATAATAAATCACTTCTACGATCTCTCCCAAAAACCTGGAATGAGGTCGAAGCAATGTACAGTGATGGAGTGGTAGGGAATACTTTCCCGACAAATATAGGTATGTGACCGCGCTATACGCCATATGCTACCGATATCATCGCCTACTTCATGGTAAAAAATGGAACAACGAGCTATGATAGTGGCAATACAGGAGAATCCTGACTCGCTGAGTACCTTTCCTATGGGAGCATACCCCTAGCGCAAGTATCATCACCCGAGGCAGAGACATCACTCTCACCTACATCCGAGACACTCAGGGGACTAAAATCAGAGATGGATCAATCAAAACTTTCCACTATAGATTTATTTATGAGAGGACGTATCGCTTTTGTCATATGATATCCGAGCCTCGTGAGAGAGATGGAGAAATCGTATAAACGAGCAGGGAGCGATGCTGTAGACGCTCTGATTTTGACCGAGAGACTTCCGCAGGACTCACTCGGAAAAGATAGGACCAATATAGCTCGCTATAGCTATCTCGGACTTTCGAAACAATCTGAAAACCCTCTTGCATGAGCGACACTTCTCGCCTATCTCATGGATGACCAGATACAAGCAAAATCTCAAGATATATTTCCACTTCTCATATCTCCCGTACGGTCTCTCTACGACGGAGTAAGGAATACTTCCCTTTCAAAAGTATTTGCTCGAACAAAGATGGATGCGTTTCTTCCTGAAAACGGAGAAAATATTGTCGTTTTCCATTATGGACTCAAAAATGAATTTGAGAAAATCTTCGCAGAAGATATTGACAGAAATGAAAAAATAGATAATAATAACTTAATTACTCAGATAACTACTGCTGTCAAATGTGAGCTCGAAAGTATCGAGTCTGCTAATCTCAGTGAGAGTTGTCAGAAGTCTGAGTAGTGAGCTCTCTGATGGAAAAAAGAAAATATACAAAATTTGCATATTTATCACCTATCTGATAGTATAGTATCATATTGACTTTCGCACTATGCATTCCTCACTTTTTTTTCTGAAAATTCTACTCATCTCGTGACTCCTCACTCTGATAGCATGGATACCTGCTTCTTACTCTAGCTCTAGTTGTGCATGGAATTGGGCTGACCCTACATGTAAAAATTGACAGATAGAATACTGTAAAGATGGTACTTGTACTCTCTCAGGTGGCTTGGCCGTTACTGATAAAGCTGCTGAGTGACTATTTACTAAGAAAACCATCTCTCAATATGCTCAGGATGTCGTGAAGTACCTTCTCTGATTTGTCACACTTGTCGGTGTCATATATGTCATATATGCCTGAGTACAGCTCATGACTGGTGGCTGAGATGAGGAAAAAGTAAAAAAAGCACGCCAAATCATCATCTACGTCCTCGTCGGTATCATCATCATGTGGCTCGCATATGCACTTGTATCACTTATCATAGATACCGTGACCAAGCCCGCTACGACACCCTAGCTCTTCCACTTACTTAGCACTCTTTCATGAAAACCTCACGAAACATCGCATCTCGAACTACTCTCTTTATTTCTCTCTCTCTCTTAGTCATCTCACTGAGTGTAGGAGCTTTTCAGTATATGTCTCAGAGTTATGAGGCATCTGCAGCATATACAGAAAGTGATAATGATACCTTCGCTACCTATAAGAAAAAAATAGAGTCCTCCCTGCAAGACATGGAAAGTGAATTTCGAGTAAATGGAACTGTGACAGAAAATACGATCTCTCTCATACGATCTCTCGTACAAGAGGCATATGTCCGACTTCCTGACACTCCAGGAGAAGCAGAGAAAAATAGTAGTATGAAAAAGTGAGTCGATCTCTATCTCGATCTCGCAGCGAAAAATAAATCAAGTCAAATACATGTATCAAACGCGATCTCTCAAGTAGGAAGATTTACTGCTGAAGTAAGTATCAAAAAAATCGAAGGCTCTATCACAGCGAACCCAAATCAGGGAAATGCTCCTCTGACATCTTCATTTCTCGCAAATGCGAAAGATCCTTCATGAGTCAATATAGGAGACCAAAACTATATCTGGTGGATGCGTGAAAATGGTGGGTACCGAAGAGAGCTCCAGCGGGGACCGACACTTACTTATACTTTCGCAAAAGAGGGAAACTATCAGGTATTTCTCGATGTCATCTCAGGAAGTAGGAATAGTAAGGGAAAAACTGATGTACTTCCTCTCTCTATATCTCAAGATATCCAGGTGCTTCCGAGACTTGGGAACATCGTCCTTCTCGTCAATGGCGTCAATGTCAGTAATCTCGATACGCTCAAGATAAATCCTACTCTCGGGAAAATAGGAATTATCTTCGATGCGACAGCGTCTCGAGCAGTGAGTAATGGAACCATACAAAAAACAAAATGGGATTTTTGAAATGGAAATAGCCTCCAGTATGATGGAAGCCCTATTATCGAAAGACAGTTATTCGTCACTGAATGAGTCTACAAAGTATCTGTAGAAATCACTACAAACCAAAATCAAACATTTAAAAAAGATATCCAGCTCGTCGTCAGAGATCCAGCAGCAGTGATAACGAGCGAGAAAGATACAGGATATATATGAGAAGAGCTGCGTATGTCTGCCAGATCATACCTCGCAAATACAGCGAATATCGACTACTCCTGGCAAGTACAGGATGCAGGAGGGGGAGAAAAACCAGTAGCATCACAGGAGGGATCCACATTTTCATATAAGTTCCAGAAAGTAGGACAATATATCATCTCTCTCACGGCTCGAAGTCCAAATGGAATGATAGATAAGGATTCTCGAATCATCACTATAGAGTCTCGCGAACCTATAGTAAACTTCGACTCACCGAGAGCACTCAGCACAGAAAAGCCAAATACTATTATTTTTGATGCTTCGAGAAGTTTTGATCCAGATAGTAGTAGCGCAAAGAATCTCTCCTATACATGGTATATCGATGGCGAGAAAGTCACTCTCGACAATATCACTCGCGATGGAGCTATGGGAACATATACATTTTCAGAAAAATGACCACATACTGCCTCTCTCACAGTTGCCAACGCCTATGGAAAAGTAAAAACAGTAGATAAATCATTCGATGTCACTTCTACCCTCACGATAGCCATGAATATCACTCCTCGTGCCGCACCACTAGGAACAGCAGTGAGTTTTCAGGCGCGATCTCCTCGTGCACGATTTTTCGAGTGGAACGTCGGTGATGGATCTCCGAGTATAAATGGTACTACAGATAATATAACTCATACCTATAAAAAAACTGGCGTATACTCCGCGACTCTGACGGTAAAAAATAGTGACGGTAGTGAGTCAAATATGGTGGAAAGAAAGGTCTATGTCACTGATACAAATAGTCCTTTTGCTCTTATAGATATACGTAATAGTAGTAATACTGCTATCGAGGATCCCGTAGCATGTTCCTGAGAAAGTGCTTTCCAGATCAATCGTGCTGAAAGTACAACCATAGATGGAGGAAACTCGATAAACACTGATGGAAATACTGCTGGACTCTTCTATACATGGCGCTATCTCGATCGAGTCAAGACAGGCACTTCCCTATCAGAAAAATTCACAGAGCTCGGCTGCTTTCCGATCGAGCTGACAGTGCGTAGCGATAAAACTGGTGCGAGTCATACAAGTAAGAGATATATCCAGATAAAAAATATCGTCCCAAAAATCACTTCCATAGATGCTAGTGTCGACACGACAAAGAAGGATAGCCAAAAAATCATCATAAATGTCACTGCCAATGGGGCTCGTGATGAAGATGGTGTGATAACCTCATATATATGGTACTATACTACCGAAAGCGATAGTGAGCCTCAAAATGTACGCATCACACAAAGCCCAAAAAGTACATTTGTCGTCCCAAATGTGACAGAGAAATATACATTCTGAGTAATACTCGAGGATAATGATGGTGCTCGTGTAAATAGTACAAGTGTCATCACTGATCAGACACCTCTTCTTATAGCCAATGATAATGCCAATATCAATATGCCTCTCATAAATCTGACCACCTCGAAAAGTCAGATCCTCACTGATGAGCCTATAGAATTTCGGGTCAGTGCTAAAAATATCCTCGGGACTGATATCACTTCAAAAAGTGAATACCAGTGGGACTTCGATGGTGACGGAAAAATCGATAAAAAAACGGCAGAACCAAAAGCAAACTATAGCTATAAGTCTTCAGGAAAATATACAATGAAGGTAAAGGTAACCTATAATGGTACTTCAAATACAAAATACCAACTTATCACAGTAAAAAACGAACTTAAAGCAAATGCTCTTTGATATAGGATAGGAGACTATACCTATCTTCTCAATACAAGTGAGGGAACCTATGATAAAGCTCTCTGGAAGGTCGGAGATAGAGAGTCTGAGTCTCTTTATAGTATCTCTATACCTACGGCGAGTATGATGAGTGGGGCAACGCCACTTCTCACTGTGAATGCAGGTGACGCAGAAACTTCGAGCATAGAAATCATCCCTTCTATGATACAGGATATAGTGAGTAACTCTGGGAATATATCCATTTCTCTACAGTCATATCCTACGATGTCCTGAGATACTATCCGATTGAAGTCTCGATGAGACAAGCTTCTCATCAGTGCATTTGGAAATGATGGAACAGAATATAGTATCGATACCGACACAAAAATAGATAATGATATTGATGGCCTTGGCGATAATGATATTGATAATAAAAACTCATCCTCATACACTGATGGATCTGCCTATCTCGTAGAAGGCCTCTCAGAGTCAAAAATACGTGATCGCCAGATAAAAGTAAGTGTACTGAGGAACGGTGTCCCCCTCGGATCACGTACACTGAGCGTCATACTTGACTATATTATCGATACATCAGCACAGAACCCTTCAGATATATCATGATCATGAAGTGAGTGATTTAGCTCGACTGATAAGGAAAATCTCGAAAAACTTCAAGCAAAAATCAGAACCCTTGAGTCATGAGATCGTATCGTCCTGACCCAAAACTATAATAGCCTCATAGAGTGATGGGATGATCTCCATGATCGTACCCAGTGACTTCTCGATATCCAGAAATACGTGACAGAAAGCCCTACTATAGCTGAGGCAAATAAAACAGAGCTCTCGAGCCTCATAGACACTATCCTCGTCGGCGATGCTCAGTCGACCAATGAAATCACCGTAGCAAGCCAGGTAATAGACTGACTGATAAAAGCAGAAAATCCGAATAGAACTTATATCATCGAGAGGCTCGAAAAAATAAAAGCTCATCCAGGAAATCTTACAGAGAACAAAATCCTCGGAAAAGAAATACTGGAAAAAATACAGACAGACTCAAGCATGTCGAATGAAGATAAGCTTATCATTCGTAGTCAGATGCTCGTGATCGTAAGCGGTGGACAAGAAAGTGTTCCTGATACGCCTATTGCACCTGTTGATGATGGAATAGGCATTCTTGGGTTTATTAGTGGAGTAGTGAAAATATTTCTCATTATACTCTCGGTGATTATTGTGCTATTTCTCATCGGGTATCTCATCTATCGATTTTCTCGAAAAGGGAGTGATATGTGATTCCAGGACTTCCTCATCGACTCGATCGCTCATTCGAAAAAACCAGTAGTGAAAAATGAAGTTCCGAGTACTACCGTCGTAGCTCCTGCCACAGAAAGACAGATAGTAGTCAATCTCAATAAGGATCCTCTTGACTCTATGAGTACTTCCCCAATAATAGTAGCAAAATCCATAGACCCTCTCAGTAGTATTCCAGAAGAGAGTATCATCATAAAATCTACTCCTGAAACTCCTTATATCGAAGAAACAATAGCATCTACGAGTAACGAGCCTACTGAGAATCCTACAGTAATACCTCAAGTAATACTCACAGAAATCCCTACAAATACGACAGAAGCTCACACTATCCCTGACTGGCTCAAGCCAGCAAATACAGAAGTAAAAATAGAAGAAGCTCCTCCTGTAGAAATAGATGCCATGGTAATATCCCCCTCTTCTGAGCCGCTGAAAGATGTATCTGAT
>JANMHM010000044.1:0-44532 GCA_031375155.1 Candidatus Altimarinota bacterium
CCCCTTCATGAAGCCAGTATATTTAAGTGAGGAGAGCAATAAATTATAAATATATGTCTGATGAAAGCCTTACTAATTCTTCCGCAAGTAAACTATATAGACAAGTTGTTAACTCACAACAGGAATTTAAGGATAAAATAAATAGCCAAATTTACGATTTTTCAGATTCTATATTTTTATCTGATATAAAGTTTTCGATTAAGGTTGTTCAGGATAATTTAGACTTTGTAAATTGTGTCTTCAATTGAAATGTAATTTTCGAGAGAAATACTTATAACGCAGGTGTAAATTTTCAAGCTGCAACTTTTGAAAAAAGTGCTATATTCTCAGATTCGATATTTAGATCAAATTGTAATTTTTGGGAATGTAAATTTATATGATTAGCCGACTTTTCCGACTCTAGTTTTGAAGGTTTAACAAATTTTACAAATAGTATTTTTAAAAATGAATGAAAATTTTGGCGCTCTAATTTTAGGTGAGAAGTATTATTTATAAATGCAAGGTTTGAATGTACCGCGTATTTCGGAAATACAAATTTTAGAAATAAAATATCTTTTATACTTGCGTACTTTCAAAGACTCGCTTACTTTGATTCTTCTTTATTCGAAGAAATTCCTGATATTAGGTTCCAGTTTTGCAAAATGATTAACCTAGATTGAGTAAATTTTGGAAAGGGAGTAAATTTTTTAGGATCAAATATTGAAATGCCCAGTAATCATGAAACAGCTAGAGTGATAAAATATGAGTTTCAGAAATTGGAAAATCAATTTGAGACATTGAGCTGGCATGCAAAAGAAATGAAGGCATATCATAATTGGCTAAGAGTAAATCGTGATATTTTCTCTAATAAAAATCATTACTGATTCAAGAGAGACAAAAACTTAGAGCTCAATGATGAATTTATTTTATTTTTTAATTGGATAACTAATAACCACTGATTATCATGGATCAGGCCGATTTTCTGGATTCTAATAATTAACTTATCTTTTAATTTATATTTAGAGTTTAATTACTCAAATATATCATTTTGGCCAATCTTTATACTTACTCTAAATCCTGTAAAAAGTTTGAAAGAGCTGGGGATAGATTGATTTTGAAATATAACTAATACTATAGAGGCAATAAGTTTTATTAAAAATGTATTAATAGCTTTATTACTGTATCAACTTATTATGAGTTTTCGCAAGTTCTCAAAAAAGTTTTAGTTTTTCGATTATCCATATGTTAATAATACTGAATTTTAAAACTCAAAATATCCACTTAATTTTCTGACACGTCTAATTTATTTTGTTTACTCAGAAAAATGCCTATAATTATCTGAACTATTTATTTTCTCATTTTCTCTCTATGGCTCTCGCTGATATGAAAAACGCTGCTGAAAAAGCTCGCAATACCAAGTCGACTCGTATCTGGCTTATGGTCGCTATCGCTGTCGTTCTTTTCGTACTTTGGTGGATGGGGAAGATCAAGACAAGTATAGCTATAGGGCTATGAATCATAGTCCTTGCTGCTATCGGTATCGAGACGATGAACTATGATCTCGATCTCGGGTCAATACTCTCAGGAAAGAGTATCCAGGAGTCTCGTGTGACTCATACGAAGGAGGGACTCAAGCTCATGGGATCATGTATTATTCCAGTGAAGTGAGATAAGAATGATCTAAACTGTGATAATTTCAAGACTCAATGAGAGGCTCAGGCAAAATATAATCAGTGTGCCGATGAAATCGCTTCATACAATGAGGGAGTAGACGTAGCAAAAATCAAATCTCTCGATATCTATGGTCTCGATGGGAACAAGAATGGTATCGTCTGTGAGGCTCTTCCAGGTGCTCCAAAGAGTCCAGAAACAACAGAATCTGGTACCACACAGACGCCTACTCCGAGAAATCCCGCTACGAAAAAAACTCCAACTACTTCTGGAGCCTATCCGACGACTCCAGTGCCTCGAGTCACAGAACCCTTCCCAGCGACACCAGCAAGTGATAGGACCAATCCGAAAACACTTCCCGCAAAATAGTAATCTCTCTTAAAAATCCTCTCATTCCCTCGGGAGGATTTTTGATTTCCTCTTGAAAAAAATAAAAAATCGATACTATATCTCCACGTGCAGGTATAGCTCAATTGGCTAGAGTACCGCCTTGCCATGGCGGCCGTTGTGAGTTCGAGTCTCATTACCTGCTCCAGAAAATCCAAAAAACTTCCATAAAATGGGAGTTTTTATATTTTTGCATTTCTCTTCTTTTTCTCTATAATCTTTTTGCCAAAATACTTCTCGCCACTTCCGAACGAGTTCCGCTCTTCGCGTGATTGGTTTGGAATTCCGAGAGTCATATTTGGTAAGGTTTTTTCTAAGACCTAAGTTCTACATCCTAATACCTATTTCTATGATCGTCTGACTCAAGGATAAAGATGCTCTCGATAGAGCTGTCGTATCCAAAACCTATACAATAGGAAACAAAAACATCACCTTCGAATCTGGTCGTCTCGCCCTCTTCGCCACAGGCTCTGTAGTGATCCGAGATGAGGATGGCAACTTCCTCCTCACGACCACAGGGATCGGGAATCCGAAAGACGGAGACTTCTTCCCACTCACCGTCGAGTTCCAGGAGAAGTACTATGCGAATGGAAAAATCGGGGGAAATAGATTCATGAAACGTGAAGGTCGTCCGAGTGAAGCGTCTATCCTCAATTCGAGAATGATCGACCGACCGATCCGCCCGATGTTCCCGAAAAATACTCGCACCGATACGCAGATAATCTCAACGATCATGAGCTCATCTGGGCTTTCTGATTTCGGATGGTATGGAGTGACTGGTGCTTCCCTCTCCGTCATGCTTGCGGGAGTCCAGGAATTCGAAGGACCTGTCGCAGGAGTCCGTATTGCGAGCGATGCGAGTGGGAATTTTATATTTGACCCGACATTCGAACAGATAGAGTGAGCTCATCTCGATCTCACGGTCGCAGGGACGATGGACGCTATCACGATGGTAGAGTCTCAGGGACAAGAAGTCAGTAATGACCTCATGGTAAAGGCATTCGAATACGCTCATGCGATTATCAAGGACCTCTGTAAAGCACAGAAAGATTTCCTCACAGAATACATGAAGTCATACGCACTTCCTATGACTGAGCTCTCGATCATGGATCCAAACCCTGATGTTTTTGCTATAGTACACTGAGTCATCACAGAGACAGAGATACAAAAACTCTACAATCTCGGAAAACTCGAATTCCATGATGCGATGCATGATCTCGTAGAGAGTATGAAGGTACACTTCGAGGGGCATATCAAGGGGGAATGTAGTGTCGACGTGGATAAAGAAAGTATAGTGACAATGGGAGATATCGCTGACGGTGTGAAGAAGGTCATCTCTGAGCACATGAGAAAAACAGTCCTGGAGACTCACACTCGACTCGATGGTCGTAAGTGCGATGAAGTTCGCCCTGTCCGCGCGACGGTACCTATCCTCCCTCGTACTCATGGATCAGCACTCTTCGAGCGAGGAGTCACGCAGGTCCTCTCGATCGCGACACTCGGTGGACCATCCGACATCCAGCTCATCGACGATATGTTCGAAGAAGATACCAAGCGATACATCCACCACTACAACTTTCCTCCATTCTCTGTCGGTGAGGTGAAGCCACTTCGTGGAGTCGGACGCCGAGAAGTCGGTCATGGTCGTCTCGCAGAGAAGGCACTCGAACCAGTACTTCCGAGCGCTGTGGATTTCCCATATATGATGCGTGTAGTGAGTGAAACTACGACGTGTAATGGATCGTCTTCTATGGCATCGGTCTGCGGATCGACGATGGCACTCATGGACGCAGGAGTTCCGATCAAGGCTATGGTCGCAGGAGTCGCGATGGGGATGGTCTACGATGAAGATACAGGAAAATACGAAATCCTTGCTGACATCCAAGCACAGGAGGACTTCCTCGGTGATATGGACTTCAAGGTGGCTCGTACAGAAAAGGGTATCACCGCGCTTCAGATGGACTGTAAGATCGCAGGACTCTCTATGGACGTGATCCGCTCTGTCTTCGAGAAATCCGTCGACGCGACGGGATACATCATGGGTGAGATGAAAAAATGCCTCTCTGCTCCTCGTCCCGAACTTTCTCCATTTGCTCCATTTCTCCTCGCGGTCTTCGTCCCAGAAGAGAAGATGCGTGAAGTGATCGGAAAAGGTGGTGAGACGATCCAGAAAATCGAGAAGGACTATGGTGTCGAGGTCAATCTCGAAGATGACGGACAGTGTACTGTCACGGCGAAGACTCAGGAAGCTGGAAAGGCAGCACTCGAGTTCATCAAGGGAATCCTTAAAGATATCGAAGTAGGAGATGAATACGAAGGAAAAATCGTGAAGATCCTCGATACGGTCGGTGCGATCGTCGAGATCTCGAAAGGAAAAGAAGGGATGATCCATATCTCTAAATTCGGAGTGAAAGAGCGCATAGCGAATGTGAATGATGTCGCGAAAGAAGGAGAGATGGTGAAAGTCCGTGTCTACAGTGTGGATAAAGAAAAGGGGCGAATCGGACTCGAGAAAATTGTTTAATTTCTTACATCTTAAAATATGCACAAAGGACCATCGCTTATCCCTGAAAGACAAGTTCCTGATTATATAAAAAAACCATCAGATTTGATGGCTTATATTAGTCAACAATGAGAATGAGTACGCGTGCTTGTTCCTGACGATCAAATTGATATAAGAGACTTACTAACATCAACGCTACATAAAACATACCTTGCAGTAAATCCTGGAGGGCGTACAGGATGGCTAGTTTCCAAAAAACCTCATGAGCAAAATTAGTACAAAAATCTTTTAAAAAATAATGAACACCTACGCCTTCACTCTCGGTCGGGAATCCAAGCTCTCACTCGCAGAGCTTTTTGCACTCTTCGGAGAAGATACCTACGATACTCATACGGACGAGATCGCGATATTTTCCCTGCAGTATGAGGATAATGATATAGCTGCGATATTTCGTAATATCGGTGGATCTATCCGTGTCATGCGAATCCTTGATGAGACCGATGAGAAACGATTCCCTACTGATGTGATCTCTGCCATAGGGCAACCCGAAGGGAAATATACATTCGCTCTCGGTGTCTACGGACTCGAATATCGCCTCTCGGATATAGGACTGCGGATCAAGAAGACTCTCGTCGAGTCTGGTATCTCTGCTCGTCTCGTGAATACCGAGAATAAGAATATCATCTCCGCTGTCTGGAAACGAGAAAAGCTCGGACGATCAAAGTCAGAGTATAGTCTCATCCGTATGCCAGATCGTGACCTCCTCGCTATCACGATCGCCTGTCAGGATATCGACGCCTATACCAAGCGCGACACGAGTAAAGTCCGGGATATGGTCGTCGGGATGATGCCACCAAAGCTCTGCCAGATGATGATCAATATCGCAAATGGAAAAGAAAAAAAGAGTATATACGATCCATTCTGTGGACTCGGGACGATCCTCATCGAAGCCGCGAATATGGGTATCACTCGCGTGGTCGGAAGCGATCTCTCTCCCCGTATGGTCAGCTCTACAGATCAAAGCATCCGAGAATTTGTCGAGACAGAGAAGATGTGGCAGGAGCGTATCAGAGTAGCATGAGGCACTCCGGCAAAGGATTTCTCGGCATTCGAGGCAGGTATATTCGAACTCGATGCGAGTCGGATCAATCGAAGCACGAAAGAGAGAATCGGGAATGCGAATATCGTGAGTGAAGGCTATCTCGGTGAGATCATGCATCAGTGAAGCATCTCTCTCGATAAGGTGAAGATCGAAAGATCCAAGCTTCGCAATATGTACGATGGATTTTTCGGCGGACTCAGTACGTTCTATGCAGAAGATTCTCAAAAACAAGAATTTTCTATAGTGATGACATTTCCCTTCTGGGATATCCACGGTACGACGAGTTTTTTCACAGAAATCTACGATGTGATCGGGCGACACGGCTTCGAGATAGTTCCCCTCCTCCCAGTCGATACGATGCGTACCACTACGACACCAAAAGGCTCACTCCTCTATAAGCGCCCAGGACAAAACGTCGGTCGAGAAGTCATAAAAATGCGCTTAAAGAAAAACTAATCAAGGAATTCTTTTTCTGATTTCTATATTGCTTCTTTCCTTTGGCGACTTTCTAGAATCTGTTAGTGAAGATTTCCGTGAAAAATCACAAACCGTCCCGCGGCATAGCCGAGTTTTTGTGATTTAGGAAATCGAGCTATACCAGATTCAGAAATGAGACAACAAAAAGAAGAACTTTTGGTACTTTTAGTTATAAAAGTACAGAAAATGTACTATGCAAAAAATCAATCTCTCCCATCACGAAAGGAATCCCGACTATTATGATCGAGATAGAGATATCTTCACAGCACTGGCATGGAGTGCCGTGAGAAAAACTCTCATCGAAGCCGGTAGAGAAGAGCTCTTCATCTATATCACGAGTGTGAGGCTCACAGATCGCTCAGTCGTGATCACCACTGGGAAACCAGTAGTGAATAGTGAACTCTCGCTCTACAGAGAAAAACTGCTTGAGAATGTGAATATAAGTCTCTCTATGATGAAGTGAATTAAGCGGGAGAAGGTACGGTTAACCTAAAAGTTGAGAATTACTATAATCTCATATTAGCTCATTATCTGAAATCATTTTTAGTCATCTTTGAGTCAGTGCATTCTCCAACTCATTATACTCTTCACACATTCCAAGATTTCTTAACTTAACTCAAAGTATATAAGCCTTGATTCATCTTGTCTGAGTATAGCCTGGCCTCACTTTTTCAATAACTGCCATAGTATCCATATTATCAAGCATATCTTGAAGTTTTCGACGCGCATCATCTTTAGTAAAATATAAATAATTTCATAAAGCTATATACTTTCCACTCATATCAAGCTCATTTGATGTATACTTTTTTAGTAGTTGCCGATAGTATAATTCTATAGCACTTTTTATCTTATTTAAAGCTTCTACGCCATAGTTATCAGAATAGCTCGACTCACTATCACTTTTAAATATAGGATCTGCAGGGCTTAGTATTCGCATGATATCAAGAATAGGGAAGTTTCATGGAATAACCTTTTTTTCAGAAATATTCCTCCATATAGGATACCTAGAATTAAAAAATTCGATCATTTCTTGTCTATACTGAAAATTTATTCCTGCAGTAGATAAGGCAAGAATATCTCGGAAGACTGTAATTCAAAAAGATTCATAGATAGCCTTCCAGCATTCTGTATGATCCTCAAGCGCATCATGTAAGATTAATACGATAATATCTCTTGGAGATATAGTTTTATATTTCTGTAATAATGCAATAACTGTACGTATTAGGTGAGCTGAGTATTGTTCACCACTTAGGCGCCTATCTAATGCATGTACTTCTTCACCCTTACGTAAGGCATGGAAGATAATATTCATTGCCTTTTCGGAGAACTCCAATAACTTTGGGTGAAATAAGAGCCACTCATGAAAAGTATCTATATTACCATTATAACTATATGGTGCGCCTGAGTGAAAATTGAGCATAAAAACATTATCGATTACACGTAATATATTATAAAATAATAATTTAGCAAATAAAAAATTGACTTTCTCTATATTTTTTTCATAAATACTCTCTTCTCTTTTTTGCATTTTCCGAAGAAATCACTATCCTCTAGCTATGACTATAGCCTCTTCGAAACCCGACATGAGCCGTATCGTGAAACCAGAAGTACGAGAAGATGATATCGTCTCCGAGATTTCACTGCGTCCGAAACGGCTCGATGAATACGTCGGGCAGAAACAGATGAAGGCACACCTCTCAGTCTCGATCGAGAGCGCGAAGATCCGTCGAGAACCTCTCGAGCACATCCTCTTCTATGGTCCTCCTGGGCTCGGGAAGACGACGATATCGACGATCATTGCTCACGAGATGGCGGCTCCGATCAAGCATACGAGTGGTCCTGCGATCGAGAAGCAGGCAGATATCATCTCGCTCCTTACGAGTCTGACTGAGGGAGAGATCCTCTTTATCGACGAGATACACCGACTTCGTCCCCAGATCGAGGAGATCCTCTACTCCGCTATGGAAGACTACTCGATCGACATCATGATCGGCTCTGGTACAGGAGCGACGAGCGTGAAGATGGATATACCACGATTTACCCTCGTCGGTGCGACGACTCGACTCTCGAACCTCTCTTCTCCACTTCGAGATCGCTTCGGAAACGTCCTGAAGCTTGATTTCTACGATGCTCATGATCTCGCAAAGATCGTATCGAGGTCGTTCGAAATCCTCGGATACAAGAAAATCTCCCCATGAGCCGTCCTCTCTATCGCCGAGCGCTCTCGAGGCACGCCGAGGATCGCAAATCGGTATGTGAAGATCCTGCGTGACTACGCGACGATCGGAAAGTCGATCGAGGAGAAATCTGAGTGCGAAGAGATATTCGAGAGTTTCTGAGTCGATACCTACGGTCTCGATATCCTCGACCGCAAGCTCCTCTCGCACCTTATCGACTCATTCCACTCTCGTCCTGTCGGACTCACGACTCTTGCCTCTGTCATCGGTGAGGAAGTCGCGACGATCGAAGATGTCGTCGAGCCCTATCTTCTCCAGATCGGCTTCATCGAGCGGACTCCTCGTGGTCGCCAGATCACTCTAAAGGGCGAGGCATACACTCAGAATAAAAAAATCTAGCCTTATTCTCATTTTGCTTCTTTATTTTGGTGAATTTCTAGAATCTGTTAGCGAAAATTTCCGTGAAAAATTGCAAACTGTTTGACGACTGGAAGGAGGAGTTTTTGCAATTTAGGAAATCGAGCTATAATCAGATTCAGAAATGAGCCAACTAAAAGAAGAACCTTTTGTTTCTTTTCAGTTATGAAAAGAAAATAACTTATAACACTTTCTCCTAATGATCCTCTCCTGAACAGCTGTAGCATCCACCATTCTCGAAAATATCAAAAACGAGATCACCTACTCTCCTACTGGTAGCGATAAGCCGATGCTCGCTGTCGTCCTCGTCGGTGAGAATCCTGCCTCTCTTGCCTATATCCGCATGAAGGAGAAGCGTGCTCGAGAAGTCGGTATGGGATTTGGCCTCTATAGATTTCCCGTAACTATCTCTCAGGCTGATCTCGAGGAAGAAGTCGAGAGACTCTCACGAGATGAGCGTATCCATGGCATACTCGTCCAGGCACCCCTTCCTAACAATATCGACCGCTATGCGGTCACTGAGTGTATCGAGGCAGGGAAAGACGTCGACGGATTCACTCGGACACAGATCGGGAATATGTTCCTCAGACACGACGGACTCTGGAGCTGTACTCCGAAAGGGATCATGACACTCCTGCGTCACTACGATATCGAAGTCGCAGGGAAAAATGTAGTAGTAGTAGGCAGATCAAACATCGTATGAAAACCAATGGCACTCATGCTCATAAATGCAGGTGCGACCGTCACAAGCTGCAATAGTAGTACGAAAAACCTCTCTGAAAAAACCAGAAATGCAGATATCCTCATCGTCGCTGCAGGATCTCCAAGACTCATCACACGAGATATGGTAACTGAGGACACGATCGTCATCGACGTAGGAAATACCTTCGAGGGTGGAGTCGCTCACGGAGATACAGATTTCGAAGATCTGAAAGACTATGTGAAAGCGATCACGCCGACTCCTGGTGGTGTATGACCGATGACGGTAGCGACTCTCATCGAGAATACCTGGAAAGCGTATCTCGCACAGAGGTAATAGATATTATTTCAATGTCTTCTCTAGCGCATCGAGTACTTGAAATCGAATGCGTCGTCTTTCTCCGTCCCCCTTCTTCCCAAATCTTTTCGTCATATTAAGTCCTATCATACTAAAGACTTTTCGTGTTTTCTTATGTTTTACTACGGTAATAATACACTTTCAGGCATCTTTGGTATACCCAGTCTTTGTTCCGATAACATCCCAAGAGGGATAATCCTTATCCATAGCATCGAGAAAAACTCTATCTGCACTTGAAAGTTGGCCTCTCGGCACCTGAGATACAGAAAATTCTTGGCTCATATATTGTGTTGGAGTCCACACTGGATAAGGCTTAGATAAGGTATATTCTACTAGTCTCTGAAGGTCGATTTCAGTACTTCGATTACCTTCTTTTTTCTTGCTTAGTCATGAAGGAGTTACATAGTCAGTATTGCTCATTCCGATTCGCTTTGCTGTAGTATTCATTCGGCGAATAAATTCTTCTTGAGTGACGATAGATGAGGCAAGTGCATTAGCAAGAGTATTATGACTTTTCATAACGAGTCCGTCTACTGCCTCTTCGATAGTCCAGAGACTAGGCTTCTTAGCGCTACCTGGTGTTTGCCTTGGTACATGTTTCTTTTCTATTCGTATTTTATGGGTTCTTGGATCTATTCCTTTCTCTTTACAGAGTTCATATACGACGAGTGCTGTCATAATCTTCGTAAGAGAAGCTATGCCTCCAGTATCTGTGAGGTTATCAAAATTCCTTCCTATAACTGTAGAATTCCACTGAGATCATGCGCGTTTCATCTCACTCACCATAAGAGATCTTGTTCCCATTGGAATATTACTGAGATCAACTAACATTTTTTGTGGAATAGTTACCGCCAATTTTTGCGGTTCTTGAGGCCTTGATGCTGGTTTTGCAACAGACCCTCATCACAGAATTGCACTTGCAGCAGAAGCAACTCCTAATCTTAAAAAGTTTCTTCTCGATAGATTTACAGGAGAATTAGGGGTAGAAGCTCCTTGTTCTGGTGATGTAGTAGGATTTCCATTCATATTTATATATAATACGCAAATATTTATTTTATCAAGCTTTTTTATCTGCCTTGCAATATGCTGACCTATAATGATCATCTGTAAGCATAGCCATAGTCGTAGCATACCCTATTGCTATAAAATATACATCCTTTTCTCTCATTCCATTCCCATATCATGTATATCACTTTATCTTATCAGATCCATTGTACCTTCGTGCTGCGAATATCGATCGAACAAGTTCAGGATTTTCTCAGAGAGTTTTGAGAAAAATAGTATACGTCTGCTCAGTAATCTCTGGTATTTTCACGATTTTTGCAGGATTTGGTTCTATAGAAAGCAGCTTATCACGTATGAGAATATTGATCTTTTTATAGTTTATTTTTTCTTTAAGATTCGCATAATACCTGAGCTCGTCTGGGATGCTCTCTTTATTCACACTTTCATGAAGTATTCAGAGGTGAATACTTCCAAAGTAAGCATTCACGTACCCATTCGACATGAGTAATTTTTTTCCTTCAGGAGAAGCAAGATACTTCGCTACAGGAGAAATATCTACTGCGACTTTGGGCTTATTTACGATTTCCTCAAGTGTATTTTTGATATTTTTAGGAACTGCACTATATACTTCTGGTACATATCCTATTTTTCGTATTTGATCTTTGTAGAGATATGGTCGCTTTTTTATATCTTCCGGAACACTTCCTGTTATTTGCATCATTCATTTTGCTCCTGTTTTTGATCGATTTCCCTCTTCGAAACCTGACTCGAGTTGTATGAGATAATTTCTGAGAAACTTTCTATGGTGCAATGTACCATTTGATTCACTATATATTTTCTTTTCCCATTCGTAAACTTTCTGGCGCAGTTTTACGAGTTCTGGGTCATTTCAGATACTCTCGTTTTCTCAGATCATCATACCCGCTTTGATATCTTTGAGACAGGCGCTCAATTCTTCTTTTGTTTTTATAGTTACAGGATTTTCGTTTTTTTGTATTTGTACAGATGGGTTTTCCTTATTACTTGGACTCATATATACAAAATATTATTTCTCCCTTCTCACTATATACTCGACGATATCAGAGAACTTCGCTGTCTGGAATGTCGCAGATATCTCGAGAAGTGCGTATTCGAGCTCGGCGAGGAGATTTTTCGCTTTCTCTATACCCATGAAGGCGACGATTCCCTTTCCTTTCGCGACATCTTTTCCGATCATTTTCCCTACTGTTGCCTCGTCTCACTCGAAGTCGAGGATATCATCTCGCACCTGGAAGGCACGACCGAGAAGGACGCCAAACCACCGAAAACGATCGAGTGACTGTGCGTCCTGTGCTCCTCAGAGAAGTGCTCAGATAAGGAGTGATGCACCGATAAGTCGTCCAGTCTTTTCATCATGGAGTCGTATGAGATCTTTTTGGTCCATCTGCATATGGTCAGCGAGGACATCTCGTATCTGTCCACGTACCATGCCCATATCCCCGATAGCGAGTGCCGTCTCAGAGATGACGAGAGCATCTTTCGCCTGAGCGAGACACTCGATCCCCATAGCCATGAGCGCATCTCAGACGAGGAGTCCTGTCGCTTCCCCATATTTTTTCCAGACAGTGAGCTTCCCACGACGGAACTCATCATTATCCATAGCAGGGAGATCATCATGGACGAGTGAGTACGCATGGAGGAACTCGATCCCGATGAGATAAGAAAGTATAGAATCACCAGGAAGTCCCATCACTTCCTCATACATGATCATCGCGAGGATAGGACGGATCCGCTTCCCTTCTCACTCTACAGCGTATCTGATAGCCTCTTGGAACTCGTTTTCTCGAGGAGATGCGATCGTCAAATAGCGCTTATCAAAATAGTCTTTGATAGCGAGATTTACTTTTTCCTGGTATGTCTGGTACCATTCTTGAATCATAGAGAAAATATCTTATTTCTACTCTAGCACAACCTGAAAGAAAAGACAAATTTTAGAACCTTTATTTTCAGAAGTTCCTTTTTATACTCAAAAAATACTCCAGACAGGAGATGAAGTCAGCATGAGAAAAATCAGGCCACAATGTTTCTGTAAAAAAGTACTCAGAGTACGCTGACTGGTAAAGGAAGTATCATGAATGCCGTAGAGCTCATCCAGTACGGACGATCAGGTCGACACTCGGATAAGATCATGAGTCGATATATTCGAGAAAGTTTTTTTCATCGAGCTTTGAGATATCATTTCCCTCTCATACATATCTTTTTATGCCACGGATAATCTCATCTTGTCCGCTATAGCCGATAGCAAGTATGATAGTCATTTTTGTATTGTTTTTTGTTTTTTCAGATGCTTCAATGAGGCTCGTACGGATATCTGGCGGGAGAAGCCAGAGATCTCATACAGTGGTGATACACATATTTTTTTCGAGAGCACGATCGAGAAGTCATAGAAATGAGGTACGAAATACATCGAAAATCCCTTCGAGTTCATCGACAGAACGCTCCATAATGTTTTCTTTCGAAAGTACCCAAAAACTCACAAAAGGAACCTCACTACCATAGCACCACTCTACGACTTCTTCGAATTTTTTCCCACCGTTCTCATGCCCTATTTTGGTGATATTTCCGAGTTTTTTTGCCCAGCGGCGATTCCCATCCATGATAAATCCGATATGTTGCATAGAAAAGATGAGATCATTAGTCCTAATGATTCTGTCATGCTGACGAAGGAAGCATCTGCTTGAGTACGTTTCGAGCAGATCCTTCATGCTTCAGGATGACAGAGTAGGGACTTAGAGTATAAAGAAATACCGAAAAAAAGAAATAAAAAAACTCCCCCATTTCTGGAGGAGTTTCTTCGGCGACTAGCGCTCTTCACGAGGACGAGCCTCATTGACGACGAGCTGGCGACCCATGACATCCTTACCGTTCATAGCAGAGATGACTGCTTCGATATCAGTTTCCTCGACGTCAACGAAGAGAAAACCTTTTTTACGACCAGTTTCACGATCGTTAGGCCAGAAGAAGTCTGCTACTGGAGCGATTTCTTCGAACATAGCACGAAGCTCTTCAGCCTCGATGCGGAATGGGACGTTACCCACGAATAAACGTTTTACACTCATACAAAAAAAAGAGTAGAAAAATAAATTGCCGCGACCACTCTTTGACTTCTATGAGCACAAAAAGGATACAATTCGACGTGATTATTATATGGGTATTTTAAGAAAAGCAAGTAATAAAAAAATCACTCCGTATGCTGGAGTGATTTTTTTTACTAATTTGCGTATATATATCAGTCGATCGAGCTATCATCTCTGAGGACTTTTCGTATCGTGACTTCATTGATAGATCGGTAGTTCATATCTTTGACGATCACATAGTCATCTGTGACATCAGCGACGATACCGACATGACCATAGTAGCGATTGTAGCCTCTTCCTGAGAACTGGATGATAGCTCATGGAACTGGAGTCTTTCCAGTTTTTACTCAGGCTGCTTTTGCGTTCGCCATCCAGCGGTTCGCATTTCATCGCCAAGTGACAGTCTTATTTTGTCCGACATACCACGTACAGTTTCCCCAGGCAAATCCACGAGAGAGTCCTGTATATTTCACTGTATACCGTGACTGCAGTCCTGAGTTCTTATCGAGGACTTCTTGGATAGGTGCTGGTCTGATACCATTATTGGTAGGAGTTTTGAGAGTATTTACTTTTCCAGGAAGTTCTGCTGTGATTTTTTGGATTTTCCTCGCAGCTCAAGGGATCATGAGATCCATACCTTTCCGTATAGATGCACCGTTAGCAAGACTATTTACTCGTACGATATCATCTGCATCGACACCATAGTAGAGAGCGATCTCCGAGATAGTATCACCCGATGTGACCGTATGGAAGACTCCAGAGACTGGAGGTATCCTGAGTATCATACCAGTCTTGAGTTGCTCGTCGAGAGAGAGATCATTGGCCCAAAGGATCGTATCAGTGGTGATACCGTAGCGGGCTGCGACTTTCGAAAGTGAGTCTCCTGCCTGTACCACATAGGAGGCCGCTGAGTTTATAGATTTTGTTTTTTCAGCTACTGGTTCTTCTTTTTTTGCTACACTTGTCGATGCTATCGGTCGAGATACATCGAAATCAGTACTGACGAATCCACTTTCATTGAGATATCACTTATCTTTATTTACATCACCATCATATGCCGTGATGATCGTCGACTCATCATAGTCACCTGCCATAGCCTCATAGTCAGATCAGAGAACTGAAAGTGAGGGGTAAATAGGAAGGAGTATGGCGATAGCGAGAGTAAACCATCGAAATTTTTGAAACGTTTCCCAAGCGGAATATACTTTTTGGTTATTCCGCACTGCTCGTTTGAGGCGAGCGTGTGTATTGAGGTGTGGAGTCATGCAAAGCTTTAGGAATAAAAGTGTGTCCTCTTTCGAGGAAAGACACTATGCGATAGAGATGACCTGAAGAGTCGTTCTCATCGCACGGAAACCATTGGTTCGGGTATGACGTTTTTTTGGAATTATTTTGAAGACACGGATTTTTTCACCTTTGAAGTGTTCGATAACTGAGAGAGTCACCTTTGATCCTGCGACAGTAGGAGTACCGATATCGACCTTTTTTCCTTCGCTATCAGCGAGGAGAAGTGCTGGAGTATCGAACGTAGTACCGACTTCCTGAGACTGGTGATCGACTTCGATCGTCTGATCTTTTTCTACTGTATACTGTTTTCCACCGATTTCTATAACTGCTATCATATAAAAGAAAGTTATGCTCATATAAGGGTTCGCGATAGCGAAACTTGTATCTTAGTTCTCGTCATTCCTGCGTAGGCAGGAATCTAGTATCTAAGAGAATCCTCATAAAGAAGCGAGATAAAGTGAATTCTTTCGAATCCGAGGGAAAAAAACATAAAATATTTTCTTCACTCGAACGCGGACAGTATAATCAGGTAAGGAAAAGTGTCTAGAAAAAGACCTTGACAAGGACAATGGCTGGGAATGTAGGATTCGAACCTACGCATGGCGGAGTCAAAGTCCGCTGCCTTACCGCTTGGCGAATTCCCAAAATCACGAAAGACTGGCGGATTATAGTGAAAAATGAATAAAGTCAAAGTTTTTATCTAGACATGATTTTCTTATTTGACAATATTTTTCATTTGTATAGCATATATAACCTAAATATTAACTCTCTATTCTATGAAAAATCAAAATATCACTTCTATTTTTCTTGTAGGTGCCCTAACTGCGACAACACCACTAGATACCAATGCTCAGATTGCACCACCGAATCTGATACAATGTGGTGTAAAAATAAATGAGCTGCAACAAAACTTGAAAGCTCTGGTTCGCGGTGTTCACAAACAAAATCAAGCATGAGGAAATACTCTCACCTGCGCATTTGAATCATGAAGAATTGATCCAAAAAATCCAAGCATCAGAGATTATACTATATGATGTTTTGATTCTAATCCTGAAATTATAAGTTCATCATGAAAAACAGCACTACTCTCACCAACCCTTGGAAAGGTTACTTTTATACTTAATCCTGATGGATCATCTCAGCTAAAGTTAGAGGATAATTGTAAATAACTCTAATTCTAAAAACCCCTTGCATAGAGGGGATTTTTTTATACTATATCTCCATGCCTACAGCAAAAATCACCATAGAACTCCTCGCCGATATGGCGCATCGCGGACGCAAATGAGACATCATCGAAGCGTCTTCCTCTGAAGCACGGAATATGCTCATACCGAAGTGATTCGCCCGAGAGATCACGGCAGATCGACTGAAAAAGATAGCATCTGATAAAAAACGTGTCCAAGATAAAGCCCGAGAGCGCCTCGAAAATGCCTTCGAAATCCAAAAAAAGCTCGATGGACAGAGTCTCGCCTTCACCCTGAAGGGGAAAAATGGGAAGATCTTCGGTGGACTCGATGAGCACGCTATCGGAAGCCGAGTGAATGAAAAATTCGGAATTGCTTTCGAGAAAAATGACATCAAACTCCCCAGCAAACTCCATATCAAAACTGCAGGTACGCACCTCGTCTACCTGCATATTACGAAAGATACGATGGCAAAGATCGTGGTCGAGGTTTCCGTAGAATAATTATAAAGTATGAACTTCGTTTCGATAGACTATGGTACGCATAAATCCTGACTCGCCTATTCGGTCGAGGGATTTGCATTTGCGCTCGAGACCGTACCGACGAGAAATCTCACAAACGAACTCGAAGAACTCATAGAAAAACGAAACCCTGAGAGCATCATCCTCGGTATGCCCTACAATATCGATGGGACGATGTCGAAACACGGACAACGAGTACAGTCATTCGCGAAAATCCTCGAAAAGCACTTCCCTACTCTTCCTATCATATTTCAAGATGAACGACTGACAACCGCCGAAGCAAGGATGGAGTGAGCAGATGATATCGACGCAGAGAGTGCGAGACTTATTTTGGAGGATTTTTTGGAAAAATAACCTTAGTCTATCGGAAGTGACGCTATAGGAGCTTTGATCACATATTTCATCACATATTCGAGTTTTTTCATATAACCTCGAGTTTCTTCAGGGAATTCATTGGTCAGACCATGGTAAAATCTCTGCATTACCTCTTCTGGTGTTGGATTTCACCTGAGTGCCATGAGGAGATCGCCGACTCTTCCCGTATTATTCGAGTTATATCCTGCAGCTAGGATATACGAAGAGTACATCTTCCCTTCAGAAAGGAGCCACTCATAGGCACTTTGATCCCTGAGCGCTCTGTAGTCTCGCATCTGTCGATCGAGATGGGCATATGCAGTCAATACTGATGCCCTATGGCTCTCTATCATTTCATGGAAATCGTATGGGATTTCTCTATGTTTGTACTCATCGCGGAGTCCTAGTTTACCATTGCCATATCATTCGTGTGCCTTTTTGGTTATCTGGACGATCCCCTTCGCTCCTGCGTGGCTTCCTCTTCGAAAGGCATCTTTCCCATTCACTCCACAGAGAACAGCAACTTTATGAGCTTCAGAACGGAAAAATATCTCACGCTCTTTCCGCGATGCACCAATACTTACTTCATTCATATTCTCGACGTATATGAGGGCTTTCACGAGCGTCATATCTACTCAGATTGCTGGAGTGTTTTTCATCTCGAGCGTCATGAGATCTCGCTCGCCCTGAGCGATAAGTGATGTGAGATATTTCTCTCCGAGATGTCGAAGTTCTAGAGTATCGAGTCCTGAGGAGTACGGAGTCTGGATATTGTACGTGCTTCCTTTCGGATAGTTCGGATAACGAGTCGCGAGAACCATATAAGACTCTCCACCATTCCCTTCGAGTACGAGGACGCTTCCCGCACCGAGAGACTTGGCGGCTGATACTCATCATTTTCCTGGTTGTAGCGGATCAACTCAGATGATCTTCGACGAAATATCAGGTGCATCGAGTGGTCATATCCAGTCGAGAAGCCAGTCATCTGCTGGTTTTTTTGGATTGGGAGTCGGATTGCGCCGTCGTGCCATATGGATGATACGCGGACTCTCGAGTGCGCTCGGCGTATCTGGACTGAGTATCTGGGATGACCTGATAGACTCGGAGAGCTTCGCCTCTACTCCTTCTCGAGTGAGAAGAGGAAGGGATTTTTCTGACGCGATAATGTACGGGATGATCTCCCATCAGGATTTCTCGAGATCGCGAAATCGCTCGGGCACCTTGTATTTCTCGAAGTACGCGCGAGCATTTCGAAAAATCTCTGTAGTATCGCTCGCACTCTTCACTTTCGGAAACTCTTCTCTCGTATAGGGTATACCAGATGGAGTGATCTCAGAAGCTGTCGGGAATATATTTGGTTTTTTTCTGACATCAGCCATAGGAGGTATTATGATGAAAAAACAGAGAAGTCAAAATAAAATTGACAAAATAATACTTAAAATTATAATAACTACTATTAGTAATGCCTTATATTCTATATGCCACCATTATCTACTCCTCAAGAAGAAGTATCTCTCTCTCAAAATTCTGAACTAACTACTATACTGAGTACAATATCGAACTCATTGGAACACGGGGATACTCTTACTATCACAGGAACACGTGGCTGAATTGTCGTTAACCAAATCCATTCTGATATACTGATATCCTTGGAGGGATTTGTTCCCGTGGTAGATTGAGAAATAACATTAGAACAGTTCCTTGCTGTAATAAGACAGTTCGACGAACGTAGAAATAAAAATTATCGAAATACTTTCTTAGCAATACCTACAGGAAATGGTAATCTCCTCGCCTATCTAGAAAATGGCTATACAGAAATAAAGTGTCCAAGAAGAATACGATCAATTTCAAATAGAGTGCATAATATGATTTTATGAGATGGTAATATAAAAATTCCCAAGGCACTTCTTCCTGAGAGAGAAAAATTAAAAAAAATAGTAATAGACCTACAACTCTGAAGTACAAAAAAAGAATTCAGCGAATGAATGGCGTTTGCTATACTTGCAGATGAATTTATGAATGAGAGGCAGCAAGAAGCCTATCAAGAACTCAGTATTGCAGGAAGGAAATCGTTTCTAAAATATGTTGGCGATGAATATATCACAGAACTCTGTGAGGAGTTTGGCATATCATGAGAGATATATGAGTCTGTTGGACTACCAGAACTTGAGTTCTTCGATCCATATAAGAGAAGTATTATCTTGAAGCCATCATCCACTTCAATATCACCGCCACACTCCTATCCTCACTCATTTCATTAGCGAGGATTTTTGCGCGGACTTCGTCGAAGGTATACCATGCTGTCGTGAGATCCGACTCACCCTCATCATCTCGCTCATACTCGCCTGTCTCATCGAAATCAGTCGCGAGGAAATAGTAGAGATCCCACTCGATATTGGCTCCACAGTGAGACGTATGGATGAGCTCAGGATGTCGTATGACGACTCCTGCTTCTTCTCGGGCTTCTCGCATCGCTGCATCGGTCGCCTCAGCGATGATGTCTCCGTCAAATGCTCGCATCTCGGCGATAGTATCAATGACTTTCCCGCCTGGGAGTCGATAGTCGTACTTCCCTTGCTCACGGCGATACTCACAAGAGAGGAGGATCTTTTCATCTTTTGTGATAAGTATACGGACACCGGGCGGACGACGCGCGCGTTCGAACATTTTTCGCTTCTCACCGATCGCCACCTCGAAGGAGATGAGCTCGATGATCTGTCATTCTCCGAGGATGACCTCGTGACCTGTAGGGATTATTTGCGCCATAGAGTTGTATAGGTTATTATATTTTCATCGTAGCGATAAAGCGGTCTCGATCTATGAAGAGATCGAGCGCGTTATTGATACTCGGGATAAGGATATCTGCATGCATGAGAGCTCACACATGGATTCACTCATCCTGAAGGGTGAGTATGCTTATCTGCGCTTTCTCGAAGAGTCCGATATCGATACGAGCATTCCCGATAGCGATGCTCTTTTCACCATCAAGCATTTCCCATATAGCTTTCTTTGCTGCCGCATCATTCGCCGAGAAGAACTCTATACCGAGCTCATCGGCGATTTTCTGACCATTGCCTCGCTGATCTCCGCTACAGAGAAGTATGCGAAATCCGAGACTTTGGAGTGTCATAATTCTTTCTAGGACTCATTCCACGATTTTTCATCCGATCGCGATAGTGCCATTGAGATCGAGAACGATATTCTCGAGGGTGAGTTCGATATTATTTTGGAGCGTGTAGAGCATGACTATTTAGTTAACCTTCGCTTTATACTCCTTCACATATCTCTCTTCACACTCTTTGATGATTTTTACTGCTTCTTCGACTCCATAGAATCCATTGCACTTGCAGCAACCCAGTTTCTTCAGATCCTTATAGTGTTCCCAGTAGTATGCGGTTTCTTTTTGCCAGTAGTCTCCGAGTTGCTCGTAGCTGGTGATATGATCCATGCGTTTATCGTCAGCGAGGACCGCGATCACCTTATCATCGACTTCTCATGAGTCGTCGAACTTCATGATCCCGATAATCCGTACTTCCGCGAGACATCCTGGCACGAGTGGCTCGTTCACTCATACGATCTCGACATCGAGCGGGTCGCCGTCCTCATCCCATGTGCATGGGATCGCTCCATAGGCAAATGGGTACGCGAGCGATGAGTATCCGACACGATCCACCTTGAGCTGACCACTTTCAGTGATGATCTCGTACTTGGTGACCGTTCCAGAATTGAGCTCGATGAGTGCATTGATACGGTTTTTCTCTTCGTCTGCAAATGCAGGAAGGACGTGGAGAAGGTTGAGCATATATTTGCTCGGTGCGTGGTCGATATTGGCCATAGAAGTGTACTTAAGGATAGTGAGTAGAGGATAGAGAGAAAAACAAAAAAATCAACCCGAGTCGAGTTGATTTTCGTATTTTAGGAGAAAGATAATTATCGTATCTCATAGCTAATAGCTACTTGTGTCGATATTTCGAGCTGTCATGCTGAGACGGCACCAGCAGAAACGCTATCCCCAGCCATTTCTGATTTACTATACTGATTGGTATACATAGGAGTATAGACCTGAGTCTCACTGATCGAGACGACTTTTCCGAGAGAGACACCTGAAGCTTTTGCCATATCTTCCGCCTTCTGACGAGCTTTCGCGATAGCGAGATCACGGGCTTCATGATAGAGTGCCGTCTTATCATCTATATCATAGGCTGTGCTCTGGATCTGGACTCCAGCTACTCCACTCACTCCCGCGAGGATCGCATCGATCGAGTCGAGATTGCGGATCTTCACTGCGAGTCCGTGTGTCGCGATGAATCCATCGATCGTGGATTTTCCATTATCATAGTTATAGTTGGGATTGATAGCTATATTGACGCTCTGGATATCTTTTTCTAGGATCCCATTATCCTTCATGATTTTCTGAAGGGCTGTCACTTTTGTTCCGACGAGGGCAAATCCTTCTTTTGTCGTTTTGGATTTTTCTGATGCAACGACCGTGAGGAGAAATGTATCAGGTTTCGCGAATACTTTTCCATCACCGTTTACGGCGAGATTGTTTTGGTTACCATTATTGATCACAGCCGTATGATTTATATTTTGTCCGATGACCCAGGAAGCGAGGACGATAGCGATACCGATGACGAGTGCAGAGAGAGCGTTATGCATAGAAAATAAAGAAAAATAATAATAGTGAGAAATACCTCATAATGACAAGACGAGTATAGTGAAAAAAGGTGACAAAGAAAAGAATTTTTCATGACAAGGAATTCTATTTGCATTCAGTAGAAAATTTTTTATACTAATACTACTTTTTACTCATATTTTTTATGCAATACCGATATCTTGCACTTCCACTCCTTCTCGCATTTCTCACGAGCTGTACGCCTAAAGAAATATCAGTACCAGGAGACTTCGATAGTCTCTATAAAGCCCACGTGAAGGCACAAGTCGAAACCCTCAGCGATACTATGGAAGATATCGGCTACCTCGACTCATACGGACTGGGTGGATCTCTGCGTATAGCTGGATCTATGCCAAGCCTTTTTAGCGGAGTACTCTCTACAGAATTTATGACAGAGGTCAGTGATGCACGTGATGCCAAAACTGTGTTCAAAAATACGCTCGCAAACTACGAAATCCTCGGAGGGTCAGGAAGCCTGAAGCTCGATGAGATGAGTATCATAGCAAAGGCTGGAGATGTATTTGTCCGATTTGCTGGAATAGAGGGCAAGGAGCTTATCACTCCAGAAATGCAAGCTGTCCTCACAAAATACAATAATACTTGGCTCGCAATGACCGAGAAAGATATCCTCGACTCTATGTCTGGCGGTACTGAGGAAGAGATCATGTCATACCAAATATCTCAAGCGCTCACACAAATGAGTCTCGAAGATATAGAGAAATATCTCACGACATATCCGATCTGGAAAGAGATAAAAAGTGTGGGGATGAGCGGATCGCTGCATCAGTATGAGGTAGAGCTCGCGAAAGAAAATGTCATCGCCATAGCGAAAGATTTCTCAAAAAAAGCTACAGGCAAGGATCTCAGTGCCGAAACACTCAAGTCTCTTACGGATAATCTCTCTACTATAAGCCTCAAGTGAATCGCCTCATATAATAGCGAAGATGCTCATGAAGCGTGATTCGAGGGTACTCTCACAGATACGAGTGAAGCTGGAAAGGTACCACTATCGATCAGTCTCTCGGAGAGAAAAGATGGACTCTCTCTCTCCTCATGAAATGGAAGCGGATCGATCTCTCTCGATATGGCAAAATGAGTAGATAATTCTCATAAGCTCGTCATCACGGCAACAGAATGAGGAAAAGAAATGGCTCAGATCATCGCAAAAATCACGAAAGAATGAGAAAAAATGAAGTCACTCGACGTGACTCTCACAACTCCAGAGCTCACTTTCACGATGAATCATACAAACAATGCTGATGGAACATTCGAAGGAAAAATCAATGGTGGAATAGGAAATATCACCTGGAAAGGGAAAACTAGTGATGCGAGCCTCAGAGAGCTCCATGTGGCTGGAGGGATGATGTGAGGGATCAATATCACTGCAGATCTCATTCCTGGAACTGACGGAATTCTCAGATGACCTATCGTCATGAAGTCTGGAGAAGTAGAAGCATTTCGTGCAAATGGAGCACTTGCCCTGACGAAAGAAAGGTTTTTTCTCTCTCTCGATATCCCTAGTCCGACTGATCCAAGCTATAAGACATATGGTGAGATCGACCTCCGTGCCAAAAAAACATGATACGATGGCACTATAGAAGCCCCTAAAGATTCTCAGTCACTCCAGAAATTTACCGATGAAATGGATAGCGTATCTCCAAGCTATGAAGAATCTCTCGGACAGGATACTTCTGTCGTTGATGAGAAATAACAGGAGATAACGCCTATCTGCCCCATCACAAAAATAATCAATCCCTATCATACTTACTCCATTCTATGCGAAAAATATTTATCACGGTCACCGTCATTGCTCTCATCGTTTCGATCATGGGCACTGGACTTCTCGTCTATATAGAAACGTCGAATCCCACACCTATCGAGACGACAGCACCATAATTTCTCGGATCCTTTGGCTCTTCTCTAGAATCTGTAACCTAGGAATCTAATACCTAAAGATATGCTACAAGAACCCAACAATGAGCAAAAGCTCACCTACATCTACCAATCTCTCAAGGATCAGGACAGTCGTCGTATACGAGCTATCTGGTATAAGGCACTCAAGTGGGTGATCATACTCGGACTTGCCTATCTCGCTCTTACCAATCCTGGGTTCATCATAGGAAAAATGACAGAAATCATACAGCCGATCGTGATGGATCAGATGAAAACAATGATGGAGAAAAATAAAGAGTCTCTCATGGAAAGCGTGCAAGACTTCATCAAAACAAGTCCTCAGGTTCCACCTGATTCGACGAGAAAACCTTCGATAAAATAAGAAAAACTCCCCTACGACTGGGGAGTTTTTAGTAGAAGAATAGCTCCTCTTCGAGCTCTGGAAATACTGTCAGCGGAAAGAAGTGTCCGTATCATCGCTCGGGCTCGAAAAAGTGCGTCTTTGCTTCAGGAAGGGTTTTCTCGAGAAACTTCGCAGTAGCGAATGGTACGACTTTATCATCTTCTGCGTGCCATATGTGAACTCTATTTCATAGATCTCTTAATACATCATAATTCTCAGGAGCTGTGAAGTCACCTTCACTCACACAGGCAGCGACGAGATGGATTTGAATGATTCATACTTTTTGTCATGCCGTAGGCATCCCTTTTTCTTTTGCTTTTGAGAAGCTATTTATTCAGTTCTCATAAGATGAGCTTGAAAGAGATTCCTCCGCTTCGCTCGGAATGACAAAAACAGAGTCTTGATGACTCACCTCCGAAAAATACTTGAGGAGGAAATTCCCTCAGAGTGAGTGTCCGACAAGAACTACCTCATCATCGAGACTAATCTTCGAAAGGACTCACTCGAAGACGATCTTCCACTCATTATACTTCGCATCGAGGTCACACGGCATCTCTGGCATGTAGACGACTCATCACTTCTCGATCCACTCTCGTGCGAGTTTTTGTTTCCATTTCTTTTTCGTCTCCAGACTATAGGGCACACTCGACCACTCGACATATTTAGACCGAAGCCATGAGAGGTATGCGTCGTATGTAACAAAGGACATTCCTCATTCGATGAAGATAAGTGTGTTCATAGAGATTAATTCAGGTAGTAAATACTAATAATGGTCAGTACGAAAGCAATTCATTTTTTTATGCTCAGTTTTTCACGATAAAATATCATTGAAAGAATAATAGGGATAAAGATGGAGTAACCAATAATCTTGAGAACTATACCTACAGGACCATTGAAAGCAAAAGCCGTAAAATTACAGACTATTGAGAGGTAAATGCTCGATCAGAAAATAGTAGCTATCAGAACATTTTTATTTTGCAAACCACTTTTTATGATAATTGGGAGCCGGCTCCAGTAAAACATAAAGAAAAACATAAGCATAAATATCCCTTCATAGAAAAGCATGACTGCGATTTTCCCCGTCTCAAGGGTAGCATATTTCGCAGCTATCTGTATAGTGGCACCGAGCATGATAGAAACAAAGAGTAGATATATCGCACGAGCCCAGTTACGTGAATGTTGGAGTCGAGTATCTTCTTCGAAAAGGAGGATGATCCCGCAACTTCAGATAATGAGTCCTATAAATTGTAAATGAGAAATATATTCACGAAATATAAAAATTCAGAATACCGTAAGTATTGCTGTCGTCAGGATACGTACGCTGACAAAATATTCTGATGATGACAAGTATTTTAGCACTTCTGCTCTGACGCGAGTATTGAGAACTTGTAAGCCCGCTAGAACGCAGAGAATAGTAAGTATAAAAAGAGTGCTTCCTCCAAGAGAAAAACTTTCTCCAGTATAGAGTATATATATAAGTGAACATACCATCATAAAAATTCCATTCGCAAGGATCAAGAAAAGAGCATCTACTCACTTTTCTACGGCAATCTTCTGAGAAAAACTCGCGATCCCAGAAAATAGTGCTGCTATGATCGCATATACAAGCCAATTTTCCATAGACTATTTCTTAAATATCTTCCACCACAGGTACACGGCAATCGCAGGGATCGCGACATAGGTGAACTCGTGTCCATACTCTTTCGTGATCTCGATAACTGCCTCTCAGAAGAAGTAGCCAAGTGCGACAAGTATACCACACCAGAGCGTCGCTCAGAGAAATGTGATAGAGACAAATGGTATCATCCGCATACGAAATATTCCTGCAGGGATAGAGATGAGGTGACGGACGACAGGGATGAGCCTTCCGATAAATGTATAGACTTTATCGTTCTGGAGGAAGAGTTTTTCTGTCTTCTCGTATTTCTCTTTCGTGATGAGGATATACTTCCCGTAGCGTTCAAGAAATGGCTTCCCGAGGAGCCGACCGAGGATATAGTAGTTCGCGAGTGCACCTACCACAGAGCCGAGTCCTCCGATGATGGTCGCGAGAAATGGGTCGATATGACCTCCCATCGCAGATACTCCTGCGGGTATCATAACGAGCTCAGATGGCACTGGAATGATCGACGATTCCATCGCCATAAGGACGAATATATCGAGATACCCGATAGTACCGAAATAGTGGAGAAGTGAGTCGAGGAGAGAGTGAAGCATACGAATAGGATAAGGTTATTTTTTTGGCTGTAAAACTGCTTTTTCATACAAGAACATCGTAACTATATTAGCAAGAAGATATAAGATAGCTATAGCTTCAGCTCATTTTGTGTGAGCTATTTGGTGTACGATATACTTAGGGGCTCAGACTCCGAGGGTACTTACGATAAGTATGCTCAATGCTATAATTTTCTCTTCTGATAGAAAAGTATACTCATGAATTTTTCACTTGAGTGCATTGTAGGCACTCTGATTTATGAAAGATGTTGCTAGTGTCTGAGCAAAGTCGACTCAGGAACTCGACAGTATCTGATCTACTTTTTGTTCAAGTAAATACTGAGAAGTTCATACAAATATGGAGCTTGCTCCCGCAAAAACTGAAGAATGGAAAAATCTTTGTTTTATAGAAGTTTGTGTAAGTTCCATATTCTTAACATCATTTGCTACGGAAGTATTCTATGAGCACCTCGATCTTCACGATCTCCTGTTCACCAGTGTCTCGGTCTCGGACAGTCACCTGCCCCTGATCGTAGTTCTCAGGCTCGACACAGATCGAGTATGGTATACCGATCTCATCCGCTCGCTGGTACCGCTTTCCGATAGTCCCTGCCTCGTCGTATTCACAGACGAAGTGCGCGGAGAGGATATCATAGAGAGCACTTGCCTGCAGAGAGAATTTCTTCACGAGCGGGAATACTCCGACTTTGATCGGAGCGACCTGTGGAGCAAATCGCATGATCACCTTCGATGTCCCCTCTTCACCTGGGACTTCATCATAGGCGTCACACATCGCCGCAAGGGTGAGACGAGAGAGTCCGATAGACGGCTCGATGACGTAGGGGATATATTTCGTATTATCGAATGGATCGAAGTACGAGAGATCCTGCTTCGAGTGCTCCATGTGTGCCTTCAGATCGTAGTCAGTACGATTCGCGAGAGTAGAGATCTCTCCCCAACCGAATGGAAAGAGATACTCGAAATCCCCTGCTCGACGAGAATAGTGAGGAAGTCCCTCAGCTGGGATTTCTACGAATCGGACTTTCTCTCACTTGAATCCGAGAGTCTCCTTGAAGAATATATCTTCATCGGTGAGCCACGTCTCGAAGAGTGCCTCATCAGTTCCAGGCTTACAGAAATACTCGATCTCGATTTGCTCGAATTCTCGAGTACGGAAGATGAAATTTTTCGGAGTGATCTCGTTTCGAAATGCTTTTCCACACTGAGCTACACCAAATGGGATTTTTTTACGAGAAGAGCGCGCGATATTCGGAAAATTCACGAATATTCCCTGAGCGGTCTCAGGACGGAGATAGACAAGCGCCGAAGAATCTTCTGTAGTACCTTGGTGTGTCTGAAGCATTAGATTAAATGTCTTCACTTCGGACCAATTACTCTTACCACATGAAGGACAAATAACAGCGTAATTATGTTGAACATACCTTGAAAGTTCAGTAAGTCTTGTTTTATCACCTGCCCAACCTTCAGGAATTGGTTTTCCATCAACAGTTTGATTTATTTCATTATTATTTCTATCAGCTTTTCTTAAAGGCACAGGAATATCTCCAGCAATAATTTCCTCAATAATCTTATCTGCCCTATGCCGTGTATGGCATTCAAGACACTCCATGAGCGGATCAGAGAAAGACCCGACATGACCAGATGCCACCCACGTCTGTGGGTTCATCATGATCGCAGCATCGAGGAGCACCATATCTTTTCGTTTCTGGACGAATTCTCGGATCCAGAGATTTTTGATATTTTCCTTCAGAAGTGCACCGAGTGGACCATAGTCCCATGAGTTGGCGAGACCACCATAGATCTCAGACCCCTGATAGACGAATCCTTTGGTTTTCGCGAAGGTAACGAGTGTAGACATTTCGAGTGACATAGAAGAAAAAGTGAAGAGACAAAAAAGACCCACAAAAAAGATTTTACTTTCTTGGGGTCCTAAATTTATAATTCATAATTTTGAATTTATAATTTTCTGGACGGTTCCACCCAAGTTCCCCTTCTTCGCTCGAGCTTCGAAGGGCAAGCCTTCAAATATCGACGATGATGAGCACTTTATATGTCTTCTCTCCTTCAGTCTCCGCCACGAGACCTCATCAGGATGAGCAGACGAGGATAAGTCTAGTGAAATCTAGAAAAAATGCAAAGATTTTTCGAAAAAAAGTGAGCGAAAATTTGCAATGGAAGAAAGATTGGGATATAGTGATATGGTCAATTTATAAATAAATACCTATATATGTCTTACTTTGCGAGTTCCGCTTCTCCTATTGAAGTGCATTGGCATGATGAGAAACCAGGACACCTCATGCAGGTAGTATCCAATGAGTTTCAAAGGGAACTCAAAGTAGCTCAGGAAGTCATCGTGACCGCAGAACGCTCTCTCGGAGAACTTGCAGATGAGCTCGGGATCCATCATTTTGGTCATCAGATCTCCTGCGATCTCACAGGATGTCGTCTCGTACTCCAGCCTCATGGACATCTCGAGATCCATAGAGAAAATGCGAAACATGTGACGAGTTTCCCCGTGCAATTTGTAGCAGCATAAATTTTAATTTATTTTAATATGGCAGGAAATCCGGAAAAAATATCACAAGAAAAAAGTCTTCTCGATTATATTCCAAAACAAGTACCTCAGGAATATATAAAAATCGACGCATGAAAAACAATAGGACATATCGCATATGGTTTCAAAATAGAGCCAAAGTGGCTCCAAGAAACACTCATGGATTTCAGCAACAATGGGACAATTTCTACGAAAGATTTCTCAAAGCCAGGAACTATACATGATACATATTTTTGGTGAGAACCGAGATTGGGTGATGAATTCATGCTTATTAAATGGGATGGGAAAGACCAACTATATAGAAAAAGATGAAATGCTGTTATTTTTATGACAGTTCCTGAAGAAAGTATGAATCCTGTGAAAAAATGATTAAAAACTCTCGCTGCCTCCATCACTCAGGAAGAATCTCCCACACAAAAAGCTCTATTCAACTTGATACAAACAAATCCTGGTATAAGTAATCTTAAGGGAACATATAAATAAGAAATAAATCGCCTCTCGTTAGGCGGTTTTTTGTACTCTTGATTTCTCAGTAAAGTGAATATACTGCCTCTATGAAATCCCGACGAAAGTACATCACAGCTCTCATACTCATTTCCCTATTGCTCATCTGAGGATATCTCACATTCACAGAGTCAAAATCGGGCGAACTCCTCCCGATCATCCTCGTCTATATCGTCGGTATGTTTCTCTGCCTGCTTCCCGTATTTTTCTTCGTCGATCCACTCGACTAGAAATATTTGCGAAATAAGAAAAATCTATATACTAAAATCATATTCACCAACCACTTCATGGTCACACGACTTGGAACGAGCACATATTCTCACTTCCCGACGCTTTCGTAAGGATTTTTTAGAGCTATCTACTTTCCCTGCGAGATGCGGGGATTTTTTATATCTTTTTCTCACTTACTTCTTATGCGCAAATTTCTCATCATCCTCATCCTCGCACTCATCGGCGTAGCCAATGCGGCGTATCTCTCCTATCATGCCTATGATTTCTGGTTCGGCGGAAACGCAGAAGCGCTCCGCAACCTTCCCTGCGATATCTCGAGCATGTTCTCGTGCTCAGACATCCTGAAAAATCCTCGTGCCCTCGTCTTCGGTATACCATTCCCGATGATTGCTCTCGTAGTCTATCCACTTCTTGCGCTGCTTGCGCTTTCTGGCTATATGCGAAAATCCGCGACAGAGGCGAAGATCCTGACAGGACTCTCACTCGGTGGTATGTGTTTCAATGGATATGTCATCTCACAGGAGTTCGTGGTATGAGTATTTTGTCCGCTCTGCGCGATGTGTACCGTGATTATCATCACTATATTCATACTCTCGATCTCTATCTGGAAATCCCCTACTCTTAAATAATCTCCCATGAAGTCACTCTGACCTCTATTCATCGTCATCGCCGCAGCTCTCTGGGCAGTCGATGGACTCCTGCGTCGCTCACTCTACGGACTTCCTCCCTCGACGCTTATATTTTTCGAGCACCTTATCGGATTCATCCTCATCGCCGTCTTCGCTGTACGAGCGTATAAGTGAGCGTATTTCTCTCGCCGAGAAGTCACGGCACTCTTCACCGTCTCGCTCCTCTCGGGCGTCATCGGGACACTTCTCTTCACCACAGCACTCGGAGCGGTAGGATTCATCCCATTCTCCGTCGCGATCCTGATACAGAAGTTCCAGCCGATCTTCGCGATCGGAGTCGCCATGATCATCGGACATGAGAAGATACCGCGTCTCTCGTACCTCTTCATCGCGCTGGCGCTCGTCGCAGGTTACTTCGTGACGTTCCCACAGGGGGTCTCGACGACGCCCAACGGACAGAAAGAGATCTTCGCTGCCCTCTGTGCCCTCGGTGCCGCTGCTGCATGGGGAAGCTCGACCAATTTCTCGAAATATCTCCTGAAAAATCATCACCCAGAAGTCATCACGATGCTCCGATTTGGTATCACGATGCTCATCATCGGGCTTGGGCTCCTCGTCATCCCTGAGTGGAGAAATGGATTTCGCATACCGACCTCTACCGAGTGGCTCTATCTCCTCGCGATCGCGTGCTCGACTGGGCTCGTCGCTATGTATATCTACTATCGCGGACTCAAATCGACTCCCGTCCACGTCTCGGCGATCCTCGAGCTCACGTGGCCGATCATCGCCGTCATCGTCGACTACTTCGTGTATGATACGGTATTTAGTGTATCGCAGTATATCGCTATGGCAGTCCTCATAGGATCTATGTATATGGTGACTCATCTCGGCAAGCCGAGAAATGTGGAAACAGTACACTAAAAAAACAAAAACCCCCTTTCGGGAGTTTCGCTAGAAATTTAATCGGATCGTATCAGTTCATTTCGATCCTCGGCACTCGCACTCTTACACGAGCCTACATCCATCGAAGGAACGAGATTCTCCGTGAAATATAAGCGTGTAAACCTATATTCACTATGCCAGACCCGAGATGAACTTCCCAGAATCCAGTGCATTTTACGAAGATTCTAGTGACAAGCTCTCCGAAATCAATATCCTTCACGGAAAAACTACACAAAATGTCCAAAATCTTTCTCTACATCGATGAGTCCAAAGACTACAAAAACAATATACTCTATCTTGGAGGGATTGTCACGCATCTCGGCTTTCATGCATTTGAAAAATTCTGCCAAAAGGCACTTCCTCCTAATTTTCCATATGAACTCAAGTCTACTCGACCTCAAGATCGAAAGATTCTCGAAACATATATGAGAGAGAAAGATTGTCCTTTTAAGGTGCTCGTTCGAAAAATGCAAGCAAAAAGTGATACCGACTATATAGATGTACTCATTCGCTTTGTCGAAGACTTCCTCGCAAATTCACCTATACCTGTATCTTCTCTCGATATATCTGCAGACTTCATCCGCCTGGATTCTGATATGAAAAAACTCCAAAAATCACTTTCTAAAAAATTCTCGAACCAGTTCTGAATACCTATTGTGATCGAATTTAAAAACTCTTCGCAATATAGGTCCATCCAGTTCGCAGACCTCGCAGTCGGCATCCATAGGCGAGAATAGGCAAACAAAAACCCCGCTGTATGTGCTTCTCAGAGTGAGTCCAAGACTTCTCTCCACACCACATTTCGGGGATCTGTATGACACCAGTATATCACTTTTTCTAAACTATACAAATTTATATAACAAATTCATAACCATAAACCTCATGAAACTCACTCTCCTCCTCATCCCACTGCTCTGCCTCTCGTCATGTACTCAGCAGGATGTACAAAATTCATGATGATTTATAATGTTGTTAGCTCTTATGCTAGTATATTTTGTGCTCCCTAAGATGTATCCAAAATTCTGGTGAAAGACAAATAGCTGGCAAAGATATCCTGATGGGTTTTATAAAGATATGCATTTTTCTCTTCCTTCTTTCTCAAGAAATCCTTTCGAAACTCTGGAAATTCGGCTCCAAAAAAATCCGATTTGATGTACAGAAATGAGAGGAACTATAGAATTCATAACAAATAAATCATGTCATATTGGTACTCTGAATCTAGAAATAGATACCAACGACGAACAAATGAATGTATGGATAGAAGTAGATGATGCATGAGAAATAACATGAAGAACGCTCGAAGTTCCTATAAATAAAGACTGTGTGAACTGAATACCTGAAAGTATATCTTTTAGCTGGGATATACTGACACGCTTAGATACGAGAAATCCAAGTGTAAAAGAAGCATTCGAGTCTTATAGAAATATCGACGACGAGGATCTCGCATGAGAAAGAGATGGCATGAAAAAATGGTTCGAAACTCCACAATTTCAGATAAAAGCATCCTATAAAAATAAAGAAATATATACATCCAAACTCTTCGATATAGTTGATGCTGATGTCCAAGAATACATGAAATGACTATAGATACCTAATCTTCCTACTTATGAAAAAACTTATATTCCTTCTCATCCCATTACTCTTTCTCTCGTCATGTAGTACTAAAGAGGAAACAATAGAAAAACCTCTCGTAGACTCTTGGTCTAATTTCGTATACTCGCCTACATGAGAAAGTCGCGTTTGTCAGCTTACGGACTTTACCACTATTCCCTCATCTTGTCATGAACAAGACCTATTCCTTTTTCCTGCCAATGCTTCATGATGTCTTGCTCTCCCCGCTAAAAAAGAGGGGATAATCACGGTGAGTCGACAGCTTCTCGGGGGTGACCTGCCAGAAGGTACTCTCATGAGTATGAGTGGTCGTTACTCTAGGAATACGGGCTACGCATTCCACGAGAGAAATCAGTGAGGAGAAACATGTCTCTATCTACTTAAAGATGCAAGTGCGAAGGATTTTAAGGTACATTATGTTCCTTATACAGGTTCATCGAACTGATGAATCTTCTATGGCACTGACTTGAAAAATATATATATATCGATAGATTCGGTAAAACACGATGGCATACTTACAGAAAAAGAAATCCTAAAATATATAGAAGATCAATTAGCGCAAGACGAAAAGGCTCGCGAAATCAAATAGTTTTTCTCAAATACTCCTCACTTCTCACTTATGAAAAAACTCATACTCATTCTCATCCCAATCATCTGGCTCTCATCATGTACGATCGACTGGAATGACGAACAAGCTAAAAAAATCACCGCCCTCGAGCAGGAAATCTCCGATCTCAAGGCAGCGGCTACTCCTGCAAAACCACAAGAGACCCCCAAGCTGACTTCTGCGACGGGGATGATAGATGTATGACTCTCGACGGGCTTCACCCTCTCGCAGACGACTGATGTCACTACGCTGATGTATAAAGGGAAAAGTGTGAAAACCTGGTCTCATACACCACCCAAAGAGAGTCCATTCGTATTCGATGAGTGATGCTCTGCCCTTTCTGAGAAGCTCGTAGCCATCCCAGATAATGATATGTCTCCAACCTCGCGCCGGGGCGCATGGGAGAGTCTCGGAACAAAAGTACAGAAAGAGTGCCTGAGAGAGAACTATAAGAAGACTCTCACCACAGAAACCACTTCAGGAACAGGGTTTTTTCTCATACAGAAGACATGGTACGAGTCAGCGCAAAAATGGCTCTTTGACACAAAAACGCTCAGAGTCTATGATCTCGGATTCGCTGGACTCATCAAAAAAGTCGAAGTATGAACGCGCTGAGTCTATGTACTCTCATGAGACGGTAGAGGCAACGATGGCGGGGTCCTCTTCCTCGATGCGAAGACAGGAAAGGGCAAATCCCTCTTCCAGAATACCGATGATGAGAAATCTCTCACTGCGACAGACTTCGAGCTCCTCCCTGAGCAGAAGATCCGTATCATGTACCTCGAAGCAAAAGTACAAAAAGAAGAAACTATATCTGTAAAATAACCATATATGAAATCACTCACTATCATACTTGCTTGTCTTCTATTGCTATCTTCATGTGCTACACAACCAGAAGCATTAGGAAATAACTCATGATTTCTTATAGGAATATGGCATTGATTAATTATTTGGTTTTCTTTTATTTGAAGTATCTTTATGGATATAAGAATTTATGAATATCCAAATTCTGGTTTCTGGTACGATTTCTGATTTATTTTATGAGTTTCTTTAATTATTTGATGATGAGGTGCCGCAAGTAGCTAATTTATTATAAAACAATCTAACTTTTTAACTTCGCTTTCTATGAAATCTCTCCTCTCTACAAAACGCCACTCTCTCTCCCACATCATGGCTCAGGCTGTCCGCATGGTCATGTGAGCAAACGCCAAGCTCGCTATCGGACCTGATGTCGATAATGGCTGGTACTACGATATCGACTTCGGTGATGCGACCCTCGAAGAAGCCAAACTCAAAGATATCGAGAAAAAAATGAAATGAATCGTCCGCGAAGGACAGGAGTTTCGACCGTTTACCCTCTCAGTTGCTGATGCTCGAGCATTTCTCACGGCACTCGGTGAAGCGTACAAGGTCGAGATGGTCGATGAGCTCGAAGCGAAGGGTGAGACCGTGATAGGATTTTATGCCAATATCGGGAAGTTCCACAATCCTGTGTATGCTGATTTCGCGTATCTCGGTGAGAATAGTACGGCGACATTTATCGACATGTGTCAGTGACCTCACGTCGCGAATACGAATGAAATTCCAGAGGATAGCTTCAAGCTCGATAAGCTCGCAGGAGCGTACTGGAGAGGAGACGCGAAGAACCGCCAACTCACGAGAATATATGGACTCGCATTCGAGACGGCAGAAGACCTGAAGGCTTATGAATATATGATGGAAGAAGCGAAGAAACGCGATCATCGAATACTGGGAAAAAAGATGAAGCTCTTCACCGTATCGGATATGGTCGGATCTGGTCTACCACTGATACAACCGAGAGGGATGATCATGCGCAAGGCGATCGAAGAGTATCTCTGGAGCCTGCATGCGGACAAGGGATATGACCGTGTCTGGACGCCACACCTCGCGAAGGAGGAGCTCTACCAGACCTCAGGTCACGCAGGAAAATACCTCGAAGATATGTTCTCGGTATACGGTGGGACAAGTAAGGAGAATTTCTTCCTGAAGCCTATGAACTGCCCGCACCATATGCAGCTCTACGCAGATAATCAGTTCTCGTATCGCGACATGCCGATCCGCTACTTCGAGCCCGCGACTGTGTATCGCGATGAGAAGACAGGACAACTCTCGGGTCTCACTCGTGTGCGCGCGATCACGCAGGACGATGGTCACCTCTTCTGCCGTATCGGTCAGATCCAGGAGGAAGTCGGCACGATCGTCGATATCGTCAAAGAGTTCTATACGACATTTGGACTTATGGACGGCTACTGGGTATCGCTCTCAGTACGAGATCCAGCGACTCCAGAGAAATATCTCGGAGGCAACGATGTCTGGGAGATCGCCGAGAAAGCCCTTGAAGATGCTGCGAAATCAAGTGGACTCAACTATCGACCGATGCCAGGAGAAGCCGCGTTCTACGGACCGAAGCTCGACTTCATGTTCCGGGATGCGATCGGACGTGAGTGGCAGCTCGCGACGATCCAGTGTGACTTCAATCAGCCAGCTCGTTTCAAACTCTCATTCAAGAACGAACAAGGAGAAGATGAGCAGCCAGTCGTCATCCACCGCGCGATCTCAGGAAGTCTCGAGAGATTCATGGGGATCATGATCGAGCACTTTGCAGGGGTCTTCCCTCTCTGGCTCGCGCCAGAGCAAGTCCGTATCATCCCTGTGGGTGAAGCGTTCAATGCGTATGGAAGTGAAGTCTACACATCTCTCCGATCTGCAGGTATCCGCGTGAAGCTCGATGACTCATCGGACTCGCTCGGTAAAAAGATCCGAAATGCGGAAACCGAGCATGTGAACTATATCGTCGTGGTAGGTGAGCAAGAGATGAACTCGCAGACTCTCGCTGTGCGAAACTATAAGACACAAAAGAAATCGACGGAAAGTGTGGGCAGTTTTAGCGAGAGAATGAAGGAAGAGATAGAGAGGAAAACCTTGTAATTTCCGTTTGGTTCTCCCCCTTTTAGGGGGAGTTAGAGGGGGTAATCTATAGAAATCTTATATGAACTCCTTATGTTTCCAACCAATGACCCTCATCAAAAAGAAAGAAGGCAAACACTCAGAAATAATCTGACTCCGGCAGAAAAAGTAATTTGGCAATACCTGAGATGAAAACAACTTTGTTGACTCAGATTTCGCAGACAATTTTGAGTGGGACCATATATTCTCGACTTTTACTGTCCTGAGAAAAAACTCTGTATAGAAATTGATGGAGAATCCCATAGAGGAGAAACTGCAGAAAAATACGATCGAGAAAGGACTCTGTTTCTCAATTGAGAATGAATACAAGTACTCAGATACAGTAATCTGGATGTTCATGAAAATAAAAATTGAGTGATAGAAGATATTATTTCTCTCATCTGAAATACCCCTCCTAGCCTCCCCTAAAAGGGGAGGAATGGAACGAAAGATCGAAGTCTCTACCTTTTAGAAAAAACCTATTCGTCAATATCACTCATCACCACCGTTCTATCCGAGATTAGCATCTTCGCTGGACACTCCTGTATTGATTTTTCACTATCACGAAAGTTTGCAAATGCCTCTTCCTTTCCTCTCATGAAAGCAATAAACGTATATGAAATTTCATGAATCATCGTAGGAGAAACCGTGATGCGATGTGCGGGTGGCTTCGGAGAGTCAGTGATCTCGAGGTATCATTTCTCGGGCGATGAGAGAAGTGGATGATATGGAAAGAGTGAGGCAATATGTCCATCTGGTCACACACCAAAGAGTGCGATATCGATGCGAGGAACGAGGAAGGAATAGGTTTCTCTAAGAAATTCCCCTGGTGTCTGTCATTCCGTATTTATTACGGAATCTAGCGTTTCTGGCTTCTGGATTCCTGCCTTTCATCCTTCGTAGTACTTCGGAGAACGGGTCGCAGGAATGACGGGAACAAGGAAAGAAGAAATCCCAATTATCTGTGTTTCACCTATACTTCCCTCTTCCACGAGTTCAGCCAGGAGTTTTTTCCTCAGTTGTCACTCATTGGAGTCAGGGTGATCGACCGACACAATCCGCTCATCGAGAAATGCGAATCGGATTTTCATCCGTATTTCTTCAGGGATTTCTCTAAAATGATTCTGAATATACACATAGAATATATCGAGGGATGATCCTCCTGAAAGTCCGATAAAAATCTCTTTCTGCGAGAAGAGCTTCTCGAGCGCTCTGAGAAATCGCTCGAAAAAAAGTTCAGAGAGTTTGCTATGATCAGATGAGGAAAGTATTTCCATAAGAATTAAACTATTCGTAATTGATTGTTTTTCATCTTCCGGTTTTTATTTTTTATTTCTCTAACTTATACCATTCCCTGAGTACTTCGTATTGTCCTTTCGGTCAAGATGATTTATTGGGATAGATTTCAGGCTTTGTATTTTGCTCTTTCAGGTAGGAGAACACTCGATCGACACATCGCCAAGAAGCGAGGATCTCCTCTGGCGTGAGGAAAAATCTCCGCTCATGCTCGATCGCATCGAGAAAAAGAAGCTCATGTGACCCCAGATACGTCTCATCTCGTCCACGGATCGAGTCTCGCGTGATGATCTCATGGGTCTCTCTCCTGTCTCCAGACTCATCGAGAAATCGCATGGAGATCTCCTCTTCAGGATAGAGCGATATGATGATACGATTGGGCTCTTCGTGTTCTCCTGCATGATCCGAAGGGCGAAACGTGATGACGATATAGGTCTCCTTCCGCTCGAGACTCTTTCCTGATCGGAGGTAGACTGGTACATCACGCCACTTCTCGTCGTCGATACGGAGTCAGAACGCGACGAATGTCTCAGTATGGGAGTCCTTCGTCACTTCATGATCTTTCTGGTACGAGGCATACTGTCCTATGCTGATACGATCTCGCTCAGGTGAGAATCTGAGTCGATCGAGAAGACGAGCACGAGCTCTAGCGATCGTCGTAGGATCAAGTGATGTAGGAAGATCGAGGGCAATCAGAGCCAGCATCTCGAAGAGGTGTGACTGGACCATATCACGGATGATCCCGACAGAGTCGAAATATCCGACTCGATCTCGTATATCGAAATCCTCGAGCGCAGAGATCTCGATACGGTCGATCTGTGAAGGTTCGATCATCGTATCGATGATGCGGTTTTTCGCACGAAGAGCGAGGAGCGAACGCATACTCTTTTTGCCCATGTAGTGGTCGAGAAAGTAGAGCTCACTATCATCATAGTACTCTCGTAATTCTCCAAGGAGTGTACGCGCAGATGCCTCGTCGTGACCGAAGGGTTTCTCGAGAATGACCCGGATATCACGAGACTCTCGATCGGGAAAAGCACGAGAAAAATGCGAAAGTATCGGCGATACGACAGCTGGTGGCACCGCGAGATAGAGAAGTTGGACTGGTGTCTGTCACTCGCGAAGAAGAAGTGATTCATTCTCTGATTTTCAAGAAGATAATACTTCTATCACATTCCTGTATTTCTCGAATCCCTCACTCGTATCGTATGGAGCGCTGATATAGTGGATACGATTTTTTAAGGTGAGAAGGATTCTCTCTTCTCGGTCTCACCAGTTCTTCATGTGCGATCTCACTGATGTAGCGAATATATCGAAAAAATCATCATCCGAAAGAGCACTCCGTGCATATCCGACGATATGGAAATCATCAAATAATTTCTCCTTTTCTATCAGAGTAAAGAGTGCTGGATAGATCTTCAGTTTCGCGAGATCTCAGGAGGCTCAGAAGATGGTGAAAAAAGTAGACAAGAAAGATGAAAAGTGAAATATAAAATTTATTTTTTGTCATCCCGAGCGACCCGTTCTCCGTAGCAGTGAAACTGCGAAGGGTGAAAGCGGAGGGATCACTTTCAACATCATCTTAAGAGATATGGGCGAATACTACTCAAAAGTAAAAGCGAAAGGGATTCCTACGGAATGACAAAAGATTCCAGGTTTTAAGTGTCCCATTCCGTGTGAAAAACTCCTTCCCGATCGTTTCGTTCATAGGTATGCGCTCAGAAGTAGTCGCGCAGTCACTGCAGCATATTCGCGGACGAGTCGATCGTCACCATCTGGTAAAAATACTCGAGTGCTGAGGAAAGTGCTGGAGTCGGGATATTCGACTGTATCAGTGCTGAGAGAGTTTGCTGATATTCATCGAGATGAGCATGGATCGCATCGTGGATAGGAGCAAGGGCGAAGATGTGGGAGATTTTTTTCTCGCTTCCAAATGCTTCTGTCAGAAATGTAAGGATCTGTGAACGGATGATGCATCCACCTTGCCAGATACGGGTCACTTCTGCGAGGTCGATATCCCAGCTATACTCCTCTGCTCGTTTCGCTATGAGTGCGAGTCCCTGTCCATACGCGAAGAGCATACCGAGATAGAGCGTATTCTCGAGTTTCGTCTGCATCTCTTCGAGAGGAATGATAACAGGATGTGCGAACTCGTACCCCTTTCCGAGCTCAGTTCTCTGGACTTTATCCGAAGAGATCATCCGAGCAAAGGTCGCCTCCACGATCGAGGAGACCGCCATGCCAGACTCGAGCGCATCGACTGACGTCCAGAGTCCTGTCCCCTTCGCTCATGCACGATCGAGGATCTTGTCGATGATATATCACTTACTTGCTTCATCTTTTTTCATAAGCACTTTCGCAGTGATCTCGATGAGATACGAGTCGAGGACTCCTGTATTATATTTTTCGAATATCTTGCCGATCTCGGGAGCGCTGAGTCCATAGGATTTGCGGTAGACTTCATAGGCTTCCGCGATCATCTGCATGACAGCGTACTCGATACCATTGTGCACCATCTTCACGTAGTGTCCCGCACCTCACATGCCGATATGAGAGACACACGCTCCTCATGAGAAATCAGAAGCCGCGATCGCCGTGAGTATCGGAGAAATCTGAGTGTAGACATCGGCAGTACATCCGGGCATGATCGACGGACCATGCAGAGCTCACTCTTCGCCTCAGGAGACACCACATCCGACGAAGTGAATATTTCGTGCACGCAATTCTGCTTCTCGGCGTACTGTATCTCTATAGTATGAGTTCCCACAGTCGATGATGATATCTCACGCTTCGAGAAGTGGGAGAAGGTCAGTGATGACGGTATCGACAGGACTTCCCGCCTTGACCATGATCATGATTTTTCGTGGACGTTCGAGCGAGGTGACGAGATCAGCGAGCGAGAAATACGGATGCAAGCTTCAGTTCTCCTGTTCCCGTCATTCCTGCGGAGGCAGGAATCTCGCATCTGCCTGATACGAGGTGATAAACTCTTCTGTCACTTCTTTTGTGCGATTATAGACCGCTACCGAGTAGCCACGAGAGGCGATATTTCGAGCGAGATTGGCTCACATGACAGCGAGTCCGATCATGGCGATATGATTTTTTGGCATAGAGAAAGATTATACGAGAAGTAGTATAGTGAAAAATGGGGAGAAGTGAAGGTGAGATTATATGGATTGATTATCCTTCCATGATCCTATCGGTTTTCCGTATTTATCCAGAACATAGTTAGGAAGCTCTTTGACATGATTATCTCTGAAAAACTGTGAAAGCGACATATGGAGAGGTTGCAAGAGCCGTGGACTCTTGTTTCATGGAAATAAGAGTCGATCATTTACTCATATGACCCATTGAGGATTTCATTTTTCTGCTAATCGTTCTACTATACTCAAAGTGCCTTCGCTTGGTCGAGCAAGGTTGATCTTTCACGTTTCACTATCGAATTTATCGGTAGTTCCAGAAGGAGCAATGAGCAGAAATGCACGATTCCAAGCAGAAGTAGACATAATCTGAAGTATCTTTTTTATCGCTTTACTACATACTTGATCCGCATGTGGATAACCTGTATTTCCTCTTTCGGTATCAGGCATCGTTTTTATTAGATTGCTAAATCGAAGTGCTCAAGCGAGGGTAAATTCGTTCGTTGTGATAGATGGTCATACGAGTGTAAAGATCCTCTCAGGATTGACACCAAGTGAATGTTCGAGGAAAAATGCAATAATCGAAAGATTTGCCCAAGTCGCATGGTTCGAAAGTATAGTAATTCACTTATCCTTAGGAACGAGATCATTGAGATCATTTTTTCTTTGTCGAAATTGGTCACTGAGAGAAGAAAAGTTTCTTATAAATGCATGCATGATTTGCACATTACTGAGACCAGATATGCGAGAATGCAGAGGCTCAGGAACACTCGGAAATGGTATGATACTATTTTTATCGACTCCATAGAAAACTTGATCTGGATTATCAAGCCGGAGTATGCGGGAAAAATCTGCTCTTTTGCGTGATACAAGTGAATTGACATCAAAGCTAGTAGAAACATCGGTACCATCTCAGAAATAATGACGAAATACCGTCTGTGTCCAGAAAGGAACATTAAAGGCTATCTCATCTGGAGTGAGAGGTTGTCCGATTCGTCCATTTTTCGCAAGAATAATAGGAAGTACATCTTGAAGAGCCTGTATTATGCTACTTGTAATAGCAAAATCTCTCTTTCATTTTGGTGTACCCCCTTTCATGGTGACTCTAGCAATTTCGTGCTTACTGACATATCCGAGTCTCGTGAGCTCTTGTTCTATTATAGGATTTATGGGATTTCTATTTCTCATTCCTGTTATCATATCCATGATAATATTAAGTCAACTAAAAATTCTATTTTCTTTTCGTCAATAAACATTTGCAAAAATAGGCAATTCAATATAATGAAGTCTATGAATAGATATATCCCCATTATCCTAGCAGGTGTTCTCGGTTACTGAGCATCTCCAGAATCTCAAGCACCTACTACCATGAGTAAGTGAAAGGTATTAGTCACTGTTGTAAAGCAACGTGTAGATCAAATGGCAAAAATCCCGTATGATCCAAAAGAAGTACTCAAAGACCATGATAACTTCTTCATAAAGATGGAAAAGTGACTTGCTGATCATAAGGCGTCTCAAATAAAACCGTAACTCTTCCGCCCCCTTAAAAAAAGGTATCTTCACTGGTATCTTTTTTTATTTCGTCAATTGATTCTTTATTGCACTTTTTCGCATATTGCCGACAATTCTCTGGTATCTTTTATTTTTCTTACCTTCTTCTCTATGGCTGACTTCCTCACGCTCATGATGACTCCGTTCGCATATCTCGATATCCTCGCTGGTGGGACGGCGATATTCTTCGTCCTCGGATGGCTCTGGTACAATCCTATCACTCCGATCGGGAAAGTCTGGATCAGGCACTTCCCTATGCCGAAGAAGATGCCTCCAGCGAGCCAATTCGCTGTCATGATCGTATTCCAGATCTTCATGGGATTCATCGTCACTCACACTGTCACAACTTTCTGGCTCTTCGTGACACAAAATGGTCTCTCGAACATGCTCGCGACACTCTTCATGGTAAAGATGTATATGGGATTTGTCTTCATCAAGGATCTCGGACACTGGTACTTCGAGGGTCGTCCGTTCTCACTCGTCCTCATCGGCGTCGGATACTATCTCGTCGGTATACTCGGAGTCTGTGCACTTCTCGCAAATTTTCTCTAAATACAAATCTTCTTTAAGCTAATGATGCTGCCGTATCTTTTATGCGACGAAGAAGTTCTTTAAGTTCTGGAGGGAATAGCGTCTCAGCTCCATGAGGGAGGACGCTTTCTTGTTGGCTCAGTCTGAGTTTGTCTCCAACTTTTCCTAACGTAAAATATCGAAGAACTGTTGACGCTGTTCCATCTCCATCGGGTTTTCATCTAACTCTCGATGTTTCTAGAGCAAAACTAGATGTATCTTCTAATGTCTTTGCATAGGCCATGATCTCAGCCAATGTCTTTTGTGAGGACTGAAAGAGTGCGACAACTCGAGGATCACCCAAATACTCATAGTAAGGCATAGTCGATACAACTCATTCACATTTTTCTAAAAATCTTTTAAACTCTGGCAAAGCGATAATTTCAGCGGGGATATTATCTGTATTGAATCTTATCGTCGCATTTTTACGATCCACTTCATAGTAAACATTGAAAGACCCCCCTCAGTTAGGATGTCGGAAGCTGCTCTGGTATCCTGTCGTCGGACATTCTCTTTGTCTAAATTGTTCAGAGGCTATAGTCATATAAAATGATATTAGTAATAATACTAATATCATATACTAATTTTTATATTGTCAAATTTATTATCGTAAATCAGGACTTACGCGCCACAGCTCTACCGGAAAACAAGTCCGAGTAGGAGAAGTGCGAGAAGTGAAAACTGTCTGTGCATAGTGAAAATATATTCAGGAGAAAGATTTTGTCAAAAAGATTTGTAAAAAATACATTTATATGTATATATAATATATGTCAATGAAAACTCCTCGAATGTCTCCTGATGGTGAATATATAGCACCATTAGGCGATCGTATAGGACAAATATACGATCTGATCGTAGAAAAAATCGCTGCTATTTTTCCTTCTTTTTTAAAATGAGATAAGTACGATAAAGATGGGAATAATATAACCTATAAAGAACTCTCTGCCCAAGTGCAAGATCACTTGCAAGCAGTTGAGAGTCTGCTTGGGGAAATTAAAAAAAGAGGTGAAGGTATGTCCAGTGTTAACTATAAGCTTTTAGAAGAACGCATAAAAGAGCATAAAATACGCATAGATCTACTATGGATTCACGGTAAAGTAAAAGAATACCGAATTCTCTTACGAGTAATGAGTATAATAAATACTCTTGATGAGTCTCTTCATGCATATGGTGAACTAAAAGGTTCTGAATGGTGAAGTAAACTTATACTCGATATACATATTGGACTCAGTCTCAATCTATCTAAAATGGATCGCTATTTCCATAAACTCAAAAAATGAGTAGACGATGATTTGTTGTAAATTTCCCTTGCAAAAGGGAATTTTTTTGCTAAGGTGATTTCATGAAGCAAACGCTGAAATACCTCCTCAAATGACTCGCGAAAGGACTCGCGATTTTTTTCACGGTTCTTACCCTCGCAATCGTCATCATATCGTTCATACGACCTGAGTGGATCAAGATAGCGATCACCTGGATCTGAGATCTCG
>JANMHM010000001.1:0-25881 GCA_031375155.1 Candidatus Altimarinota bacterium
CCACACCCGACATCGAGCACACTCATATAATTTCGGTCACGGATGTCTGAGATGATGAAGTCGAGCTCGGGCCATGGGTGATCTTGGCGACTTTTCGAGAATGTTTCTGCGAATTGATCGTATGACATAGTTACCTAGGGTGTTTTTTTATATAAAACTGCCTTCCGAGGACAAAACAAGCAAAAGTGAAATTGACCACTGCTGTCCAGATCCACATGGCAAGATTCTCGAACGTCCACATCTGGATAGAAAGTATCGTGAAGACATACGTCCCGATAGAGACGAAATACGGAAGGCTTTTCTCCGTAAATGGCGCTATCCATGCTTTCTTAAAACTCACACTATAGGCGCACATATCTATAGCAAACATCACGAGGAGAACATGCTTGTATTCAGACTCGATCCTCCAGTAGAATATGAGGAAAATCCCCGAAAAAAGAAAAAAGTAGTCCGCCCAATTTATATGTATAGATCGTATCTGCACGAGTCAGACCGCGAATGCAAAAAATATACTCACTACCTGGATGAGGATAGCAACAGAGGCGAGTATCTCACTTCTATGGACGAGCTCGGATGCTCCGATAAAAATCACAACGAGCCAGATAAACATCGTAAATGGGTGTGGGATGATCTCTTTTCGAAACACTCATCTCCAGTAGAGCCAGAGGTCAAAAAGAGTGATACCGAGAGCGATGAGAGAGAAAAGGAGTGCTCTGTCCATAATTTTTATTTCTTCGGAAATATCTTATCGAGGGCTTTCTGATCTTTTCTCCAGTTTTTATGCACTTTCACACGGAGGGCAAGGAAGACTTTTTTGTCGAAGATACGCTCGAGGACGAGGCGAGACCTCGTACCGATTTCCTGTATTTTCGCTCATCACTTTCCGATCACGATGACTTTCTGACTTTCGGATTCGACATTGATATAAGCTTGTACAGAGAGCATAGGGGATTTCCCATCGATCTTCTCCTCGATCTGGCTCACTTCGATATACGACGCATATGGAACTTCTTCTCCGAGTTCACTGAAGAGTACTTCACGGATCACTTCTATGATACGCAGATCCATTGGCTGGTCGGTATAGTAGTCACTCTCATAGAGATAGGGTCATTCTGGAAGGTGGACAGCGATCTTCTCTATGAGTTCTTCGAACCCTGTCCGATTCACTGAGTCGATATAGGAGTCGATATCCTTTCCGAGATACCCCTTCGCGAGATCCTGCTTGGTCTCTACACGGATCACAGGTGCCTTCGAGAATGATACGACTTCGTCGATGCGCTCATCTTCCACTCACTGTACACGAGTCGGATCAATCAGGCGGAGGATGACATCGGCTTGTCTCAGAGAAGCGAATGCTTCTGAGTTGATACGCTCATGGATCTCCCCTGATTTCTGACTCCCATATTGCTCTTTCGCGTCATTGTGTATACCAGGTGTATCGAGAAATATGATCTCTACTCACTTTGCTTCATCGGTATAGATACCCGGAATAGTCCGCTGGGTTGTCTGCGGACGTGATGAGACCGCACTCACCTTTTCTCAGATAAGAGCATTCAGGAATGTAGACTTCCCTGCATTTGGACGACCGACTATAGCGACGTATCAGACTTTAGGCATAGAATTTATTTTTTAGTTGTGCTATCACTGTATCCGAAGGTCACTTATAAGCAAATCGATAAAAAAATCTGGCATGCAAGGAAAGTTTTTTTATATCTTCTGAGTTCACTGTTCACATAAGTCGCTCGTATTCATCTATTTGGTATCGGATCCATTTTTTTATGCTTTCTGGATACTCACTTGCATCCTGATACATGATGAGTGACGGTGATTTTGGGTTTACAGAGGATACTGGCAGGAGGTCACGCACGCGTTTCAAATCATCAATAGTCACCCCATATGCTTCTGCATCTTCTTTGGTGATATTCACTATTCCTGCTCGTATATCTTCAGGAAGATCTTTGAGAGTATACTGGATACGACAGGCTATCCCGACGGCACGTACACTCTTCGTTGTATCGCCTCAGAGGTGGATAAGGGTGGAGAGTCCATCTCCTGTTCAGAGGACATCCATGAGTACAAAATGATCGAATAGGTCTTTTGCATGAGGGAACTCTAGTTCTCAGGTTTTTTTATACTGTTGGATTCGTAGAGCATCGAATAACATAGATTCTACTATTCTCTTGGTTGCTACCTGTATTCGGTGAGTCTCTGCTTGATGAGTCGTAAGAGAAAACATATGATCAAAAAGCCTATCTTCTGGAGTGTATATTTCTCGTTTTTCACCCTGAGCATAAGCATCGAGAAATGCGATTCGCTTTCTTACATAGTCGACTATATCAGCATTTCAAACATCCTCGAAATCGCCATCAACATAATCATCTACTATTCTACAAACAGCGTAGGTAATAGGGAGTATTTTATGTGCATTTTTTACCGTTCATGGAAGACGAAGAATCAGGGGAATAACCCTCTTGATACCATATACATACCGAGTATATTTCGCTGGATTCCTGGCTACAAGCCCTCGAAAATAGGTATCCATGATATCTGCTGGATTTTTACACTGCATGAGCTCTCTGTAGCTTGGATGTTGCTTGGTATTCACAAGATATTTATAATCAAATATTATAATATCAATTTTTAGTTTTGTACTCTCATGGTATAAGGGAACTCGACTCGCTCTTCAACCACTCGGAGTTCTTCGCGGAATTCTCCTCCGAGTTCTTCGAGATACTTCACGACCTCTTCGACGAGCTCTTCTGGACCAGAGGCTCAGGCAGTGACTCCGACAGATCAGGCTCACTCAAACCATACTCTATCTATATCTTCTCGGGAGTCAATGAGATAGGCGCGCTTTCCAATATCCTCTGCGACATGACGAAGCTTCGATGAGTTCGAGCTATTTTTCGAGCCCACGACGAGGACGACATCGACACGCTCAGCGAGGGCTTTCACGGCTTTTTGTCTATTGGTTGTCGCGTAGCAGATATCTCCTGCCTTCGGGAGGACAATATCGGGAAATCGTGACTGGATCTTGGCGATGAGATCTACTGTATCATCGACTGAGAGCGTCGTCTGGGTGAGAAGCGCAAGTTTTTTTTGTCACCATTCCAGTGTACCGTCATTTCGACCATCGGGAGAAATCTTGCTCACTTCATCGTCTTGCAGAGCAGGATATCTCCTATCGTCGATATGACAGAAACTATCGAGGTCTTCCTCTTTCTCGATCAGAGTGAAGTACTGCTCACCCTCATCCATGACTCAGACGGCTTCTTGGTGTCACTTCTTCCCGATATAGAGGATATGGTATCCCTTCGCGATGAAGTCTCGGGCTTCGCGATGCACCTTCTCGACGAGTGGACACGTCGCATCGATCCATCGCATATTCCTCGATCGAAGCTGAGCAAAATAGCTCGGTCATGTCCCATGAGCCGATATGACGACAAGAGAATTCTCGGGAATCTTCTCGAGATCAGGCTCAAATACGACTCCCTTTCGCTCGAACATCTTCACGACAAAAGTATTGTGGATGATCTCATGATTCACATATATCGGTGCAGGATGGTTCGCCACGACTTCCATAAGCATACCGACAGCACGATGGACTCATGCGCAGTAGCCACGGGGATAGGCAGTGAAAATAGAAAATGTCATACTTATTTTTTATTTTTCCACTCATTCACTTTTCTTCTGAGAGTTTCGCTTGCTTTCACAGGGTTTTGCCAGATCTGGACATCCTCATCATAGACGACCGTCGGACCCTCCTTGCATCGTCCCTGACAGAGACAGGTCTCGATCGTGAGCTCTTCAGGATACGAGTAGAATTTCCTGTCTCACTCAAGTCGCGTCATGACGAAATTCGAGAATCTCTCGCTACAGGATCGACCGGTACAGATTTTTACTGTTTTTGGTTGCATTATTATTTGATTTTGTGAAATGTCTCTCGGTCCATACCGAGAAATGAAAGAAGTTTTTTCTCCACTCATGGGGAAATATCTTTCCCTCCATGTTTTGGCACGACGAATGGATGACCATCTTTTGCGAAGATGACATGAGATCATTTTTGTCTCACTAGGAAAAATCCGAGGATCAAGAGACGAGACTCGATATCTCGGTATTTATATGGCATACACTGGGGTTTCGATGATAGAACGAGCAAGATTGGCTTGCTCACTATAGTAGTCCTTGAGCATAGAAAGAACCTCATAGAGCTCTCACTTGGCCTCTTCTTCACTATAACCAAATGCATACATATACGGATATCCTTCTACTTCTGCGATATAGCCCTCACCGTCGGGAGTGATGTTTATAGTATGATTCATGGACGATATTTTATTCATTTCTACTTTCTCGTCAAAAAGAAAAAATCCCCTCATTGCTGAAGGGATTCTTTTGTATATCTATGCATCTTCCTCATCTTCTTCGAACTTCACTCCGCGCTCAGCACGGATTTTTTCTGTGATATTGTTCGGAACATGCGCATAGTGAGCAAACTCCATCACGTAAGTCGCACGACCCTGAGATGATGAACGGAGGTCTGTCGAGTATCCGAACATTTCTGAGAGTGGTACATGAGCACGGATGATCTTCGCCATACCTCGCTCTGTCATTTCGATGATCTGACCACGCTTCGAATTCAGATTTCCGAGAACATCACCCATATACTCTTCTGGAGTATTCACTTCTACGAGCATGATCGGTTCGAGGAGGACCGGGCGAGCCTTTTTCGCTGCCTGGCGGAACGCCTTGATCGCTGCCATACGGAACGCGAGCTCATTCGAGTCGACATCATGGTAGGATCCGAATGTCAGAGTCGCCATCACATCCACGATCGGATAACCAGCGATGATACCACGAGTATAGGCCTGGACGAGTCCTTTTTCGACTGCTGGGATGAACTCTCGTGGGATCACACCTCCGACAACCTTATTCACGAATACTGTTTCTCCTTTGAGTCCTTCTGGATTTGCCGCACGCATCTCTGGAGTGATCGGCTCGAACGTGATAACGACATCACCGAACTGTCCTCGACCTCCTGATTGCTTTTTGTGGACTCCACGCTCATCTTTTACCGTTGCATTGATTGTCTCACGATATGCTACCTGTGGAGCACCGACGTTAGCTTCGACCTTGAACTCACGCTTCATACGATCCACGAGGATTTCGAGGTGGAGCTCTCCCATACCTGCCATGATCGTCTGTCCTGTCTCAGCATTTGAGCTGACACGGAATGATGGATCTTCTTCGGCAAGCTTATTGAGCGCCATACCCATTTTCTCCTGGTCTGCCTTGGTCTTCGGTTCTACCGAGATAGAGATCACAGGCTCTGGGAACACCATACGTTCGAGGACGATAGGCTTGTTCTCATCACAGAGAGTATCACCTGTCTTTGTATCCTTGAGACCGATGACCGCACCGATATTTCCTGCTGGGATTTCCTCGATTTCTGTACGGTTGTTCGCGTGCATCTGGAGGAGACGTCCGATACGCTCACGTTCTCCGCTGACAGAGTTCAGGACATATGATCCAGATTTCAGAGTTCCAGCGTAGACACGCACGAAGGTGATACGTCCGACAAATGGATCCGTCATGATCTTAAACGCGATCGCAGCAAGAGACTCATTTGGATCTTGCTTCAGAGTGATAGCGATCTCAGCATCATCAGGGTCAGTACCAGCGATCACTCCACCCTTGATATCCATAGGAGAGGGGAGGAAGTCGACGACCGCATCGAGGACGAGCTGGACTCCCTTGTTCATGAGGGCAGATCCACACATAAGTGGGTAGAGTGCATCAGAGATCACACCCTTCCGGATTCCTTGTTTGATCTCATCTTCTGTAAGAGTACCAGCATCGAAGAACTTGTTCATGAGTTCATCGCTCTGCTCAGCAGCCTTCTCGATGAGTTTCGCATTCCACTCTTTCGCCTGAGCGATATGAGATTCAGGGATCTCGAACTCGACGACCTTCTCACCCATAGCTCCTTCGAACTTATAGGCTTTCATATTGATAAGGTTGATGATTCCTGAGAAATCATTTTCCTGACCGATAGGAAGCTGGATAGGGATGACTTTATTTCCAGCGAGACGCTTCACGATAGACTCGTAGGTCATCATGAAATCCCCTCCTGTCTTATCCATCTTATTCGCAAAGGCGATACGGGGTACTCCATATTTATCTGCCTGCTTCCATACGGTCTCAGACTGTGGCTCTACACCCTGTGAAGAGTCGAATACTGCTACAGCACCGTCGAGAACACGCATAGAACGCTCCACCTCGATCGTAAAGTCGACGTGTCCCGGAGTATCGATGAGGTTCAGCTGAATACCTCTCCATGTCGTAGTCGTCGCTGCCGAAGTGATCGTGATACCACGCTCCTTCTCCTGCTCCATCCAGTCCATAGTCGCTCCTCCGTCGTGTACTTCACCGATCTTATGGTTGATCCCCGTATAGAAAAGGACGCGCTCAGAAGTAGTCGTCTTTCCTGCATCGATATGCGCACAGATACCGAAATTTCGGATCATTTTCAGGTCTTTGGTAGTAGCCATAAAAGAGAAGTATAAATTATAAATGTTGAATTATAAATTTCGAAACGCCAGGCATAACGGTATCCGTCACTCGCGAGGCACGAAGCAATCCAGGTTTCTGAAAAGTTTCGATAAAGGTTCCGAATTTCGCGGGAATAATATGGAAAAAGGGGCGAATGTCAAAAGGAGTTTTTGAGGAGGGAAAATGAGTCGGATATTTGCAAAAAGAGAAAGTAAGAGCTGTAGTAGATATATAGAAGTTTAACTATTATCCCATTATTATGAATTCCAGTTTTATTAATGATTATTTCAGAGATCATCCCTTCCAGTTCTTTCTCTTTCAGTGATTTGCAGCGTATCTCATTACTGCTATCATTGTTGTTGTTATACTATACATAATTTCTCGAAGATACTGAGTTATTGTGAATGCCTGGCTCACTTGAGGTATTGCATCACTCTGGATGTTTGGTATTACCACGATCGGAGTCTTTGCTGCCATGATCGGCGGTCCTATCATCTTATTTGTATTGCAGCTTCTTGCCCTGGCTCTTATCGGCTGACGGATAAAGGGTACACTAAAAAAGAATACTATAGCTCCTGAGATTGCTGAAAAAATATGAAATATCACCATGATTCTCACTTTAGTCGTATTTATACTTATTGGTGTTGGTTTTGCCTTGCTAGGTTCTGGTAAAGATGTTGTGGATACTAAAAGTAGTAGTATGAATAATCCCGTTAGCACTCAATCATGAACACAAGAGGAGAAGCTCAAAGAAAATACAGTACCAAATAATAACTCTTGAGCTGATACAAATATGGACTTCAATACAAATCCAACAAAACTGATAGACCTCTCTCTCTACAATCTCGAGAAATCGAAAAAACTCTGGTCCGAAGAGAGTTACTTTGTATTTGATGGAAAGGGTTGGCTCGCCCAAGCTCCCTTGGTCAAGCTCGGAGAAGATGAATGAAAAATCGTCACAGGTATAGCAAATGGTGAGTTACGAGAAAATACGGATTGATCCTATAGCGCCATATCCGCAAATGGTAAGTTTGGCTTGATATCAAAAACCATCGATACAAAAGACGGAAGTGGAATCACTGAACAGAAAGTACAAGTAAAAAATATTGCTACTGATACTACTATTTACTCTGGGGGCTTTATCGATCCTATTATTGGTATGAGACTCGAAAACGACTGAAAACTTAATACAATCTTGTATAAGAATGGTATTTTAAATTGGTTTACTGATAGCATGCGCAGGGTTGTAATACAAATGACTCCAGAAACTGATAAATACAAAGAAAGGGAACAAATACAAAGTATCATGTTTCAGAATAAGGAAATCATGACTGTCTCATCTATACATGGAAGTGGGATGGCGCAAATAATAAAAAACGGAACACTGATTACTCCAAAATGGAAATATGAAAATGATCCTATTATAAATGTAAAGGTTATCTCTGGTACAAAGGAGGGAAAAGTATTGTCTGTATGCTATGGAAAAAAGAATATGGCATTTTTTCTAGATGATGAGGAGGTGATAGGAAACATACTCACAGAAGAAGCGAGATACTTATACGGACTGATCGCCGATAGCCGAAGAGAGACGTACCTTTATGGCACGATATCGGACGATGGGCGAAGTCTTGCTATAATTGACAGTACAAATAGTGGTACATCATTTGTACGCATTCTCAGTGGAGACAGTCAAAACATAGGAAAACAATACCCTCAGGGCTCTAGAATACTCTTTCTAACATTTAGTCCGGATGGTAAAAGTCTCGCGTATACAGTAGAAAAAACTGATCCTACTGACTGGAGGAAGAAAGAAGAGTACCTTGTGGTAAATGGAAAAGAATACTGACCCTGGGCATGAGTTAGTGCAAATTTCAAGATAAGCAATGACAGCGTTTTTGTATATCAAGCAACTGATACATATGGGAATCAGCACCTTATAAAAAATGATACATATCTCCAAACAGTAATCAACATATATAGAGAGGCTAACCCCCTATTACAAGATCAAGGTATGCCAAGTAGCTCTTCTAAAATGGATTCAACCTTTCGAATACAAGATGAAAGTCTACAAATAAATCCTCTAAACGGTAAGGTTTTTTATATTTTTAGTAAGATGATACAGACAAATCCTACTAAGTGGATGAGTATAGTGAATTATGAAGGTACTCCTCAAACATACTATGGATTTGTGAACTTAGCAAACTGGGGAAAGGGTATATTTTCCCCGGATGGAAAACATCTAGTCTACTCATATAGAGATGATGAGAGCTGAAAAACAAGTCTTGTGATAGACGGAAAGGAACAAGTAATCGATGGCAATATGATGTGAAGTTGGTGAGGAAACGATGGTGGATTTAGTAGTGATAGCAAGTGGTTTGGAATATATGTCATGAAGGATAATGCTGTTTGGTGGATACCATTTAACCTAGAAACTTCATCGCCAAATTAACTCAGTCCAAGCCTCTATGATACTCCCTCTCAATAAAAAAAATCAGCGCCTTCTCGAAAAAAGAGGATTCTATATTCGTGAAATCCTCAGCCCGAAGTCACTTGCTATCAATTTCATACTTTCTTATATAGAGCTTGCTACTATGCTTGTAGTATGAATCATTGCCATGCTTCCTATGATGATTGTATGGTGGATTATTTGACTACTCCCTGGTATCGACTCCGAAACAGCCTCAGTCATTCTCAATCCGTTGGTTTTTATAACTATTTGGTATATTTTTCGATTTCTCCAGAAATGATACCTCTTTTGAAAGGGAAGATACATGTTTTATGGGAGAGGAAATAGTATACTTTTTGGATCTCCTATAAAGGATAACATAACTATACTAAAAAGAAACCTTGAGCTTTTTTACTGACTTCCAATACTCAGAAATCTCTTTAAGGTAGATTATTTATCTGAGCCTCAAGATGAACAGAAAGTAGATTTAAGTGATCTTAATTGGCAAGAAGTGGTGGGCTTACTGTATATTATAGGAATTATTTGTGGTCCAGCATTTATGCTCTTTCATTTTATCGCTATGGATGGTGGCATCGATGATTCATTTTTATTTGGATGAATACTTCTACTCGCATTGAGTATACCGCTTCTTATGAGCTATGTGATAGGTATAATCATGCAGTACTTCTCTCCGCTTTCTCGATTTGCAAATATCGGAATAGATTTACAAAACTGTGTAGAGAAAGTAGAGATTTGATGTAAAAATATCATAATATCCCTTCGTGGTGATATAGATTTCAGAATTGTCCACTCCTCTTTTGATACGATTGCAAAAAATCTCTCTCGTTCCTATAAACTCAGTAAAAAACTCGAACAAATAGAGCTAGAGTATAATGTCGGTAACATTTTTGATAGTGCTAAATTTCTAGAAAGTCTAAAAAGTGATATCCGATCTTCTGCTACTGAGCTCATACTCTTTCTGAACGAGAAAAAAATAAGCCTCACATCAGGAAAGGCACTGAACCGAAATCAACAGAAAGAAAACAGTTTAGTAGGACATCTTATCCTCCTAGATCGAAGAACAGATATAGTAATTAGTCAGATAGATACGGGGATTTCGTGCATACAAGAACTCTTAAAAAAATTAGAGTAAGTGTGGATTGTTATTGAAAAAGGAACGAATGTCAAAAAGAGTTTCCGAGGAGGGAAAATGAAATAAATTGAATATTTGCAAAAAAGTAAGAATATGATTATACTGGATTTGTTCTCTTTTATTTTTTACTTTTTATGTATGGAATTCTCTCCTGCTGGGCAATCTTCAGAACTTCTTATGACCGTGCAACCAACGAAAAAAAATTCATTTCTTATTTTTCATGCACTTGGGCGTACAATTTGGTTATATATTTTATGCGCATGGATTGGTCTTCCGGCATTACTACTAGTATTAGGACTTGATGGTGGTATGGTTATTGTAGCTGCGATAGTCCTATTTGTAATAATCTGGGCTATCAGTTTCTTTATAAGTCGTATGCAGTTAAATAACATCGTATATAAATTTTATAATGATAAGGTCGAATATAGTGACGGGTTTCTCGTAAAGTCAAAGAAAAATATTCTCTACTCTCGAATGACCAATACTGAACAGTGACAAGGTATTATAGAAAGATTATTTTCTCTTGGACACATATATCTTGATACTGCTGGTACTGGTTGACATGAGCTTACTCTTAAATACATGGATAACACTGAAGTTCTTTACGAAAAAATTAATCAACTTATTCATCAAGGCTCTAAGTAAAAAAATAACCCCAAATTTGGGGTTATTTTTTTATGATCCTCTCCAGTATCTCTTCTTTCACTCCCTCACCTGCTTTGTCGATGATCCCCACATGTCGGTCGATCTCCGCTTCGAGAAGCATCCCCTCGGCGGTCGAGGCATCGATACCACGAGACTGGAGGTAGAAGAGTGCCTCCCCAGATATACGGTGGATACGACATGAGTGTCCACCTTCGATAGAGTCAGTCGCGACTTCGAGGACAGGACGTCACTTCACTTTCGCGCCATTTCCGAGAAGGATATTGGTCTGGTCGACACGGAGTTTCACTCGTTCGCATCACATCGCGACTTTCCCGACTCCATCGAGCTCGATCGTAGAGCTATCTGTAGCAAGTCAGAGGATCTGCAGTGAAGCATCCGTATCAGACCCTTCGATAAAAACGGACATTTCGAGAACCATATTCGCTCATGTCGCGACTCCAGCGCCACGGAATACAGCTCACTCTTCGAGGATGAATGTTCGAGTATATTTTCCTTCGTGTACTGGAAAGAGCAGGTACTTCTGACACTCTCATTTCCTGATCCTGATCTCACGGAAACTCTCTTCTCATCGGTCGAGAATAGGAAGGTTTTCGGTATGGATGATGGGATTATCACAGTACATATATGGGGAGTATAGGGAGAGAAGTGCAAATGGCAAAGAGAAATCTTTGGAAATTATGAGAATTTTTGATATGATATACAGAGTCCGCCTCACCCCAACCCTCTCCTAAAGGAGAGGGAGTTCGGTACCGATTCCCCTTCTCTGAAGGAGAAGGGGCAAGGGGATGAGGTTATTATTATGCCAACTTCTAAAAATATCATCACCTACGAAGTCGCCGTCGATAGAGCCAACGAAAAAGGCGTTTTTGTCGCGCGTGAGATGCTCTCGACCCTTCATCATGCCATCAAACACGGGACACCGTGGTGGCAGTTTTGGAAATCGAAACAATCTCCCGTCTTTCGATTCGAGATTATCGCGTCGGGAGGGCAGATACGTTTTTTCATATCGACCGATGCCGCCTACGCATCATTTCTCACAGGGCAGATCTATGCGCACTATAGCGATATCGAGCTCCGAGAATGCCCACCACTTCTCGAGAAAAATGCCTCGTATAGAAGTCGTGAGATTAAGCTCGCTCACCACTCACTCGATCCAATCAAACTCTATGTGAATATGAAAGATCGCACTGAGAAGGAATCAGTCGATCCTCTCTCATCACTCACGAGTGCTATGGGGAAGATAGCGAAGGGCGATAGTGGGGGATTTATCTTCGACTTTGCGCCGATCGCTGACTCTGTCTGGCGGAGCGAAAGCAAGCGCCACATCTGGACTTCACATATGATTCCTGATTTTCTCCGTCTGCATATCCTTCACTTCTGGTCGTGGATTGGGTGGATATTTCTCCCGATCTCACTTTCTCTGAAGCTCGTCTCGTTCCTGGTGCCAAAAGAAGAGTCAGAGGATGCACACAAACACGAATGAAAGGAAGGAAAGGAAAAAACCGAATCCAAACTCGAAAGCTTCGGATACAGTGTGAAGATTCGCGCGATCAAGAATGCTCGAGATCCTATAGGAGATGATCTCATACTGAAAGAACTCTCAGGAAGTATGAATATCTTCGCGAACCCGAGTGGTAACTCCTTCGTCATGAAAAAGATGCATACACTTCATGCCCTCCCAGAACTGGAGAAACTCCCGAAATCTGCGATGATCCTCTCCGTCACTGAGCTCGCAGGTATCATCCATCTGCCAACACTCTATGTGAAGACGCCGGGGATTCACTGGGTGACGACACGGAAATTCGAACCACCACACGATCTCCCATCGGTCGAAGCACCGAACACTCCGATCGGTATGGCGAATTATCGTGGTGGTGAAGTAGCATTTGGACTCCAGCCCGTCGATCGCTCTCGTCACGTCTATATCATCGGTAAGACGGGGATGGGAAAGTCGACCCTGCTCGAGAACATGATCTACCAGGATATCCTCTCAGGGCGTGGAGTCGCCGTCATAGACCCGCACGGTGACCTCGTCGAGACGATCCTCGCGAATATACCGAAGTCACGGACCAACGATATCGTCCTCTTCGATCCTGCCGATCAGGAGTATCCAATCGGATTCAATATGCTCGACAATCCTCACCCCGAGCTCCGCCCGATCGTCGCAGGAGGACTCGTCTCGATATTTAAGAAGATGTTTGCTGAGAGCTGGGGTCCACGCCTCGAATATATCCTCCGCAATACGATACTCACCCTGCTTCTCATCCCGGAGACGACGCTTATTTCTATCCCGCTCATGCTCACACACGAGGCCTATAGAAAAAAAGTAGTTGCCAAGATCGACGATCCGATCCTCGTCCAGTTCTGGAACGAGGAGTTCGCGAAGATGACTCCGAGTATGCAGAGTGAAGCGATCAATCCGATCCTCAATAAAGTCGGGCAGTTCCTCTCGTCCCCAATACTTCGCAATATCCTCGGTCAGCCAAAAAACCCCTTTTCTCTGAGGTGGATCATGGACAATGGAAAGATATTTCTCGTGAACTTGTCGAAATGACGAATCGGGGAAGACGCATCGGCACTTCTCGGGGCAATGATGGTGACCAAGTTCCAGATCGAAGCCATGACCCGAGCTGATACTCCAGAAGAGAAACGCCGGGACTTCGGACTCTACGTCGACGAGTTCCAGAACTTTGCTACCGACTCCTTCGCGACTATACTCTCAGAGGCTCGCAAGTATAAACTCTCCCTCACTATGGCGAACCAGTATATCGCCCAGATGGCTGAGACCGTCCAGGGAGCGGTCTTCGGAAACGTGGGGACGATCCTCTCATTTCAAGTGGGATATCACGATGCGGTCACACTCGCTGAAGTCTATGGAGGCGAGGACATCATCACTCCACAAGATCTGACAAATCTGAAAAAATACGATATCTATACCAAGCTCCTCATCGATGGTATGCCATCACCCGTCTTCTCGGCGACGACATATGCACCACTCAGGGAACGCATAGATGTCCCTCCACAACAGTCTCGAGATGTCCTCCTAAAGGTCTCTCGCGAGAAATACACGAAGAAAAAAGAATTCGTAGAAAAGAAAATATTCGAAAATATCGACAAGATCCGAGAAGAAGAGAAGAAATATCGAGTGGAACAGGAAGAGTATAAAGAACGGAAAAAGGCTGAAGCGAAAGTGAAGAAGGAGGAAAAGTAAAAATGCCACCCTCTTCCTATTCTGCCCACTTATAAAAAATCTAAGCTCCAAAATTGCTTTTTTCTCTCTTTCTGCTAAAGTAAGTATATAACCTTTTCTATCTATGTTTCGTATTCTCTTACTTGCTCTCTGCACCTTTTTTTCTTTCACTGCGATAGGAAGTACGGCAAATACAGATATAAATCTCCGTAATGGAACGAGTGTGGCCACACAAGCAAATGAGCCTACGCTTCTCGCGCAGTTTAGAAGTAGTGATATCTGAACATTCTTTTTTAGCCCAACGCTCTGAGGAGAATCAGTACAAAATACATTTGTCACTATTGCTGGTAGTATCAAAAATTTCTTTATCACTATTGCCGTCATATTCCTGATTATCTGAGTATTGAAGCTTCTCTTCTCCTGAGGAGATGAGGAATCAGCGAAAAAGTGGAGAAAAAATATTATCTGGGTTTCTGTCGGGATATTCGTCATGCAGATAGCATACTCGATATGGGTAACACTCTACTTCAATCTCCAATGAGCTGGACTCGGTCCTGTAATCAATGGATCTCTCGGATATACATTCTGGAAAAATATATTTGAACCGATAGTGAATATCCTCCTCATGCTTGCATCACTTGGATTTCTCATCATGGCAGTCTACGCCTTCTATATCATCGTCACGGGAGGAGGAGATGAGGAGAAGCTCAAGAAAGGGAAAAATATCATCATCTATGCGCTCATAGGATTTCTGCTCGTACGTCTTCCGAAGCCCCTCATCCTCGCTATTTATGGAAAACCATCTCCTGGCTGTGGAGGAAATACTTTCAATCCTGGTATTTGTGAGATCGAGGAGAAAAATATCGGTGGTGCTGTAGAAATATTCGGAAAGCTGATAGTATATTTAAATGGATTTCTCATGCTCCTCGCCGTCATCCTCGTCATCTATGCAGGCTATCTCGTCCTCATATCGTGAGGGGAAGAGGAGAAGCTAAAAAAAGCAAAAAGCATGATCCTCTATGTATTTCTCTGACTCCTTCTGATCGTCGCGAGTCACGCACTCTTCCGATTTTTTATCCTTGGGTAAATACTATAGTTTTCGATCACCTATTCTTTAGGTGATTTTTTTGCGTTTTTATGCCCTTTCCGATATAATCACTCTATGACGATTACAGAAGGGATATTCATCATCGTGACGACGATTCTCGTCGTACTCATTCTCTATTTCTCTACCAGGCGCAAGATCGCTCTCGGAAGGTCACTGGAGATGACATTTCTCCGTGTGATCATCGCGAGGAAAGATAGCGATCAGGATGAGAAACATGAGACCGTGAAGGATTTCCGTGAACAGATCTCCATCATGGAACAGCTACTCGCGAGTCTGAAGTCTCTCTACTCGAGTACGGTGCTCGGTTGGCTCTTCGGTCAGGAATACCTCTCACTCGAGTATGTAGCACACCGTCAGGAAATATATTTCTACATCGTAGTACCAAAAAGGGCCAAACTCCTCGTAGAAAAACAGGTGCTCGGATTTTATCCTGATGCCTTTATCGAAGAGACCGACGAAGTCAACATCTTCGAAGGGAAAAAAGTCGTCCGTGGAGAGATCATGAAACTCAAGAAATGAGAAGAATTCCCTATCCGTACCTATACCAAGCTCGAAAGTGACTCTATGAATGCAATCCTTTCTGCTATGGGGAAATTCGGCGAAGATGAGTCATGAGTGATCCAGATACTCTTGCGCCCGATCGACGATAACTGGCAAGAGAAGATCAAAAAACGCATTAGAAAAAGTGAGAAAAAAGACGGGAAAAGTCACTTCTCCTGGAATCCTCTCGAATGGCTCGGGACACTATTCGAGCTTTTTACTCATGATCCGAGTGATGAGAAACATACTCCAGAAGGAAGTGATGATAAAAATGAGCCACTCGATGAAGAGGGTCTCATGAAGGAAAAAGTGAAAAAAACCGGATATGCGACGACTATCCGTATCATCACGACGGGAAATGATGAAGACTCTGTATATGCTGAGCTCCAGAATATCATATCTGCTTTTTCCCAGTTCACCTCTCCAGCATATAATAAATTCAAACCCGTAAAACGAAAATCTCTTTCCCTCCTGATCCGTCACTACATTTTCCGTCAGTTCGCCTGGTGGCAGAAAGCTCCGATCATGAATAGTGAAGAGCTCGCGACCCTCTTTCATTTTCCTTCGAGCAAATACAATAAGCAACCAGAAATTCGCTGGCAGAGATTTAAGCTGATCAAAGCTCCGACCAATATCGCGAAAGAAGGACTCTATATCGGTGATAACGTCTTCCGTGGAGAGAAAAAACCAATCTATATAAAAAATGAGGACCGTTTTCGACATTTCTACGTCATCGGTCAGACTGGTACGGGTAAGTCATCGATCCTCTCTGTCATGGCCCGTCAGGACGTACGCAGTGGGAAGTGACTCGCGATACTCGACCCCCACGGTGACCTCGCGAAAGAGCTCGTCGGATATATACCGAAGTCTCGAGCTGACGATGTCGTCTATTTTGACCCAGGAGATCTCGCGCGTCCGATGGGACTCAATATGCTCGAAGCCGCTAACGATGATGAAAAACAGATGGTCGTCGCCGACTCCACCAATATCATGATAAAGCTTTTTTGAAGTGAGATCTTTGGCCCTCGTATCCAGGACTATTTCCGAAATGGATGTCTCACGCTCATGGACTACCCTCAGGGTGGAGCGATCACTGACCTCATACGACTCTTCACCGATGATAACTTCCAGAGGGAACGAAGGACGACACTCAAAAACGCAGTCGTACGAGCCTGGTGGGACTATACCTATGCCAAAATGGGAGATCGAGAAAAGTGAGAAATCATCCCCTATTTTGCTGCGAAATTCGGACAATTTATCACCAATACGATGATGAGAAATATCGTCTGACAGACGAAGTCCGCCTTCGATATCTGAGATATCATGAATAATGAGAAACTCCTTCTCGTCTCACTCTCAAAAGGTATCATCGGAGATCTGAACTCTACTCTTCTCGGTCTCATCCTCGTCTCGAAGATACAGATCGCAGCACTCAGAAGACAGAGTATCGCAAAAGAGGAACGAAAAGATTTTTTTCTCTATATCGACGAGTTCCAGAACTATGTGACGGACTCGATCGAGAGTATCCTCTCTGAAGCTCGAAAGTACCGACTCGGGCTCGTCATCGCTCATCAGTATCTCGGACAGCTCGAGAAATCAGATGCCCTGACGAAATCAAGTCTCAATCTCAAATGAGCTATATTCGGTAACGTCGGAACCGTCATGAGCTATAAGCTCGGTGCTGAAGATGCAGAGTTCATGGCAAAACAATTTGCTCCTGCATACAGTGAGCAAGACTTCATCAATATGGATAAGTTCAAGGCAGCGATCAAGCTCTCTGTCGATTTCCAGCCAACTCCAGGGTTTTCTATCGCACCGCCAAATCCTTTTGCAGAAATGCCGGATATGGTAACAGGAAATGCGCTCAAAGAACTCTCTCGCCTCAAATACGGTCGAGAAAGAGAATTCGTCGAAAAGGAAATCATCTACCGTATCGGTGCTGTATAACACTATGAAACTCTCACTTCTCACACTCATCGCGCTATCATCCTTCTCTTTCCTTTTTGGAGAGACTTTTGCAGTAAATCCGACTAATTGTGATTCGAAGACTTTTTCTTGTTATCAGGAAAACCTCAGTCTCTACTGTGAAAATGAATATTCTCCATGGAACTCAGGACCCAATTTCTGAAAAATAACAGCAGACTATGCAAATTTCCAGCCCGAGGATCAGAATAGAAAAATCCAGTCTCTCATAGAAAGTGAGAAAAATCCAGAGTCAAAAGCCAGTCTCCAAAAAATGCTCGATCTGACACGTATAGGAACTTTCGAAGGTTTTCGTGCGGTGGAGATAGCGCGCATACAGTATAGAAATAATATGAATCGGATCTTCTCCTGTGCCGTCGCCGCTGGAAGAGTCGATAAGCTCAAGAAGCTCGAAGAAACACTCAAAAAATTCGCATGAAAAGGATCAGACATAAAAACAAAACTCGAAAAAGAAAAAAAACGATACGAAACAGTTATGAGAGATGCCAACTGTAACCAAAATACCGATGGATCAGAACAGATAAAAATAGTCGATAAACTTTCCCGAAGTGCGACTCGCGAATACTGTAGCTACAGCTACTATCTCGACTATCTGGATAGTAATATCCGAGAAAACATCGTGGGATCTATCACTCTCGATCAGCAAATAGGAACGACGAAACCCTCAGTAGCTCCTAGTACTACTGATGCTGCTCTATCAGAAACTACGAAAAGGACCAATGCTGTCGAAAATGAGCTTGCTCGAGCACAGGATACTCTCCCGAAAGCTGTCGTCGCCTACCGAGAGATGGAGCGTACGTATACCGTCCATCTTCTTCTCGTGATCATCTATGATGACTACCTCGCACTGCGTGATAATCTCAAAAGCTATATGAATAGTCTTTCTCAAACTTTCGAGAAAGCAAATAATGCTCAGGATGCCAATCAGCGATAACGTGTGTGTGTTTTAAAAAATCTCCTCAAATGAGGAGATTTTTTATTATTTGTCGAGCGCTTCTGTCTTTTTCTGACGAGCGTAGAACTTATCCATAGTACTTGTCTTCAGAAGTGTCTTCTTTCCTGTATAGAATGGATGACACTTAGAACATGTTTCCACACGGATTTCATCTCCCTTGATCGTACTTCCAGCTTCGAAAGTATTGCCACATGAGCAGATGACTTTTACCTGCTTAAAAGCAGGGTGTATATCTTGTTTCATAAAAATGGGGGTTAAGAGTATATACATATCGCTCATTCTTCGAGAAGAAGGGTACGAAGTGCCTCTTGTCTTTTTTTAGTGGCGAAAAGACAAACCAGAGTGAAGAACTCAAAACAAACAATTTTCTTTTATTTATTTTTAATACTCCATTGTTGTGGTGCCCAGGAAGAGACTTGAACTCTTACACCGTAAGGCAACGGCTTCTAAGACCGTCGTGTCTACCATTCCACCACCTGGGCAGACAACAGAAAGATGGTGGGCCGGGTAGGGATCGAACCTACGAAGGCGTAAGCCAAAGGATTTACAGTCCTCCCCATTTGACCACTCTGGAACCGACCCATATCTGGAGCCACTTATCAGACTTGAACTGATGACCGCCGGTTTACAAAACCGGTGCTCTACCAACTGAGCTAAAGTGGCACGAGGCAGATTGTATAAAAAATGCTTGTCTTGTCAAAAAAATTTTCTATACTTCGTGTATGATTACTATTCTAGCGGTATCTGACGGGTACAAACATTTTCGCGAAGCCATAGCAGAGTACGAGAAGCGTATACAAAAATTCGCCATCATAAAGCTCATAAAGCCCATTTCTCATACCAATCCTGAATATATAAAAGTAAAAGAGACTCTACTCATCACAGAAGCCCTGAAAAAGGTAAAATGAAGCGTCATCCTGCTCGATGAGCGATGAAAAGGTATGAAGACGAGCGAATTCTCCGAAATGCTCGAGGATGCGAAGAATACAAGCGAAAATATCGTATTTATTATTGGTGGGAGTTATTGAGTCGACCTCGAGCTCATGACAGAAATTCCTCATAAACTTCTTCGTATTTCTGATTTTGTCATGCCTCACTCACTGGCCCTCCTCACCCTGATAGAGCAGGTCTATCGGGCTCATGAGATTATAAAAGGAAGTGGGTATCATCACCTATAATATATGAAAATCTCTGTTCTCGTTATCGCACATAATGAAGAAAAACATATTGCCCATTGTATTGAGTCAATCCTTGGGCAAGATCAAAAACCATATGAGGTTATTCTGATCGCACATAATTGCGTTGATAAAACAGCTCAAATAGCAAAAGGGTATCCCGAGATTATTATCCATGAGCTTACAACGAAGGAGAAGTGACCCCTTTATGCTCGAAAGTATGGCTTCAAAAGGGTGTGATGAGATATTATTGCATGTATTGACGGTGACGCTATAGCAACGAGTGATTGGCTACAGGAACTCGTAAGACCCTTCAAAGATGTAAAAGTCGTGGCTACATGATGAAGAGTTTGGTTTTATGCAAATTGGAGAGGAAATATAACATCGTTTCTGTTTTCTCTTCTTTGAGCTTTTCCACTCTCATACTTTTCTCATTTTTATTTCTGGTGAGCTAGCTTCGCCTGCAGAAGATCGAGCTACTTATCTTCTGGAGGGTTCGAAGAGGTGGAAAAAATCAGCGAAAATCTCCAACTTAATTATAGTACTGAGGATTGTATTCTTTCGTTTCTTATGAAAAATTCAGGAAAAATAGTATTTGTACATCATAGCATAGTATATGTATATCCTGGTAAGTTTTTTCATGGTGTAGAGAGAGGACCGAAACAAAGGGCAGACTTTCGAAAGATATACAAATACTTTCAAAGATAATCAAAAAATCCCACGCATGTGGGTACAGCGTGAGACTAAGAATGGGGTGCCTCTAGCCACTCACTGTGAGAAAATAAAAAAGATTCTCGGGAGGACCATTGGTCAGTTGTTTTGGGTACTCAACCCTTCTCGCAAGCGAGATGCCCAACTGACCTTTAGAAGTGTTTTAAGAGTACTTTCTTGCCTCTTTTTGCCCAGTGAGGGCTCGTATCTTTCCAGCTTTCAGTGAAAGTGAGAAAAATACGAGCCTCCACCAGTGTTTTTTGATTCTATTTGTATCGGTATACAAGAATTTGCTCTTTTTGTATGGATATGAAATTTATGAATCTTTGTTTTGGTATTGGTAGCAGGAAGATCCTTTGAGAAAGGGTTCCTATTATCGGTCAGTCGGGTCTTGTTAAGGGTCATTCTCTTTCGAGAAGACATAAGCAGTATATCATGTTTTCTATTTCCGAGTGAGATGATACATCTTGCCTATTATATACTATGATATATAATACCATTTTGCTTACAGTATATTCCTTTATGGATCAATAAATGCACATTTACTATTTTTCGGACACTTATTAAACCATTTTTGTATACATTTTGTGTATGTGAGCAGTATGTGTGTACATGCACTACTCTCATTGATGCTGATATACTCAGTTTATGAGTAAGAAAACTGTAAGAAAAAATCCCCTCACTCATCCAAGCAACACCTATACACTATATATAGTATCATTCTATATTTTTCTTATCCAGGAGAGGGTTGCTCTATCTATACACCCTATTTCTAGGCATAGATAAGGGCAAAAGCCATGACGACTCATGCTGTCTCAGTACGGAGGACTCTCTCACCAAAACGTGCAAATATAAAACCATTTTCTTCCATTTTTACGCGCTCAACATCACTCCATCCTCCTTCTGGGCCCACCCAGATGCTGATTTCATTATTTTGAGGCATTTCCTGCATTTTGAGCGACTTTCCTATGGTATCGAGGACGATATTTGGTGTTTGCTCCTGCTCCTGTCATTGCGAGGAACGAAGTAATCCATGTGCCTGTCATCCTGAATTTATTTCAGGATCTATGCCATTTGAGCCTCTGGATTCTGGCATACCCCAGAATGACACACTCAATGTATCCAGAAATTCTATCTCTGGCATCACGAGACCCCCGCACTGCTCCAGCGCTTCTCGTGCAATAGCGATGAAACGGATTTTTTTGGATTCAGAAAGTATGAGTTTCTGTGAACGATCTGAACGAAAGAAGACAAACCTCGCTATCCCCACCTCAACTCCCTTCTGGATGATATATTCGATTTTCTCAATCTTATTGGGCATTCACTGGTAGAGTGTGATATTTCTTTCTGGTTCTGTATGGGGAAATATTCGTTCTTTTCCTCTAAGTGAAATGGATTTTTTGGTAATCTCTGTGATCTCATAGAGTGTCTCTGATCCATCGCCATCGAAAAGTATGACTTCTTGTCCTAGTTGTACTCGCAGTACTCGCGCAAGTTGGTGGACGATCTCTACATCAGTAAGAACCAAATCAATCGAAAGTGGGAATGTGACAAAAAATCGTTGCATAAGGTATGAGTGGTAATTGTTTATCAGTTTTGGTGGCTCCCGTCATTCTGGGCTTGTCCCAGAATCTAGCTAAGAGATAATTTCATTATAGAGATCTTTCCAGTCTGGATTTCTTTCTTCTATAGTATTGAGTTTATATGCTCTTTTCCAATTTTTTATTCTCTTTTCAGTGCGAAGAGCTTCCTCTATATGAGCAAATGATTCATACCAGACAAGCATTTTGATATGGTATCTTTTTGTAAATCATTCTATAATTCACTCTCGATGTTCATACATACGTCTCAGAAGATTATTCGTCACTCATACGTACAGTGTACCATTTCTTTCGGATGCAAGGATGTAAACAAAGTAGGTCTTCATAAAAAAGGCTGGATTCTGGCATAAAGCCAGAATGACAGGAACATAAGAAACTTTATTTCTTCATCATCTTGTAGAGATCCATGGGGAGGAGAAGTGTGTCGAGGACGATGCGGCCTGCGAGGTAGAGGAGAAAGAGTGATCCCTGAGCGAATCCATAGGCAAATCCGGCGAGGTCGATAAGAGGATTATCTCAGAGTTTCTGGGATTCGAAGTATTTCGTGAGCGGATGACCCGAGAGAGGAAAAGCTCGTGGATCGAGGGTATATTCTGGCTTCGCGAGGGGTTCTGATGTTTTTTCTTTATTTTTATCGAGCTCCGTGAGGACATTTTTATACGTCTCGATCGAGATGTCTCCGCGATCAAATGCCTCTTTGATATCTCCTTTGAGAGTATTAAGTGAGTTTCCTGTCTCGAGTTTACTTTTCAGAGCAAAGACATCGAGTTTTTTGCGAGAACGAATCTTCTCTTTTCCCTTTTCGAAATCCTCCTTTTTCTCCTCTATGACTATCGTCTCACGATCTCTCGACTCACGGATGCGTTTCCTGGCTTCATCGTAGGCTCAGGGGTTTTCTCATGGCATAGAGAGAGTATAGGGAAAATTATGAATTATCAAAAAATCTTTCTCTACTCTTTACGCATATGTAATTCTAATATTTCAATTATTTTCTGAAGAATTAAAGTTTTTTTATGATATATATTACCAATTCTATTCGGGTGTGCTTCTATAGATTTAAGATGAGGGCGGACTCTCATGGATACTTTGGTACTCTCGAATTCTTTCATAAGTTCCTTATATCACTCTTCGGGAATTCAATTTTCAATAACTTTTCTTTTAAGTTTTTTTATTTTTCTTCGATCAAGCAGTGGTTTATTCGTTATTGGATCATTTCTGTTAAAATTTTCACAATATAAAATAACGAGCGGTTTTACTTCTTCCAGAAAATTTTTAGGATCATTTACTAATGGTATATTCATAAATATATGATACACCAAAAAGGCTATTCTCGCAAATTCTAGAGTACTACAACCCTTCCATTTCCATACCGATCAATATATTCATCTCCGCAGCATACTCGAGAGGGAGCTCTTTCATGAGTGGTGAGACGAATCCTCGTACGATGAGTGTCTTCGCCTCATCCTCAGGGATACCATGCGACTGGAGGTAGAAGAGGACATCTTCGTTGATCTTCCCGACGCTCGCCTCATGCGCGACGAGTGCATCATCCGTCGCGACACGGATATTCGGAATGGTATCAGAACGTGAAAGAGAGTCGAGGAGGAGTCCATCACAGTCGATCTTAGCTACTGCTCCGGTAGCCGATTTTTTGATATCCAGAAGTCCTCGATAGACAGATATTCAACCATTTTTGCTCAAACTCTTCGAAACTACCTCACTCGATGTATTTTTTCCGATATGGATGACTTTTGCTCCTGTATCCGTATTTTGTCCCGCATTGGCGAAGGCGATACCGAAGTGAAGTGCTTTTGAGTCATCTCACTTGAGGATAGAGCACGGGTAGAGCATCGTCACGCCCGAGCCGAGATTTCCTCCCACCCATTCGATAGATCCTCCAGTCTCCACGATAGCTCGTTTAGTATTCAAATTATACGTATCGACCGACCAGTTCTCGACGGATGAATAGCGCATCTTCGCATGGGCACCGACATAGATCTCGACACATCCCGCATGGAGACTCGATGTTCCATACTTCGGAGCACTACACCCCTCGATATAGTGTGCTTCGGCTTCGTCTTCGATGATGATGAGTGTATGTTCGAACTGTCCTCCTGCCTTCACATTCATGCGGAAATATGCCTGAAGGGGGTCAGAGATCTTCACTCCTCGTGGAATATAGAGAAATGTCCCTCCGCTCCATACAGCACCATGAAGTGCTGCGAACATATGATCCGATGCTGGTACGGCACGCATGAAGTGTTTCTTCACGATCTCCTCATGTTCGAGAAGTGCGACAGACATATCTTCGAAGATGACTCACTGTGCGATGAGATCTTCACGGAGTTTATGGTAGACGACCTCACTATCATACTGAGCACCGACTCAGGCGAGGACTTTCCTCTCAGCTTCTGGGATACCGAGTCGTTCGAATGTCGCCTTGATATTCTCTGGGACATCATCCCAGGATTTCCCATCGCCTCCTCCCTCTGCCTTCGCGAAGTAATAAATACTCTGAAGATCGAGTGCTTCTAGAGACGGTCACCACGTCGGTTTCTCGAACTTTTCAAAAAGTGCGAGAGACTTCAGGCGGTGTTCGAGCATCCATGCTGGCTCATGATTCGAGAGAGATATCTGCCTGACGACTTCTTCATTGATCCCGACTTTCGCCATCTGGGAGTATACGATACTATCACTCCCATCGAGTGTCTCGCGAGATATATCTCAGAATGCCTGGATGTCATCGTCTTGTTTTTGGGTCATAATTTTTCTTTAAAATCCATTCTTTCGCACCTCTTCTATGAGTTCTTGTTCGCCATGTCGATCTATTTGTCAATACTTCATGATGATTACTCTATCGACATTTATAGTATCGAGAAGGTGAAAATTATGAGAGATAATAATGATTAATTTCGACATACTTCGCCACTTATCGATTTCTTTTGACAGGATCGACAATGCGCCGATATCGAGCCCAGAATCGATCTCATCGAGGACAATCACACGAGGATCGAGAAGGGCAATCTGGAGCATCTCAATACGTCTTTTTTCTCATCCAGAGAATCCGACATAGAGATCACGATCCAGGAACTTCACATCGAGTCCATATGTAGGAAGCATCTTCTCTACCATACGACGAAATACAAATGGTGTAGGTGCTTTCTCATCAGGATGTGTGCGTATGAAGTAGTGTGTATAAATAGTGCGGAGGTACTCGAGGAGCCTGATACCTGGAATCTCTGGTACATTTTGGAATGAGAGAAACATACCATTCTCTGCGAGGACATCTGGCGAAAGACTGGTAAGAGATTTCCCATCGAGCGATACTCACCCTGTCAGCGTATAGCGTGGATGATGAAAGAGTGCGAAAGCGAGGGAAGACTTCCCACTTCCATTCTCTCCGAGGATAGCATAGGTAGAGCCTGATTCGAAAGTATATGAAAGATCTAGGATAATCTCTTTTTCTCATACAGATACGGAAATATGATCGAGTGATAGCATGCGCACATGATAAGAATCATTCTCGAAAAAGCAAGAAAAACCCCTCCGAAAGAGGAGGAGAATACGATTGATTTTCATGCTCTTTTTCATATACTTCCTCCGCTCCTTGTTCTTCCAGGAGGAGCAAGGAGTCTTACTCCTAAACCTTTTTTCTCTATGAAAAAAGTCTATCTTGAACTTCCATACTGGAAGCATCGTTTCTTAAGTATAGTTTTCTATACTGGAAGAAAGCGAGTCGTGAAGCGGAAACGCTAAGATCGGCAAAGAAAAATCCCCACTAAGAATGGGGATTTTTCAAAGGAG
>JANMHM010000016.1:0-7008 GCA_031375155.1 Candidatus Altimarinota bacterium
TTTTTATGTCGATACAAGTCACTTTTTTCATAAACAAAAAAACACACGAAATAAACGTGTGCTTTTGGTCCTTCGTAGCTCGTAAGTCCTTCGTAGCTCGCTAGGAGCGAAGAAGGAAAGAGCGAAGAAGGAAGGTACCACCGAAAGCGGATACTTGATTTAGGTTTTTTGACGGAGTATTTCGACTCCGAGAGGGTCTAGTTAGTTTCGTCATCCTGAGCGGAGTGAAGGATCCAGGAACTCATGGAACGTGGATTCTTCCTTCGTCAGAATGACGGGAACTGTTCTTCCTCCAGCATCGCGGGTGATAGCCGCTCGATCGCTGTTCTGATATAGTTTTAGTATAGGGATTTCTCATGAAATGCAAGTCCTATTTTCGATCTTTTACCAGTGCGAAGCCATTGATATAGTAGTATTGATTGTTTTTATCAGTTCATCCTGAATAGGCAGGATTTCTCACGGCATAGGAGTTCAGGAGGAGGCGGATATCGCTACGAGATCATGTGATCGTATAGATCAGACTCGCAGCCTCGAGAGGGGTCTCACCATATCCCTGGATCGTGAGCATAGAGCTCGGGAGAGCGATCTTCTCGAGGACGCCACTTGCAGTATGGTACCGCAGAGTCGCATCATCGGGATTTATCGAGATAAATGGATATCGCACTTCCACTCACCACTGTGACTCACCATAGACAGACACGATCCTATCGTATCCTTTCACCTCAAGAGGATATTGCCCATCTGGAGGATTTTTCGAACTGTACTGCTTATAGAGAGGCTCTGTCGTCGGTGGATCGAACCACTCTAGGACTTTTATCTTTTCTGTGACACCACTGACGATCTCCCAGCTTCCGAGTCCTGGATAGGTCGATCCAGTGATCGTATTATATTTTTCCCAGTTTGCCCGAGATACTGCCTCTATATCCGCTACTTGCACTGGAAAGAGCGCCTTCACTCGACTACAGTCATCGAAGCTACAGAGATAAGAGATCCCAGAGTAGATATCTCCAGAGAGCTCCTTCGAGATAGCCGACTTATCAGAAAGTGGTGTGATCTTCCCATTCTCGAGTATCTTTGCAGTGACGAGATTTCTGGTGAGTCGATCAGACTGTCTGGAAAGAGGGAGAGCAAAGACAGACCATGGACCCAGAGAAATCACCAGAGAAATGATCGTGAGTGATGCTACGATGATAGCGAGAGATTTTTTCTGTGAGAGTATATAGTAGAGCGATATACCGAGGAGCCACAGTCCGAATATGACCACAAAATACCGATTCATCGTGATATCGTACTGAGATATGCGGAGTCCTATAGAGTAGGCAAGCATGAAGAGCTCTGGTATGACGACAAACGGGAAATATCGACGAAAGAGAGAGACGATCTCTGAGTCTTCGTACGCCTTCGAGAAGATATATACGAGATAGCCAAAACTCGAGAATCATATTACCATATAACAAATGATTCCTTTCGGCCATACAGAGAAATTCATGAGCACTTTCACGCTATAAGCATAGAGGATCGCAAAGTAGATGTAGATGAATGGCACTGCTACATACTTGATCAAAAATGAGAAAAATCGGTTGATCTCATATGATTTTTTATCGATCTCCTTCGTATAGGGCATCTGGATGAGTCCATATATCGGTGCGATAATCGAGAGTGATATGGTCGCCCAGTATCCGTAGAGCTTACTATTCCATACATAATCAGAAAGATCGAAAAGTGATGTCACAGAGAGTATAGCGATCGCACCGAGCGCGAAGAGTGATCCTCAGACGATTGCCGACATGAGAAATACCCATGCAATTCGAGAAAAATAGTTGGTATATTCGATACTTCCCTCTTTTCCCTCGAGGATGCGAGCAATATACGGAGCGAAAAATATGAGCGACACGAATCCAGCAAGATGCAGGAGAAAATACGTCACCGACTCCACTCACATACTCACTCTCGGTTCTACCATGAAGTAGAAGAATACCCCATAAAGGAGAGGAATGACGGGAAAAAATCTATCAAGTGGCGGATGCGACCATGTCTCGAGAAAGAGTACTGTACCGATAGAAAGGAAAAACGTAATAACGAGAGAAAATATAATCCTCGGATATATCACATCACTAGGCTCTGTTTTTATAATATAGAAAAATAATCACGCGAGTATCACCGCGAGAAGTGTCGGAAGAGGAAATCTTCGGAAAGCTCAGAGAAACGATGTACGAAGCCCTCAGAGTGAAAATCGAGAAAAAATAGACATACGTGTAAGATAGAAAGTATCTCCCATTGTATCCTTTTTTACGCAAATGCAAATGCTATAAGTGCGCCCATCATACAGAGAAAAACAAAGATTTTCCTCTTGGTGACTTTCTCTTTCAGGATAAATATCCCGTAGAGTGTTGTGAGAACAACATTGGTATTTATCAGTGCTGCAGCATAGCCGACATTTGGTGCATGTGAGATAGCGTACATAGAAAAATAGTACGATACACCTTGGATTATTCATATAAAAAGCAGTTGGTAAAAGTTTTTTCGGAAGAAAGAAAGTTTCGTTCCTTCAAGAAAAAAGTGATTCATAACAACAAGGCTAAAAAATGCTATTACCTGGTTTATAAATGCATAAAAGTAGCCATTGACATGTTGGAGTGCCACACGATCGAGAACGTATCAAAGACCCATAAGACCATAAGCCACGAAAGCAAAAAATACTCATGAAATGTGAATTTCTCCAGGTTCTTTCTTATAAAAAAGTGCTATGATACCTACTCCGACGACTATTACACCGATAAGCCCATTCATGGAAGGTACATTCCCGAATACAATCCAAGAAATCAGGAGTGAAACTACAAGAACTATAGGAGAAAGTGATCCAAAAGTCGAAAGAGGAAGTGCATGAAGACTTCGGAGATAGGAAAAAACATTGAGCGGATAGGCAATAACACAATATAAAAGTACAGCTATGACAGTGGGATCCATGATTCATGAAGTATCTCTCGAAAAAATAGTCCAAAGCAAAAAGGATGAGACCACTGAACCTACTCGGATCATCCATCATATAGCTTGTCATCATTGTCCTACCAGATTTTTCTCCTGTATCTTCCTACTCGCAAGGATCGTCGCAGATGTCAGAGCAAAGAGAATCCACATAGAGTATTATTGGTAGTAGTATTAGTATTCTGATAAAGTGTCATCATCTCTATAGGGTCACATACCAAATGCTGGATTGACGAAAAGGACCATAGATCCTCTTTGCTTATTTCATCCTTGTTTCACTACATCATGGGTTGTAGGAGGAAGTGGGAGTGAGACATACTTGTTCCAAAAGTCTGTCGGAAATATTTTCACTGTATACTCTTCATATTCGATAGGCTGGATTGTGCCGTCAGGAAGATAGAATCTCAGCCCAGGATCAGTCTCATATATAGTGAGAGTAAATATGCCTCTGTCAGTATGGGGTTTTGCGAGGAATATGCACGACTCCTGCGGTCGATACTGGAGTATACGAAGATTACTATTGGTAGATCCATCATCCGCATATAACGAAGCCCTATCCATATAGCCACCACTTATGAGTGCATCTCCGAGAGTATGGACGAGTATATCGAGCTCATCATATACTATATTCATAGTATCGAGGAAGTCTCGGTAGCATAGATTATCCTCACCGTGGTACATCGTACGGAGAACTCGGTGGTAATGAAAATAACACTTCTCATCGAATCACTCACTCATGGACTTATCTCGGAATCCTACTGAGAATCTCTGCGTCGGATCATATCGGGAGTCTATGAGATTTCTCACCGAGAGGGGTGTCTCACGGATAAAGACTCGAAATGTATCGATACAATTCTGGAGCTTTTCCCGAGAGAGAGTCAAGGAAAGAGTAGCATATCCATGAGATTGGATATCATTGAGTATTTGGGTAATGTTCATATTTTTTATGGTTAGAGATCTTTTTAGTAAAGCTCGAGAAAAGCATCTATTTTCTCGAAAAGTTCTTCCTTCGTTCCATTGTTTTCTATCACGATATCAGCAAGTTCTCGAATAGCGTTATTTTCCTTTTCTGATTCGAGATTTTCATCAGAGAGAAATTGCTCATAGCTCATCTCGGATTCTCAGGATTTATCTCATCGCTCTGTCATCCTTTCATAACGAAGCTGAGTAAGTGCATCTATATAGACAAGAGTGCATGGTATATATTCTCGCAATTTCTGAATAAAGTGAATTTTTCTGATACCATCAAAAATAATAAATGTTCCCGTATTTTTATCGATAAACTCTTTCGCTGCATAGACATAGATATCTTGTGTGAAGCGATTTCTGAGGACATGCATGATCTTCGAGAGATTCTCACGAGTATCAGGGAGAGCAAATTCTCTGAGCACCTCTCTCGTGAGATCTGAAGGGCGCCATATGAGACCCTTCATTTTCTGAGCAAGGTAGTCACAGACAGTACCCTTTCCTGCTCCACTCGGACCACAGATGATGACTATATTGTGGTGCATTATTTCTGATAAAACTTATTAAAAAATGGTGCGATAGCAGCATTCGTCGCCTGGACGAATGAGTCTCTGCGAGAAATCATAGCATCTGAAAAAGCTCCGAAAGATCCTCACTTTTGTGCGCTATTCTCATCTTCACCGAGAGATATCATGACATCATTGAGGGTTTTATTCTGACCATCGAAGAGTCTCTCTCTTACGATCTCTGGTACTTCGAGATGACATGAGTAGCCGAAGTATCACTCCCCTTTCTGGTCTTCGATATAGACGACTCATACGAGCCAATAGCTTTCTCATTCATAGTCTTTATATACTCCCCCCTCCATACCAACGAAGTACTCTGCAGACGGATTTTCTCCTCTACAATTCTTTGCTCGATTTTTTGCTCCTCTACGGATTTCCTCAAGTGTCGTCGGTTGATCGGGAACTCATGACTCGACTCTATGATTCGAGAAAGTGGCTCACTGAGTATAGGGAGAATGAATGAGAATATGCTCGATAGCTTCCGACTTTGGGATGTTCGTAGTACCGATAGCGAAATGCATAAGGAGTATTTTATAGATAATAGGTAGTTATTTTAGGACGGGCTGTATATCTTCGAGTGCCACTGCAGATATAGAGTTCTTGGGTGAACCGTCGATAAGTCTATCCGAGTAGACAAGGTAGATAAGGCTATTAGAATTTTTATCAAAAAAACGGACGATTCGAAGTTTTTTGAAGAAAAAACTCGTACTCTCGTTCCAGATTTCTTCAGCATTTTGTATCGGCTCTATGAAGCGAATATCTCCAGTTTTCCTACAAGAAACTGATGCATCACTCGTGTCCTCTGCGAGACCAAGCCCTCCGCTAATCCCACCCTTTTTCGCACGACTATAAAAACAGGTAACTCAGGCTACTTTCGGATCTGGGACACCACCGACTTCGATCTTATGATCGGGTCCGATGATTTTGAATGCCGTATCTACCGATCCTATAGTATAGGGGTCTACCGATCCGGATGATAGGATGGTATTGCTTGATGTACTATTTGTAGCGACATCAGCTACATTTCATCCTAGAGAGCAACTTGTCACAAATAGGAGAAAGAGGAGAAGGAAGATTTTATTCATAAATATAAAGTAAGAAAATATGGGTATCATATAGAAATTTTTGGATTTTCTAAAAATTCTTTTCGTTCAAAATTTCTAACTTAGAGGAACCAGTAATTGATGACACCATATGTGGTTATAAGTGTATACAAAATCGTATTCAAAAAAATCCCTATCTGTTTTGCATGTTTCCATGCTTGATATGATGAGTAAATCCAAAATATCTGAGAAATAAGGTTAAAAATAAGTCCATAAGCTGGAAGCTTGAGAGAAATAAGCACCAATCATAAAAGAGTAAAAAATATAAGTCCTGCCTGCATACAATTATTGAGAGTAAGATATTTTTTCATGAGTGTGATTATACGGTAACTTTCCGAATACCGAAATAATATATCCCAGCAAGCAGAAGAAACATAATCACTCAGAGTACCTGAAATCAGAGAGCATAGGAGATTCACATGACTCATGTTATAGAAAACGCTACGAGTGTCTGTATGATATTGGTCGTCTGTGACTTCACAGAAAGGAGAGTCGATCGGTACCGTGGATCGTGTATACGAGTGATGAGTGCATCCGTATAGACCTCATTTCTTCACCAGAACCATCATACTATGAGAGAGAAGAGTATACCGAGAATCCATGGATTGTGCAGGTATCCAGCGGTCAGGTAGTAAAGTGGGAATATGAAAAGTTCGAGAAGGAGAAGGTGAGAAAAAGAAATATATTTCTCAATATTATGGATATTTCGACCGACGATCCACCAGACCAGACGAGATCATCCCATCACCAATCAGATATATGTGAGTGGATAGCCAAGTGCTACGAGATACGGTGAGCGAAAGACATTATCTGCAAAGAGAAATCAAGCTATCGTTCCCGCAAAAAGTGCATAAGCAAGAAAACCCGTACCTCTCGAATCACGGATAAGTGTGAGAAGTCAGATGCGTTTTTCTCATACTACTTTGATATGCAGGTCATAGAGAGCGAGAGCTACGGTAAATCCGACAATATCGAGGAGAAATCCGACAAGAATAGGGAGACGAATATCAATCTGTGTAAGAAAAGGAAGACCTATAATGAGAAGAATCGATGTAAGTGCGACATTCCCGCTATTGCGTGATGATACTTTTCTAAATTCATCTCCTCTATGGAGTTTTTCGAGTGTTTTTTTCAGAAATACAGATCCGATACCAGAAGCAAAAGCGTCGCCCCCGAGTGAAAGGCAGATAGCTCAGAGAACAAATCCCCAGAAGCCCGTCGCTCAGAGAAAAAAAAGCGATGAAAGCAAAAGAAGAATTTTCGATATGATCATTGCTCGTTTTTGACCGTATTTATCAGCGATCATCCCTGCTGGTATCTGCATGAGCATGCTAGAGAGGTAGCCAATACCGGTATAGAGTCCGATCTGATTCGCATGAGAATCTGGA
>JANMHM010000040.1:0-3367 GCA_031375155.1 Candidatus Altimarinota bacterium
CGCGGGCTGCCGGTGAAGCTGATGTGGTCAATGCCTGCGTGCCGCGCCATCGCATCGCCGACCTCATGGCCGAGGCCCGTGACGATATTGATTGCACCCGCTGGAAAGCCCACCTCAGCGGCCAATTGCGCCACGCGCAGCAGCGAGAGGCAAGCGTCTTCCGAAGGTTTGACCACACACACATTGCCTGCAGCCAGCGCCCCGCCCACGCTGCGGCCAAAAATCTGCATCGGATAATTCCACGGAATGATGTTGCCCACCACGCCGAAGGCTTCACGCCAGGTGAACACGGTAAATCCGTTTTGATACGGAATCGTCTCGCCATGCAACTTATCTGCCGCACCCGCGTAGAACTCAAAATAACGCGAGAGCGCCACCGCATCGGCCTTGGCCTGCTTCACCGGTTTGCCGCAATCGCGCTGCTCAATCGCTGCCATCTCATCGGCATGCTCGGCCACCTTCATGGAGAGCTTCCATAAAAGGCGCCCGCGCTCAGCGGCTGTGATGTGCTTCCAGACATTCTCGTAGCACGCTCGCGCAGCGCGCACAGCGGCATCCATATCTTGCGCCGTGCCGCGAGCGATCTGCTCAAACACCTCGCCCGTGGCGGGGTCGATCATGGGCAGGCTTTGGCCGCTGGATGCAGGCGTATTTTGGTTGTTGATGTAGTGGTGTTGCATAGTGATTCAGCGTGGCTTATCGCGGTTTGGAGTGTTGATACAGCAATTGCGCCTTGGCCTCCGGCCACTCGCCCGCCGTCATGCTGTACATCACCGTATCGCGCACCGTGCCATCGCGCCGCAGCGCATGGCCGCGAATGATGCCATCTTTGCGAGCGCCCAAGCGCTCAATCGCCGCTTGGCTGCGAAAGTTGAAATTGTCCGTGCGCCAGCCCACAGTTTTGCATTGCAGCGTCTCGAAAGCATGCGTCATCAGCAGCAGTTTGGCTGTGCTGTTCACATGCGATCGCTGCATGCTCTGCGCATACCATGTGTAGCCAATCTCCAAGCGCCGAGTAGCCGGCAAAATATCGTGATAACTCGATGACCCCAGCACCCGGCCAGTCGATTCTTCGATCACGCAGAAGGCAAAGCGATTGCCCTCTTCCCGCATCTTCAAAGCGTCTTCAATATATTTCTTCGTGTTCTCCGGCTCAGGCACAGAAGTCACACGAATATTCCAAAGCTCGCCATCGGCAGCAGCTGCTTTCAAACCTTGCTCATGCGCGAGCGCGAGAGGCTCTAGGTGGATGCCATGATCTGAAAGGGTGACGGGCGTGACGAATGACATGCTGATTCCTTGTCTCTAATTACTATGAAAATAGTAGCGCTCTGCGCATATTCTATGCCGGCTACATGCCCATTTTGCTTTAAATCTAGCTGTTCTACAGGCTTGTTACGCTCCACCAGCTCACATCGTCGACGGACGAACACGCTCAGGCCACAGAAAAGTTTTCCCCGCCGAGCTAAGAGTCATGCCCCGCTGTTGCTACGCCGCTGTCCGTGCCGCTGCTGTGTTGACATTGCCTGTGTTCGGAGTGCCCGTAGGCTCAATGAGGAGCAAGTGAGCTTCTTCTTCAGCCACAGTTCGATGCTCGACACCCTTAGGAACGACGTACATTTCGCCGGCCTTCAACAGGGCCGTGTGGTCTCGCATTTCGACCTTGAGCACACCGCTCAGAACAAGGAAGAAGTCATCGGTGTCAGCATGGCTGTGCCACACGAATTCGCCTTTGACTTTGACGACCATGAGGTCATGCCCGTTGAACAGGCCAACGGTTCTTGGACTCCAGTGTTCAGTGAACGTGTCCAGTTTCGCTGCGAGGTTGACGACTTGGTTTTGCATTGTGTTGATAGATTGGTTGCCGCCGATGGCGGAGGTAGCGCACGGATTCAGGTCAAGTGCTCATTCCAGCGCCTTTCAATCAAGCCGCGATGCGCTTGCGTGTTGCCACTCGTGGCCGACCTCCTAAATTTCGCTCGACCTCTGTGCGAAGCGCTGCATTGATCCGTGACTGGTAGCCAGCGCCTTTTGACTTGAAGAACTCCAAAATGTCTGCATCCAAACGGACAGAAGTGAGAACCTTTGTGGGAGCCGCCTGCGGCCCGCGTCCACGCTTTAGCACTGGCGTGCCCAGCATTTCCTCAGTCCATGCTGGGTTGTCTGGGTCGTTAACCTTAGCTGAAATTCTCTTTGGCAACTTGGCGGTAGTAGCGAGCTTCATGTTTTTCTGCCTTTCGCAGTGAAATGATGTGAGCCCCTTTCGGGCGCTCGGTGTAAACCATCACAACCACATCTGCATCGAGAAGACCGAAGCAAACCAAGCGTTCTTCGCCATAGTTTTGCCGCTTGTCTTCACGAGTCACTGTGAAGTGATCCCAAATTGCATCGCATCCAACGAAATCAAGTCGGTGATTCTTGATGTTCAGCTTGCGCTTTGGTTCGTCCCAAGTGAGCATACTTGATTGTATCTACAAAATACTTAAATGCAACGTGGAATTTAAGATCGAAGTCAAGCTGCCAACTCTGTCATGGCTGTCGTGCTGGAACGACCCATTAAATTCCTCGCAGTCCGAGGTCTGCGAACCAACCGAACCTCCAGCTTGCACCCCAGAGCATCCGCATACTTGGCAAGCGTTGCCAAAGAGGGCGAATGCTTGCCGCTACCCGACTCCATCCGCGCAACCGCAGATTGCGTGGTGCCAATTTTTTCTGCTACCTGAGCCTGCGTGAGACCTTGCGCGGCCCGCGCCTTCAAGAATTCGTCCAAAAGAGAAAATTCATCGGCCAGTTTTTCATACTCCGCCTTGACCTCTGCTTTAGCCAGTGCTTTGGTGCGAAGTTGCTTATGCGTCAACATATTTCCACTCCTTCATTCGCTTGCGCGCAAGTGCCAATTCTTTAGGGGGTGTCTTATCAGTCTTCTTCACAAATTGATGAAGCATGACGATCTTGCGATCCACCAAGGTGCAATAAAACACCCGCCCAATTCCTTCACGAGATTTCAAACGCAGCTCAAAAAGCCCCATGCTCATCGCCCGCGTATGAGGCATGCCCAAATCAGGGCCAAACTCAAGCAAGCGATCAGTGCAATGAAAGTACCTAGCCAAAATTCCCGGCGGCAATGCCAGCACCTCAGCCTGCAACTTCTCATCGTGGTATTTGATCTCCCATTTCATGCCTTAAATATAGCATATTTGCGATAAATAGACGAAAAATTCAAGCCATAAGGATTAGGCTTCACTGATGTAACCCCGCTCGATTTGCTGCTCTGGATTCTCGAAGATTGCCATTGCAGTTTTGCCGAGTCATCAAAACACTGGCTTGGGCAAACAGCTTGTCAGCCACTTGGTAGAGAAGTCACGCG
>JANMHM010000058.1:0-41052 GCA_031375155.1 Candidatus Altimarinota bacterium
ACTTTTATTATTATTTGAAAGAATCTGAATTTAGATATAATTGTCGTATAACTTGAAAAGATATCTACAAAGAAATCTTAAAATTACTTCGAAAAACTAACCGATAACTGGGGAAGACCCTAGCTTTTTTACCAACTATAAAGAAATGATGGTTCCAGCCTTGGACCGAAACAGCATTTAACTACTCTATTGGATGACTTGGGCAACTTTTTATCATATTTTCACTTCAAGCCCCTGACATAGAAACCTCTTTATTCTGGTGATACGTATTCATTATTGACTCCATTTTTGTTATTTTACTTATAACTCGTAGGTATTACCTCAAGTGATGGAAGAGTATTTTCGAATAAAAAAGTTGCCTTATCCTTGGAAGACAGTATTATATAAAGAAATAATATCCAATCTATGTCTATACAGTACTACGAAAACCTGATGAAGGAAAAACGAAAAACTACACCTTTTCGAGCTTTCGTAAAGTGAATAGCAAGTAAGCTTCCAGTTACCTTTTATAAAAGGACTGTCGCGTCAAAAGAGTGAATGATCACGGTTAGCTCGACTATGCCTGACACCCCACGATCTGCCAATATTATCGATGGGAAAGATTATGCTTCAGAGAGAGACCTCTGTATGAATAAGTGACGATTGTATGATGTCTCAAAGAGTTTTTTCGATAATTTCGGTCTTCTCTGGAAAGATATACCTCTCGCATCTCGATTTACCGACAGTAAAAGTGTCGACGCAGAGCACTCCGCGAGTATATGGATGTCGAACAAAATATATCTCTCTATCCTCGCGATCGATGACTGTGAGAATATACTCTATACATTCTATGTACAGGATCATGTGTCCAATGTACTCAATAGCGTGATGGTATGGGATCACTCAGAAAATGTATATTTTTCAAGTGGTATTATCAAGTCGTATAATATTTTTTATTCTCGTTTTATCACTGGTTCTGCTAATGTATGGTTCTCGACAGACCTGATCGGATGTAGTGAGTGTATATTCTGTGATGGTCTCGAGAATCGATCATACTGCATTGCCAATAAGACATACGACCGAGAAACATACTTCCGAGAAAAGGCAAAGATTCTCAGAATGAAGACCGATTTCCAGAATTTCTATAACAAACTTCCAAAAAAAGGAAGTAATTTCTGAAGTAAAAATATAGTCGGAAAATTTTGTATCTACTCAGAAGATGTAGAAAACGGATTTTTTTCTTATCGTGTGAAGAATGGGCGTAATATTTTCTTTGTCGGGGACAAAGATGGAAGAAAAAACGTCTATGATACGATCTGTTCAGACCAAAAATGAGAAGGAGATATATATGGATGTATAAATATGGGAACGGCGTCCAATTGCTACCTCTCAGATAGTTTTATCGGATATAGTCTCTACTACTCATACAACTGCCTGATGTGTTCATTTTGCATCGGGTGTATCGGTCTCGAAAATAAGACCTACTGCATACTGAATAAGCAATATACAAAAGAAGAATGGGAAATACTCGCAGAGAAGATTTTCGCGAGTATGGAAGCCGACGGGACACTCGGGGAGCCTCTCCCTGCTTCGATAAACCCATTTTATTTCAATGATACACTCGCATACCTTATCGATGATAGTTTCACGAAGGAAGAAATAGAGGCGGATGGGTATCTCTGGCGAGATGAGCCGATACGCGTAGATATCCCAGAGGGGATGAAAGTCGTGAAGAGCAGCGAACTCGATAAGTACCAGGGGTTTGATAGCACTGGAGATTGGAATATCAATCCAGAAATTACGAAGAAAGTAATCAGCGATGAAAAGTGAAACTACTATCGCATCGTGAAGTTCGAGTATGATTTCCTCATGAAGCACGGGCTTCCCCTCCCGACACTTCATTGGCTCGATCGTATTAAACTTGGTTTTCGAGGATAAAGTTACAATATGGATAATAACCCTTTCCTATGAAACACGTTCTCTTCGATACCGATGGTGTCATCGTCCACCCTACTATGTGGAGTCAGGAATACGCTCGTAGATCGGGCATATTGAGCGAGAGTATGAAGCCATTTTTCCAGGGGATTTTCGCGGACTGTATCCTCGGTAAAGCCGACCTCAAGGAAGCCATAGCACCGTATCTCGATGAGTGGAAATGGACTGAAACCGTCGATGAGTACCTCAGAGAATGGTTCGTGTATGAGCATCGTATCGACATGCGAGTGATCGAGACAGTAGGGAAACTCAGAGCAAAGTGAATAGCGTGTCATGTCGCTACCAATCAGGAAAAATATCGACTCGCCTACCTTCGAGATGAGATGGGATTTTCGAGATATTTCGACTCTATATTTTGTTCATGTGAGATCGGATATCGGAAACCTGATGGAGAATTCTACTCCTATATTCTGAAAGAGCTCGATATCACTAATCCGAGTGAAATTACCTATTTCGATGACAGCGACGAGAATGTACTATCCGCGAAAAAGATAGGAATTGGTGCAGTTCTCTATCGTGATTTTTCTGATCTCGAGACCTTTCTAGGAAAGATATAGCCTCCCAGATAGGTCTAAAGATTGCGTGAGTTTTCCATGAAAAAACGGTGAAGAAGGTTGTAAAAAAATATTTTAAGAGGATAATGAGTGCGTTCCCAGTTTTATACGATAACCAAAATATCCAAATTTATCTCCTATCTTTTTTACTTATGAAAAACTATATACTCATATCAGTCATCGCATCTATCTTGGCTATTCCAGCGATATTCGCAGACACCACTGGAAGTGGTACCACGACATCTACAGGTACAACTTCTACAGGTGTCATCTCCGGAACAGGCACTACTGGCACAGGCACTACAGGGACCGGAACTACAGGGACAGGTACTACCTGAACTGGAAGCACAGGAACTGGAGTTAGTTGTATGACTGGAGGTATGATTCAGCTCGACATGCTTGCGTCTCAGGAGGCATATGTTAGAGAGCTATCACGGCTTATTACAGAGAAAAAGACAAGCTATACCACTGCACAGTCACTCACAGGAACTGCGAGAACTGATGCACTCAAGGCTGGTAACGAAAAATTCCGAATAGGAGTCAAGGCTGCTCAGAAAACACTCAAGTCACTCAAGGAAACCTATAAAAAACAAAAAATGGAGTGCAAGAAAGATGATCGTGAAGATGATAAGGATAGAAATCACAAAAATATCAAATCTATCATGAAGAAACTCGAGAAGAAAAATCATGATAACAACTCTCGAGGGAGAGGTCATGGTAATGATCGATAAGTATTTCTAAAAAATCCCCGATATTCGGGGATTTTTTATTATCTGATTTGGCTTATACTCGTACTCCCTTCCCTTTCGCGAACATATACCAGACGAGGGAGAAGAAGAGGATACAAAATCCTACGAGTACGAGAAATGAAGTCGTCCAGGCAATATCCGAGACTCCGTGGACTCCATAGCGGAATCCATCTACCATATAGAGTATGGGATTCGCGTGCGATACTTTTTGCCAGAAACTTGGAAGCATATTGATGGAGTAGAACACTCATCCGAGATACGTCAGTGGTGTGAGGAGGAAGTTCGGAACGATAGAGATCGAGTCGAAGCTATCTGCGAGGATGCCATTGAGGAGTCCGATAAGCGAGAAGAGAAGTGACGTGAGGAACGCAAAGAGTATAGTGAGTCCGATATGGGCGAAGGTAATATCCGTGAAGAAAAATGCGACTCCGAGTACGATCGCACCCGTCACCATACCGCGGATGACTCCACCCGAGATGAATCCGAGGATCACCACCCAGTATGGAGTGGGTGAGACGAGGATCTCTTCGATCGTCTTCTGGAACTTCGCCATATAGAACGATGATACCACATGGGAGAACGAGTTCATGATGATCGACATCATCACGAGTCCTGGTACGATGAACTGCATATAGTCCATACCACCTACAACTCCGACGCGTGATCCGATGAACTGACCGAATATCACATAGTAGAGGGTCGTCGTGATGACCGGCGGTACGATCGTCTGCTTCCATACTCGGAAAAATCGGGTGACTTCCTTGCGGACGATGGTCATATAGGAAGTGAAAAGTGCGGAAGGATTCATGTGAAAGAGTGTAGAAAATAAAGTGATAAGAAGAGTATAGGAAAATAAGTGGAATTTGCAAAACAAAGAGAAGTCGATAGAGTCTCTCGTAAGTCTATGAAAAAAATCCTCAGCTACATAGTACCGATATGACTAAAAACCTATATCTCAAAAATCAATGGGGTACTGAAAGTATATCTCAAGGATGGACGAAAAATCCTCGATACACCAAAAACAAACTATTCCTATGGATCGCTTCAGAGAATTCTCAAGACATGACTTTCTGAGATCGGGCTCGATCACCAGACGAAATCTATCCTCGTACTCGGTCTCGGTGGCGGCTCGGTAGTAGAGACGATACGAGAGTACTTCCACTCTTCTGCACATATCACTCTCGTAGATATCGATCCTGAGATGATCTCTATAGCACGAAATGAATTTGGTATAGAGCGATTCGAAGACATAGAAATCATCGAAAGTGATGCATATACCTATTTGGTAGATTCTCGAGATAAATTTGATCTTATTATCGTAGATATTTTTATAGTCGATCGCATCCCGCCTCTCTTTACCGATGAGAAATTCCTAAAATCACTCTGTACTCACCTAAGTAAGAGTGGAAAAATCTTATATAACACGATGCGTCGATCTCTCAGGAGAGAAATATTAGAAGAGATGATCGCACTCTTTCGAGAAGAGGGACTTCATGTGAAACTCATCGAGAAGATAATCTGATCTAACGATCTCATCATAGGAGAGAGGTAATATCTATTTTAATAGGGCATACTCTTAGAAAGAAATAAGAAATAGAATTGTAAAAGATAGAGAAATTCATAGAATCAGCATAGATTTTTTATCATTCTCATCCATAAAAATATGAAAATCTCGGTTATTACTTATTTTTTGGTGCTCACGCTTGTTCTTACTAGTTGTATGAACGATGAAAAATCTAAGTGAGAAAGTACTCCCTTAAAAACCCCTCCGACTACAAAGACGGTAGAAATGAGTAATAGTGGCGTTAACTACAAGAATAATAGTGGACTTGAAGTAAAAAATAATGAAATTTTTTATAATGGAAAATCTCGTGGAAAAATAGAATGAAAGAGAATCTTTATAAACTTTGAAGACCGTACTTACTCATTTGAAGCCTATGCTGGAATAGAAAAACTGGATTTTAATGACTATGGTGAACTGGATATATGAGTTGTCAGCTATGATGGACTTCGTATAAATCTTCCTGCCATATTTGATACAATAATTATAAGTTATAAGTGTGATGGTCCTTTAGGGACTTGAGATAAGTATTACAGTTGTGAAACTGATGGAACGGGAAAACTTAGTCAATATGAATTCTGACGATACTATAGATCACCAAATCCTGGATGAGGTTACACAGCTTTATGGAGAAAGCTCATCATTCAAGAATTTAGTAATAAGAATGTAATATTTGAGATCACTCCAACTCATAGTGAATCTATAGAAAGCGATCCTTCACTGTGAAAATCATTACGCCTATATAAATCTCTATTAAAATATAATCTTATAGAAGATTTTGGGTTAAATACAGAAATTTTTGTGAACTATAACGAAAGCACAGAAAGCAGTATTGACTTCAAAAAGGCAAAAGAAAAACTTGAACCAATGCAAACCTTGATACGAGGAAAAATACAATCCAAAGAGTATCTAGATGCAATTCGACGAGATGAAGAAAATAAGGAAGTCGAAAAAAAATGAGATATATTTATCGAATCATTTAGGTTAGAAAAAAACAAATAGCATCATATCGCGATCTCCTTATGAGGGCACATGCCCTCATTTCTATTATCTTCAACCATATAACCCATGCTTTTTTCCGAACTCCAGCTCATAGCCCCGATCCTGAAAGCCCTCGAAGAAGAGGGATATATGACTCCGACTCCCATCCAAGAGAAGGCGATCCCGATCGTCCTCTGAGGATTCGATCTCCTCGGCTGTGCGCAGACAGGGACAGGCAAGACCGCAGCATTCGCTATACCTATCATCCAGAGACTTTCGAAGAAGACGATATCAGAGGTCGCTCCAGATGGAAAAAATAAGATCCGTAGACGTATCCGATCCCTCATCGTCACCCCGACTCGTGAGCTCGCCATCCAGATCCGTGAGAGCTTCCTCGCGTACGGACGACATGCGGGACTCAGATCATCTGTCATATTCGGTGGAGTCGGTCAGTGAGCACAGGTAGCAGCACTCAGAGATGGGGTCGATATAGTGATCGCTACTCCAGGACGGCTCCTCGACCTCATGACTCAGGGACATCTCACCCTTCGAGATGTCGAGATATTTGTCCTCGATGAGGCAGATCGTATGCTTGATATGGGATTTATCCATGATGTGAAGAAGCTCCTCGCAGCACTTCCATCTAAGAAGCAGACGCTCTTTTTCTCGGCGACGATGTCCCCTGAGATCGTGAAGCTCGCGAGTACGATCCTTGTGAATCCTGCGAAAGTAACGGTTACACCTATTTCTTCGACGGTCGATATCATCGCACAGCAGATCTATTTCGTCGATAAGAAAAATAAGACTTCTCTCCTCCTCGAAATCCTCAAGGAAAAAACTATCAAGACCGTCCTTGTATTTACTAGGACAAAAAGCGGAGCCAATAAAGTCGTGAAGATCCTTGCGGAGAATCGTATCTCTGCTGAGGCTATCCACGGGAACAAGGCGCAGTCTGCGAGACAAAAAGCTCTCGTGAATTTCAAAGCAGGAACTACTCGTGTCCTCGTCGCGACCGATATAGCTGCGCGTGGTATCGACATCGACTCTCTCGAGCACGTGATCAACTATGAGATCCCCAATATTTCTGAGACCTACGTCCATCGCATCGGTCGTACAGGTCGAGCAGGAGCGAGTGGTACAGCTATATCTTTCTGTGACGCTGAGGAGAAGGCATACCTTCGAGACATCGAGAAACTCATCGCGAAGAAAATCCCTGTAGTGGAAGATCATGCATTTCCCCTCATGGATCACAATCCCCCACCGACACCAAAACCAGGATCACAAAGAGGGACTTTCTCTCGTCCGAAATGAGTAAAGGCGAGAAAGACATTCCAAAAAGGAAAACCTCCCGCAGGGAAGCCTCCTGAAAGACGAGAGATTCCTAGTGCCTGAGTCGTACGTCCAGGAGAGCCTCGTGAGAGAAAAACATGGGACAATACTACAGGAAACTTCTCAGAGTGACTCCACCGCAGAGAGACTCCTCGTTATCCGAAGGCGGATAGTCACCCGAAAAAAGTCTATCCGAAACCAGCAGAAAAAGAAAAGCCTCTCGAACGAAATATGACTCCTCGCGCTCGAGAAAATATCGATAAAAAAACTGCAAAACCGAACTCTCGTGAAAAAACTGGAGAAAAAATCCCTACGAAAAAATGGACTCCAGCACCAAGAAACTACAGTAAATAGTGGTTAGAGGGATAGCAATTGGTGATTAGAATAAAAAATAAGAAATTAGAATTTTTTATGAAAACTAGGTTGGAAAATTGCTTCTTTACTTCCAGTGTTTTGATAGTAAAATTCCCTGCGACGAATCACGGGGATCGGGGTGGCAATGATGTGAAAATAAAGTATCGAGAGTGAACAAGTGAAAACTCCGTTGCCACCCCGAGACTTTTGCATACTTTTGGTCACAAAAGTATCTGAGAAAATTCTAGATTCCTGCCTACGCAGGAATGACGGGAACACTGGATTACTTGATACTTCGCAATGACAATAAAACCTACGGATACTTCTCGCTGTGGCTGGGTCAATCTCGCCAATCCTCTCTACATCGACTACCATGACCATGAGTGGGGGAAGCCTCTCCATGATGATCATGAGCTCTTCGAGCTCCTCTGTCTCGAGTGAGCACAGGCAGGACTCTCGTGGCAGACGATCCTCGGTCGTCGTGAAGCGTATAGAGAAATGTTCTGGAATTTCGATATTGCGAAAATTCTCGATAGCACCGATGAAGCTCTCCTAGAAAGGATGTGAGGATATAATATCATCAAAAATAAACTCAAAGTCCTCGGTGTGAAGAAAAATGCGCTCGCCTACCAGAAAGTCGTGACAGAACACAGATCGCTCGATATATATATCTGGAGTTTCGTGAATCATGCGCCGATAGTGAACCACAGAAAGTCGTATCGAGAGTGTCCGAGCTCGACTCCCCTCTCCGAAGCGATGAGCAAATCTCTAAAACAGTATGGATTCACCTTCGTCGGACCGACGATCTGCTATGCGTATATGCAGGCGGCAGGACTCGTGGATGATCATGAAGAAAGTTGTAATAACAAAGTTGTTATTGTTTAATCTCACAGAATGCTCACATATCAAATTAAACCTAGATTCATAAAAATAGAGAGTGCAAGTACTCCTATGGAGTTTCCCAATAAATGCGAGATTACTATAGAATTATCTCCATCCGAGGCTTTTGGTAAAGGAGATGCACCTAGTAAGGCAATAATCTGAGATGGGACAGTCCATTTTTTACTTAATGCAAATTCTGGAAGAGTGCTTTTTCGTTTAGATCCTGCAGCTACTCCTATTAAGTTTGCTTTAAAAAACTCGCTTAGAGAAGGTCATGATTTTATGCAAGATTGAAATTTTATGCGTATCAGCGGACAATATTCTTCATTGAAAGAATTAGAAAACGATCTTTTCTATTATCATTACGTAATACCGATTATATATAATACTTTTTTTCAACAAGAAATCTACGTAAGCAATACTTTTGGGAAAATTGATAAATTCGATTTCCGTTGGGAAATACTGAATGTTGGTTGAGAACTTCAAGGCATAAGAGTATCTGAATTTGAAAAAATTCTGAATAAGGTTCATTTAACTATTCCAAAACTATTTGAGAATTGAAGAAATGGCAGACTATTAGCTGCAATGTTTTATTTCAGTACAGCGAAAAGACTTTCTAGTGCATGAAATACTCCATTTGAATTTATGTCTGAAATTATCCTTAACTACAATAAGATTCTTGAGGTTTTATTTGGACAAAGAAGAGATAAAATAAGAGATGGATTATCTTCTTTGGGTTATTCTCCAGATGATATCGAAGATAAGTATATACCGATTAACATTCTTAGGAATCAGATTGATGTATGACATGCCTCCTTAACAAGATTTCCTAGTGATTTTCTTTTTGATCTATATAAATTCTTGGAAGTTAGCGAAAGAAACTTTCAGGCACTCTTAATCAATCTATCAGGAAAAATAACTGATAGCATTTATACCCTAAATGATACTTGAAATCCTCAGCCTGATGAAGATAAGTTATCTATTATCAAAGATCTACATCGTACGATTAAGAAAAGTGAGCAATACAAAAAATAGACATACTACTTCCCCGTACTCTTTAGGAAAAATTCTTCCAGTCTTCCACTTTTTGGTTTCAGTGTTTTGATCTTATAGTCCTCCTTCTGGAGGATTTTTATCGCGTCATCGAGCGTATGTGCTGAGGATACTGTGAGGTCGACGACCGTGTCATATGCGTTCGGTACATAAGCAGAGAGAGACGTCGAAGTGAACTCGCGATCGAGCTCGATACTCATGACTTCATCTTCCATAGAGGCGAGGAGCTCGCGGATCGGACCAGACTTCACGATCGTTCCCTTATCGATGATCGCGACATTACGACACAGAGTCTCAGCTTCTTCGAGATAGTGGGTCGTGAGGATGATAGTGACTCCACTCGTATTGAGCTCACGGAGGAAGTCATACATACCGAGCCTGAGCTCGAGATCGACTCCTGCGGTCGGCTCATCGAGGATGAGGAGATGTGGGTCATGGACGAGGGCACGAGCGATCATGAGTCGACGCTTCATACCTCCTGAGAGAGTGCGAGCTTGAGCATCACGCTTTTCCCAGAGACCGAGTGCTTTCAGATATTTCTCGACATTTGGCTTAGCTTTCTCAGGAGCGATACCATAGTATCCCGCTTGTGCGAGGATGATATCGTAGACTTTCTCGAATATACCGAAGTTAAATTCCTGTGGTACGACACCGACACCCATACGAGCCTCAGCTCCTGAGTGATCGAGATCATGCCCACCGATGATCACTTCCCCGCCTGATTTCTCTACGAGTCCAGAGATCACACCGATCGTGGTCGACTTCCCTGCTCCATTGGGCCCGAGAAGCGCGAAGAAGTCCCCTTTCTCTATCTCAAAAGTGACTCACTGGAGCGCCTTCGTCCCTGTGGGATAGGTCTTCGTGAGATTTTTGATACTGAGGGCGAGTATAGGTTTTTTCATATATGATTTTTAAATCGAGAAGATGTTCCAAAAAAGAAGAAAAACAGTGAACTCGAACGGGGTTCGGGGGAAGAAACTGTTTGAGTCAGATGAGAACAGAAAAATGGAGAGCGAAAGCAAACGAGTTTTTCTTCCCCCGAGACCTTTGGTTACTTTCAGTCATGAAAGTAACATAAAAAGAAAACAGAAATTCTAGATTCCTGCCTACGCAGGAATGACAGGAACTACTCTACAACTGGAACAAAGGCGACTCCACCACCCATATAGTCTTCCTTTCCGATATCGAAACCCGCATTTCTAAGGATCGCGTACGCCGTCACCACATGGAAGAAAAAGTTCGGAAGACCATAGGTGAAGATGTATCCTTCTCCGACGAGCTTCACTCCTGGCATCCACTTCGAGCGGAACTCTCCTGTAGATGCATCGGCGAAGTCAACTTCTGCGAATGTCTCAAGGTAAGCAATCGTCTTCTCGAGGCGAGCACGGATTTCCGCGAAGTTGGATTCGTTGTCTTCATATGACGGGATCTCATGGTGAGCCATGCGAGATGCCATACCCTTTGCGTTATCTGTCGCTATCTGGATCTGTTTGACGAGCGAGAACATATCAGGAGTGAGTTTCAGATCGAGGACTTCCGCATCGGTCATTCATTTCTCTTTCGCTTGTATCTCGACCTTATCGAGAAGAGAGAGAAGTGCACGAAGTCGTAGGGTAGGAAGGGTGATAGTAGCTTGGTAAAACATAGTATTAGTGTAAAAAATAAAGTAACTTCATATTATGCAAGTCTGGAAGAAAAGCAAATACTAAACAAACAATCTCGCCAGTCGTATCTCATCGTAGTCGTATACTTCACCGTATTCCTCTTCGAGATACTCCTTCACGGGAGAGAGGCTATCAGTAGAGAGGCGCCGAAATACATCGACGATACGAGCAAGACGATCTTCATCCAGCGGACGAAGTTCCTCTACATCTATCTTCTTTCCTTCTTCAAGGAGCTTCTCGATATGAGAAAATATCGTCGAAATCTTTATATTGCGAATATTTGCTATAGACTCGATATCTTTTCCCTGCTCGAGAAGTATATAGGTCTCTTCATGCGTCGATATCTTTTTTCATAACTTCAATGAGCCTTCAGAAGTTCCTACTTTTTTCTCGAGAGTCCCGCCGAGTCGGATGATCGTCTCTTCTCGTTTTTTCTTTCTCTCTTCGAGTGAGAGTGACTCTAGACGAGTGACGACGCGATCAGAAGTCGCACAAAGGACTCGATCATACTCGATCACACGAGGATCGATGGCGAGGGCAAGAGAATTATATCACTTCAGGATGAGTCCATCGAGAGACCGTACACGAGAGAGCGCGACGTATCACTGTCCAGGAACAAATGCATCAGAAAGATCCATAACTGCAGAGTCGAGGGTCATCCCCTGAGACTTATGGACCGTGATCGCCCACGCGAGACGCAGTGGCACTTGGGTGATCTCAGCTTTTATCTTTCCTCCTTCCTCAACTCCCCAGCTCACGTAGTCAGCTATGATACTCGTACCATCAGTAAGCTCGACAATAGGGAGTCATTCATGTCGACCAGTGATATGCCCGATCGAGCCATTGGCGTAGCCCGCTTCGAAGTTATTTTTCACGAACATGACACGAGCTCAGACTTTCAGGACGAGAGTCTCGGGGGCGAGACATCATTTTTTCAGCGCTTCGACGAGTTTCTCTGATCACTTCGCATGCATCTCGAAGAGGAATATATCATCTCGTATCGCATCGAGCCTTTGCTTATTATACGCATCGACTGAGACATTTCGAGTGAAGAGCTCAGTATGATCCTCGGTTTTTACTCAGATATTTCTAGCTGTAAGGAGACTGAGAGAGTGTGACGAGACTTCACCTGATCGGATTTCACCCAGGATAGTCAGAAGAGGATCTTGTTCCTGTGAGCTCCTTTGTAAAGGAGCTGTCGAGGAAGAATGACGAGACTGAGGATTTATTTCTGAATCCAAATCCTCCTGTCCTTCGGACATCCCCCTTTGCAAAGGAGGTTTTCCCTGTCTATACTGTGTCGTGAGTGTACAGATCGCGAGTCGGAACTCTTTCCATGAAGGATGCTCGAAGGCGAATTCTGAGAAATTATTTCTCGAGACAGGAGGAAGCTGGAAGAAGTCTCCTACGAGGACCACTTGTATCCCACCAAATGGCTCTGGTGAGACCCGAGCACGCTGAAGAAGGACATCGAGTGATGCGAGGAAGTCTCCAGAAAGCATCGAGATCTCATCGATGATGAGGACAGAGGTCTTGGCGTAGCGCTTCATGAGATACTCGCGTCCCATGATATACTCGAGATCCTCACTCGTGAGACTCTCACGTATGCCCATCCCCGACCATAAGTGGATCGTCATCCCTCCGATATGCGTCGCGGCGATACCAGTAGAAGCCGTGATCGCGACGATGATACCATGCTCGTGACAGTGTCGGATAAATCGGTTCACGAGAAAAGTCTTTCCACTCCCTGCAGCTCAGGTAAGAAATACATTGTACCCCATCGCGAGTATGTCGAATGCTTCGTCTTGGATCATGACGAAGAGTGTAGCCAAAAGGAAGGGAAAAACAATAAAAAAATCCTGTATCTATTATGGAATAAATCATTCGCAAAAAATTTCTTTCTGATTATCATATCCTCACTTTTATTTCTTTCTATGCTCTCCTCTGCTAAGATATCTTCTCCGCTCGGTGACCTCATCGCCGTCGCAGATGAGCATAGTCTCCATCTCCTCGAATTCGCTGATCATAGTGAACTTTCGAAGAGACTTGCGATGATCGAAAAGCGACTCAGTTTTGTCATTCCGACGGTAGGAGGAATCTGCTCAGAAAACGAGCAGATGTCTCATGCTTCGACATGACAAAAAGAAAATAATGTCCTGATACAAACAAAAAAAGAACTCTCAGAGTACTTCGAAGGAAAGAGAAAGCATTTCACTATTCCTCTGGCTCCATATGGAACTGAGTTCCAGATGAAGGCATGGAAAGCACTCGAACAGATCCCTTATGGTGAGACTCGGAACTATCTCGAAGAAGCGACGATGATCGGCAGTCCGAAAGCTGTCCGTGCTACCTGAGGAGCCAATCATACCAATCACTTCCCCATACTCATCCCCTGCCACCGAGTCGTCGGAAAAAGTGGGAAACTCGTCGGATATGGTGGTGGACTGGAGCGGAAAGTATGGCTTCTCGATCATGAAAAGAAACATAAATAATCCCCGAACATTCGGGGATTTTTATTTCTTTATATTATTTGAGTTTTGACTCTACGTATGCGAGCTTCTCGACGAGGAGGGCAAGATCTTTTTTTGCTAGAGTTCTTGCTTTCATCAGAGCGTTCATCTTTGCTTTGAGGTCAGCATTATCTGTGATTCCTGCTTTTTTTCGAGCGTCGATTTTTACCTTGATATCGTATATTGCTGCATCGTATTTCGCGATACTTTCCTTGAGGAGTTTTATATCTGCGAGGAGTTTCTCTTTCATTTCGAGAAGTTTTGCTTTCGCGGCAGCTGTGAGTTTTACCTTGATCACTGGTCTCGGCTTGATCGGAGAAGTGATACGAGTCTCTCCTGAAACTGTGGTGGCGGCTCCTACTGACGATGTCAGAGAAGTGAGTCCGAGAACTGAAACGACGAGGAGAACCAGTGAAATGAGATAACGCATAAGGAAAAAATAATGGGTAGAGAATACTATTATAGAGAAAAATCTGCGATTACAAAAAGATCTTGTTACTCATTCCCGCCCGTAACCGAAAGTGATGGAAGTATGACTCGCACTGTCGGCATCCCGATAGCATGTGGACCTATCTGGTAGTCAGCAAAGTAGATCATCATTTCGCTCGGCTTTCCTGAAGGATCGGCAAGAAGTGTGAAGGTACTATAGTTGGCTCGGTTCTTCGGATCGAGTCACTCACGTGCCCACTTCATATCGAGTTCATATCCCTGTTCTCGGTAATAGGATTCGAGAGATATTTCTGTTTTTTTCGCAACTTGTTTTAGTTTCGTAGGAGTGATGACGCGCCAGAGTGGGATGAGTCGACCCTTCTGAGTATCATAGTTCCATGTGTAGAGAGTAACTGATCCATGTGCTCCACCGAGATAGCTATAGGCAGTCATCTTCACGCTTATGATAGCACCTGTCGAGACGACTTCATAGGAGATATTGAGCATATACTGACCTATGGGGATCACTTTATCAGGCATACTTGCGAGTACCTCTTCAGCACTCTGGGAGAATTCTCAAGTGAGCTTATCAGCTTTTTTTGTGATCATCGCATCGAGTTTCGCAACTCCTGTCGATGGCACTGGGTCACCCTCGATAGTATAGTGTTCCCAGCTTCGGATACACTCTTTCATCGGTACTGACCACGTATACCCAGCAGAACTGATACAGCCATGAGCATCGTGATCACTCCCGGCAAGAATCGGGGTTGCTGCACTTGCAGTCGATGTGAAGGCAAAGAGAGCGAGAAGAAGAAAGAGATATTTTTTCATATACAAAAAACTAAGAGATATATCCGAGTATATCTATGGGATGATTAATGCAAGAGAAAGTGAGAGAAATCCTACTTCCCCATGAGTGTGATCGTCACGATAGCGTTTCCTGACCATGGATCACCTGACATCATGTTCTCATGGAATATGAGCTCATATCCTCCGAACTGCGTGAGTTCGACGGTACTATCCGTCCCGAATGGACCATCCATATTCCCATCGGGCATGATGATCTGACTGAGTCTCAGATTGCCTCCTGTGGAAGTCGCAGGGAATGTCACGACGACACGCATGGATTTTGCGAGAGAGTTGGTAAATGATATCTTCGTCGTCTCTCATTTCATATGCTTCACGGGAATAGCTCGAGTCTCGAGTCCCTGAAATATCGGATAGTACACTCCCCCACTTCCTGAGATATCCTCTGTGAGTGGTGGCTGGTTATCGACAGATCCTGTGTCTATAGTCGTGCCAGTCTGAGTGAGTGCGCCAGTATTTGTCTTATCTGGAGTCGTGACCATATCCGAGAGAGTACAGCCAGAAAGCGTGAGCACACTGAGCGCGATAAGATATCGAGTGAACATAGAAAAAAGTTAATAAGCCCTTATATTATATGTATATCGTGAGATAGCAAAGAAAATTTTAAGACAAGGAACTACAGTGGAATATTACTACAGACTGGATTTTTTAAAAAATCGAATATAATTTCATCTCATCGCTGATTGAGCGGGGCCTTAGTGATAATGGTAGCACGATTCACTACGAATGAATAAGTACGAGTTCGATTCTCGTAGGCTCCACTCAGTTATTGATTTCCAATTCAAGTTACATTCAAATTGCTTTACCTAACTTAGCAAGGAAACCTTCAAATTCATCATGGAATTTAGATTTCTCATCAATTTTTGATATAACTTCATTACATAATTGATCCTTGGATTTTTTTATGCTACCTTTCTTTACATAATCACCATCAATCTCTAATTCTCTCTCTTTTCAGAAAATATCATCAATAATTTGAGATGGATAATAGTATTCTATACCATTCTTAGTAAATTCTATAACATTATCATCGTCAAATCAGTAAGTTATTAACTTTCATTTTTTTGTACTATTTTTTGCATCCAAAAGGACAAAAGTACGAGTTTTATAAGGACTTGATTGTATATCTAGCGTGTTAGCTATCCTATATGCTAATGAAACAATCTTTCCATCTCATCATTCTCAGTTTCACTTATCACCAAACTGAACATTAATTTTCTTACTTGGAAAACGCTTTGCAAATACAAAATCTATAAATTGCTTATCCGTCTTTCATTCCACTAAAACGATTGCTGATGGTAAAGAAAGTGTCTCAAAACGATTCCCAAGAAGAAAGAAATGAATATTTCGTAACTCTGATATATCAGTTGTCTTTTTGATAGAGATTTCATTTCCATTTCTTTGAATCATGTAGTTATTATACATACTACTTGTATCAAGAAATATGCTTGAATGAGTCGCAAGAATAAGATGTCTAATATGCGGAAAATGAATCTTTCTATTTTCTTCATTCAGTAAAATATAAGCTAACTCATATTGTAATTCTGGACTAATACCAAGCTCTGGCTCATCAATAAGAAAGCTATCAAATGTATCATCGAGCAAAACTGCTAATAGGTAGATACATAGCCGAAAGCCAGAACTCATATAAGCAAGATTTACTCAATCGCAATCAACATATTTCTGCGAAGCATCATTGTCAACTACAGTCCGCTTCAAACTAACACTATTCATTCAGAAAAATTCTTTCATTAAATCAAATAACTTATCTCTCTTTGTATCATTTAATTTACTAATCAGCTGATTAAGTGATATGAAAATATTCTCAGAGTTCTGTGGTTGTTGTAAATTATTTAAGAATGAGTTTCGATAATCTTCTACTTCACGATTATTTGGAGAATATTCTGGAAGTGTTTGAAAATTTTGATATCTATTTACACTCACAAAATGAGATTTTTTTGTTTCTCAAAGTTTTGTAGTTAGTTGTTTTAATAGTAAAGATTTTCAAGAGTTATTTTTTCAAACAAGAATAGAGAGATTGTTATCTTGAATTTCCGAAAATAATTTTTTTGATTCAGATGAGAGATTTATTTCAGGAGGAGTGAGGTGTGCTTGCATGGAATGATTTTCTTTATCTAGAAGTATATTTTTTGCGTCTTTATAAACCGATAAGCCTCATGGCAAGACTCTTTCTTTGAAAAGTTTATCTAATGCATTTATTTTTTCTGGCAACGTTCTTTTCATAATTTCAACATAAAAAAACACAGCAAAAGCTGTGTTTAAGAACTAAATCATCTCCTTCCCTCCTATATAATTCCTCAACACCTTCGGTACAGTGATCGTCGCATCGGCGTTCTGATAGTTCTCCATGATCGCGACGAGTGCGCGTCCGCAGGCAAATGCTGTCGCATCGTTGGTATGGATGAGCTCGACATCTCCCGAAGTACGACGGACACGAGTCTGGAGTCTACGAGCCTGATAGTCACTCATATAGTCCGCTGTATGCGTCTCGCGATACTTCCCCTGACCTGGAAGCCATGCCTCGATGTCAGATCATTTCGCATTTGGCTTCCCGATGTCGAAGGTACATTTCTGCAGTTTCTGGTATGGGATTTCGAGAGACTGCATGAGGTGTTCCTGGAGGAGCGAGAAGAGGAGGTGCTCATCGTGAGCGGTCTCAGCGCATGAGAATGACTCCATCTCGAGCTTATCGAACTGATGCATACGGATGATCCCTTCCATATCTTTCCCATAGGTTCCAGCCTCACCACGGAAACTGGTCGCATAGCCGAGATAGCGGACTGGCATAGCTGACTCGTCGAATATCTCACCCGCATGCATAGACCCGAGGACATGCTCGGCAGAGCCCTGAAGCCAGAGGTCTTGTCACTCGATCTTGTATCGCTCCTCTCGTGGTTCGAGACGATCCATCGCGTCATAGGGAGCGGTCTTGATCATGTACGGAGGAAGCACAGGGATGAATGGTTTATCTGAAACTGAGAGATTATTTTCTTTTATTATTTTCGCGAGGACTTCTCGATCACCGAGAGTATCCATGACCCACTGGATGAGAGCAAACTGGAGCTTCACGAGGTCTCCCATGAGGTAGGCAAATCGTGACCCCGCGACATTCGCTGCACGCTCCTTGTCTATCCAGCCACGGATAGCAGCGATCTCCGCGTGATTCTTCACGGGAAAGTCGAATTCTCGGATCTTCCCCCACTGCTTCACCACGACATTCTCCTCTTCGGTGAGTCCGATAGGCGTATCTGCGGTCGCGATATTCGGGATACGTTTATAGATAGCGAGGAACTCCGCTTCAGTCTTTTCATAGTCAGGCTCAAGCATCTGGATTTTTTCTTTCAATTCTTTAGCTTGTTGAATCAATTCAATAGCAGGTTTTCATGTTCAAACTCAAAGACTGTGTGACAATTTATTTCTTAAAGCTCGCAATTCATCGAGCTCTTGCTGGAGCGATGTACGAGCGAGGTCGAGACGGATGACCTCATCGAGATCGACTCACTTCACGACTTTATCATGGAGCGTTTTTCGGACAAGTTCAGGATTGGTTCGGAGGATTTTGATATCGATCATAGGATTATAGAGAAAAAGTTATAGTAAATCTTGCAATGCCTTACGGAGTTCTTTTCTTTTGAGAAGGAGTGCGTCCCAGATAATCTCATCGTTCACTCAGAGATAATCATGGATGATACGATTTCGGAGTCATCGCATTTCTGTAAATGGAAAACTCGAAATATCTTTCATATTTGTATCCTGTAGCTGTACTCACCACTCTCAGATAAGAGCGAGTTTCAGCATGATCGCGTCATAATATACTCATCACTCAAAAAACTTCTCTTCATTATGCCCTATTTCTTCTAGATATTTTTCTATATCATCGAGAAAGAGAACCATATCAGTAATAATTTTTTCTCTATTTTTTTCCATATATATTTAGTCGAGAATAGTGATAAGATCGTCGTGTATATATTTCTCGAATAGAACAAAGCGTTCCTGCCGATGTTTTGGCTTAATTGTGATCTGTACTTCCTTGACTCAGAGCTTTTTCGCAAGTTCTCGTTCGAAGGAAAAAAGATCAAATATAGTAAATCCTCGCTCAGATCGCTCTACGAGAAGATCGAGATCACTTTCCTTGCTGGGCGTACCACGAGCATATGATCCAAAAAGGCTCACATGAGAAAATCCACGAGTCCGAAAGTATTCTTGCATAGATGGAGTACGTAGTCGTGTGAGTATGTCCTGTGTTGCTTGCATGAGATAATTATAAGGAAATCATCATTTTTTGCAAAAAAATCCGACATATGCTACTATCATACTATGTCATATTTTTCTGATTTCTCATACCATACAGTGGCTCTCATCCTCTCGATGATACTAGTCTATGCATCGATGTTCCGCTATATCTACTCGATCGTACGCGGAAAGACAAAGCCCAATGTCGTCGGCTGGCTCCTCTATGAGATCGCGACTATCTGTATACTGATATCGAGCTACGAGCTCGGGAGTACTCCGACGATCATGCTCTCGCTCGCATTCGCTATGACGCAGCTCGTCGTCATCGTACTGGCATTTCGCTATGGATTTGCTCGGATGGACCGAGTAGAAGCCTTCTACTTCTGAGTATCTATGCTCTCTCTCCTCTTCTGGATAGTCGCGAGACATAGTCCGGAGCTCGTAGCGTGACTGCATATGACTGATCGTGGACTCGCTATATTTCTCCTCACGACCAATACTCTCATCGACGCCATGGGGGCTACGGCTATCTTCACGAAGCTCTATAAACATCCTGAAACCGAGGATCGCCTCGCATGGATGCTCGGATGGCTCTCAGGACTCTGTGCGATACTTGCTGTAAGTACATGGGCATTCGAAGATCTCGTCTATCCTGTATATCTCTTTCTCTCCAATCTCGCTATCTATCTTCTCTGCTTCCGCAAGCGACCGAAATGGAGATTTATACATGTATTCGGGTGGGTAGAGAAGATCGTGGGAACGAACTGGAGAGGAAAGGAGTAGAGAAAATCCAACACGAATCTCCCTTTCAGGGATTTTTTTGTATTTTTCTCGCTTTTCTATATAGTAAGCTTAATATAATTTTAATTACATTTATGCGCTACACTCCTGTTTTTATTGCCCTCATCATAGGTATGAGCCTATGCTCATATGCAAGTGCTTCCACTCTTACTTGGGAGAGCGATTACGGTGACTATATAGGACAATGAAAGTATACGACATTCGATACATCTAAATGAGATAAGATAAATCCATCAAATGCGAGTGCAAATACTATTAGCATACAACTATCATCTTTTGCAATTTCTTGGATGAATGCTGAATTTAGTGCTGAGAATGGAAAAGCACTGACAGATCTTGGAAAATTCTATCCAGCAAAACGAAATGCATTTCGTGATTGATACAATGGTATTGATATTTCCTGAGATGGTCGAGGATGCAATATCATTCTCTGAGGTTTTTACGTCCATGAATACATTATGGAGGGTAGTATACTAAAATCTGCTGCGATTGATTTTGTACAGTATTGCGAAGGGAATACCAATAAATGAATGTATGGATCATTTCGACACAATTCGAATATAACACCCTCTTGCTCAAATGGAAGCTGTAATAAAGTAAAAGATCTTTTTGGCATAGTAGCACCTCCTATAGCCACACCAGTAATAGATATCGCGACTCCTCCTGTATATCCTGAACCTATAAGAACTCCTACCAATAATAATCCACCCCCGTCACAAAGTTATCCCACCACTAATAATAATCCGCCTCAAAATAATCCTGATGAAAAGATACTTACTCAATTTGAAGATGATGCCTCAATACTTTTAGAAAGACTCTCAGATGAACTTCCTATATTTTTTGATAACTGTGATTTGGATCCATTTGAGTGTGATAATGAATTTATGGGAGACATGAGAAAAGGTAAGAGATTATTATCGAAAAAAACTATACAAATCAATAAAATGGTGCGATGAAAGCAAGGAACTGAACGGACAAGAATTTATATAAAGGGTATAGAAATAGTTTTAGCGGACATAAGGAAAGAGCGCGCCCGATGAGGTATGGATTCACACAAAGACCTACAAACATCTATCGTACTCATATCTCTAGAATCAATGAAACTCCTACTAGAAACGGGTCTGAAACTCAAATAGAGTTATCCAAAAAAATAATCCCCCCTCCCCAGAGGGATTTTTTTGTATTTTTCTCTCTTTTCTATATAGTAAGATCATGTCACTGTACACGAAATATAGACCGAAAGACTGGGACTCCGTCATCGGCCAGGAATACATCACGACGATACTGCGAAATAGTATAAAATCAGGGCGAGTGAGTCATGCCTACCTCTTTCATGGTTCTCGTGGAACAGGAAAGACCACGAGCGCGCGCATCCTCGCGAAAGCAATCAACTGTACCGATGTCCGTGAGTGAAATCCGTGTCATGCATGTGCGAACTGTAGAGCTTTCGACGATGAAACGATGCTCGATATAATCGAGATCGATGCAGCGAGCAATACCTGAGTCGATAATATCCGTGAGCTTATCGAGCGAGCACGGTTCGAACCCAATCAGGGGAAATACAAAGTCTACATCATAGACGAAGTCCATATGCTCTCGACGGGAGCGTTCAATGCGCTTCTCAAAACTCTCGAAGAACCACCAAGTCATGTGAAATTCATCCTCGCGACGACGGAGATAGAGAAAGTGCCTGAGACGATCCGCTCTCGTACACTTCGCTTCGATTTCAGGAAGATCAGTATCGAAGATATCATCACTCGACTCGAGTACGTGTGTAAAACGGAAGGGATACAGGCAGACTGAGAAGCACTCCAGATCATCGCAAAATCCGCACGCGGATGACTTCGCGATGCTCTCACACTCCTCGAACAAAATATGATCGATAGTGAGGTCACGACTGAGCATGTCCGTCATACGCTCTCACTTCTCGAAGATGAATTTATCGAAAGCATCATTACTGAGCTCCGAAGAGGCAACACCGCTACAGTCCTAGAAATCATCGATCGACTCCGCGAGCGACATGTACTACCTCGATCATTTTTCGAACAGCTCATGTATAAGCTCCGTGATCTCATGATGGCACATCTCGACGATGGACTATTCCATGTCTATCACGATCTTTTCGCTAAGATACAGGATGCATATGGGAAAGTACGCAGCATTCCCGATAGCATGATGCTCATCGAGATCACACTTCTCGCTCTCGCGAAGTGAGAGTGAAATCAGGCAGAGATGAGAGATCATGAGGTCAAAGTAGAAAAATCGCTCCCTTCTACGATCGTAAAAGAATCAACGAAAAAAGAAGTGAAAATCGAAGAAAAACCTCCAAATGAGCTCAGAGCTATAGTGACTGAGGATACCACTTCACTCAGAGAAACTCCTCCTGGTATCATCTCTGATACTCATACAAAAGTTTTCTCATTTCCCCTATTTATCGAAAATCTCAAGTCGACAGGACTCATGAGTGATGTGAAAACTGCACGCTTCAAAATAGAAGAAAAAAAGCTCACGCTCATATTTCCGAAAAAGTGGAACTATGATAGAGTCGACAAAGCCATCGCAAAAAATAGTCTCGTCGAAGTACTCATGAGTACTTTCGGTGGAGAATGGAGCCTCGAGTGTACTCTCGATGCGAAATCAGAAAATAGTCTCTCTCATGCAGTAAACGAAATATTTTAGATTATTCTTTCATTTCTTTTCCTATGTCTCTCCTCCGCACATTTCTCTCTATCATCCTCGGAGAACTCTTTCTCAAAAAGCTCATTGCTTATTCCCTTCTCTTCCTTATAGGATATGCGCTCAGGGATTTTCTCATGCTCTTTTTTGTGACATTTCTCTTTGCTTATATATTTCTTGAGCTGGGGACCTATCTCGCCCATAGGATACATAGCTGGTGAGAAAAGTGAAAAGCAGATAGCCCTCATCGCATCGCGAAAAAATATGGAACCGTGAATATCGTGATCACTGGACTCTACATCGTATTTATCGGGATTCTTGTATTTATCTTCATAAATATCATCCCTCAAATAAGAGACGAAGTAGGAGATTTTCTCAAGGATTCTCAGAAAATTGCTATCCAGTGACAGGACTTCATAGCTAGGATAGAAGCAGGTACGAGCCTAAAACTCTGACTCAATAATATGATCGGGGATGTCGTAAGCTCGAAAAATCTCGAATCTCTCGGACAGACAGCTTTTATATATATCAAGAATGCTGGTATCATATTTACGAAGTTTCTCATAGCACTTATACTCTCGTATATATTTATCATAGATCGGTTTCGGATAGACCGATTTCTCTCACAGATAAAAAGAGGAAATTTCCGATTTCTCTACGATGAATGGGCAGTGATAGCGAAAAAAATGGGAACATGATTTGGATTAGTATTCAAGGCTCAGTCTATTATTGCTCTGGTCAACGCTATACTCACTATAGTGGGACTACTCATCATCAGTTTTTCCCATGGTGGCGAGGCTTTTCCTTTTATCTTCACACTTTCACTTATCGTATTTATCTGTGGATTTATCCCTGTATTCGGGACATTTATCTCATGAGTCCCCATCCTCATACTCGCATATGGATATGGTGCCCCTCAGGGAGATGGCTTCACTATGGTGACATTTTGTCTCCTCATGATAGCTATAGTACACGCAGTAGAGGCGTACTACTTAAATCCGAAAATTGTCTCCTCATATGTCCACTTTCCGATGTTTATCACATTTGTGATTCTTATCATTTCTGAGCACTTTTTCGGACTTATCGGCCTTCTCATAGGAGTTCCACTTTTTTCTATAGTGATCTCACTGATCGAAGATATAGACAGATATATAGATACTACCCATACACCTCCTTCACTAAAACCATAGCTCTATGCTCAGCTTTTTTCGAGAGGAGATCGATCGGTATCTCGAGGAGAAATCAGAGAGACCGAAGATCATCGTCATCTATGGACCGACGGCATGCGGGAAGACCACACTTTCTCTGGAGATAGCTAAATACCTGAATACAGAGATCATCTCTGCTGATTCTCGTCAGATCTATCGTGGGCTCGATATAGGTACAGGCAAGATCACTGAAGCAGAAATGAGAGGGATTCCCCACCATATGATCGATATTATCGACCCAAGCGAGAAGTACTCGATGGTGGATTTTCGAAGATGAGTGGATCGTATTTTCGAGCATGTGAAAATAAGTAAAAATTCTCAAAAACAAGAAATTCGAGGAAGTGAAGATTTTTCGAAGTGAGCTTACTGATATGTAAGTGATCGAGAAAAATCTAAAACTGACGATGAAGTTCCGAGATTATCCGCAATTTGCAAAGCAAATGCTGATAAGATCGTATGCAAAGCTCGCAGTTTTTCAGAGCTTTTTATCGTCTGCTGATGAACGTGACTCTACATCGACGCTATCCTCTACGATATGGACTACCCTGAGAATCCTCCCGACTGGAAGTATCGAGAAGAGCTCGAAGAGATACGACAAAAAGAGTGAAATGAAGCCCTCTGGAAGATGCTAGAGGTAGTCGATCCCGAGTATGCACATGAGCTCGAAGTCGGTAACTATCGCTATATCATGCGCGGACTCGAGGTGATACGCGATACAGGAAAGTCGAAACGTGACTCACATGATACCAAAAAACCGAGATTCTCTCCCCTCTTCCTCACACCCTATACGGATAGCGAAAAAAATAGAAAAAAACTCTATGAGAATATCGATGCTCGCGTCACATGAATGTTTAAATCTTGACTCCTAGAAGAAGTGAGATATAATATGGATAGATTTACTTCTCACTGCCCAGGCCTCACGACCATCGGATACCGAGAAGTCGTAGAACACTTCGAGTGACTCCATACACTCGATGAGACCATCGCCCTCGTGGCACAGCATTCGCGAAACTACGCGAAACGGCAGATAACGTGGAATAAAAGATATGCTTAGTTCCGTGCAGAAGCCATTTATACAAGGAAGGAGTCCAAATATCGAAGCTGACTATCAGAGACTCGTTCTTTGTGTACGTAATCTCCCAAGAACGTACTCAGTAGAAACTGTGGAGATGCTCATGAAATATATGTCCTCTTCAGAAAATAGTCGAGGTAGGGTAGAAATAGGCCTTGGACTCAGAAATAAGTCAGAGAAAAACTGAGTGAACTTAGATTGAGTCTCTCTTGATACTAATAATGAACAAACCATGATGATTTTTTGGGCATTATTTTTCTCTACAGTATCAAAAACTCAGAAATTAAAAATCCTATGAATGTGACTAAAACACAATGAAATAGGAGAGCTCCTAAGAGAGAATTTCGGGAAACACCTACGCAAAACTCTCCTCGACCTAGCGAATACATACTCAGTGGAAGAGATGAGACAGCACCTAAAAAATCAAGTCGTTATCCTTAATGATTCTCAACAGAAACCCGTGATAGTAAGTCTTTATCCATTAAACATAGCTCAGCCTCAAATCCCAACTATCCTTAGTAATGAAGTCGCTACTGATAATTCTTCCTTAGATACATAATCTCCCCACTCTCACCCTGTGAGAAGATATCTGAAGGTGGACGATCACATATGCCATCATCATATCACTCTACTTCTGGAAAATACTCTCTCGCCTCAGCGAGAGTTTTTGATTCTCTCGATCATGAGAGATTCGCAGAAGTGAGAAACAGTGGGTATTCCAGTATATTGCGAATATTTGTATCTATACAGTTCTCAGCGACTCGAAGCGAGATCATCGAGTATTTCTCACTATCCATCCAGGGAGGAAGTGGAAAATCTCACTTCCTCTTCCCGAGGAAGCTCCAGGGATGAGGATAGTTTCTCAGGAACTCTATCTGCTCATCTGATATCTCGATATAGTTCTTCATATCATCGAAATCCTTCACGAGAAGAGCGAGTCGCTTCGTTTCATCACGTCACTTGAGAGTATTGACAGCATAAAAATTCTCTTTCGTGAAAGAGCCTGCGAGACCATAGCATGTGTCGGTGGGGAGGAGAATTAACAATGAAAATAATTTATTTAAGTAAAACAATTGTACCAGCAACGAGTGAAATGCAAATATGAAAAAGCGTATGCCAAAAATATTCTTTTTCTTGTATTTTTTGTAACTTACTATAGATATATAAAATAACTGAAAAAGCAAGTCCTAAGAAAGCGATAAGTGTATTTTGGAAAGAGAGAAATACAATACTAAAATATATCATATACGCATAGCATACCCCTGAAAGAATCCTGTCATATGTTCGCAAAGAGAGGAATCTGCTATCTTTTTTATATTCTAAAAAATGAAACGATGCACTCATTATACCTATAGATAATGAAAGTGTAAAATATATCCATTCTCTTTGATACAATGAAGTAAAAATAGGTAAAAGAAAAAGTACATTCGTATACATTACTAATTTTATTGGCATAATATACGGAAGTTAGCTTGCCCATCTTCTAAAACTCGGACAGTCCTGCTCGACATCGATATGCGCGAATCACTTATGAAGGATAGCTTCTTTGATTACTTCTTTGAGTTCGGCGAATTTTTTCGAGTGGGCTTTTTTCGAGAATGAGCATCCAGCATGACTCGCGAGAGCGACTGGATCGAGAGGATTCGTCGTATTCCCTTCTGGAGCAGTCTTAGTCACCGCACCGATCGGAGTCGTCGGAGAGGATTGGCCTGTGGTGAGTGCGTAGTTCTCGTTATTGAACACGATATAGGTGATATCGAGATCGCGGCGGCAGGCGTGAATGAAGTGACCCATACCGATACCATAGCCATCACCATCACCACCCATGACGACGACAGTAAGTTCTGGATCAGCGAGTTTCACCCCTGTGGCGAATGGGATCGCGCGACCATGAAGCGTCTCTGCTGCATAACCATCGACGTACTGCGATGCCTTTCCTGAGCAACCCACTCATGAGACGACGACACGCTTATGTGAGGGGATACCGAGTTCTTTGAATGCATTTTTGATCGCCATGATGATGAGGAAGTCTCCACACCCCGGGCACCACTGGATGTCTGTGAGTCAAGATCGCATAATTATTTGGTAAGTGATTCGAAGTCTTCCATGTAGAACGGCAAGAGATTATACTTTCTCATGTGAGTTATCTCGAGTCATGGGACAAATCTGAGTCCGAACTCTTTGGTCACATTGTCTTCGAGCTGTCATGAGTAGTTCGATTCGACGAAGACAACTCGCTCAAGTCATATGATCACATCTCGCATGCGAGCATCGAGAGGCTTCAGACAGGTCACGACGATCATGCCCCAGTCAGGATTCGCATCACACCATGCCTCGGCTGTATACGCGGTGAAGGAGAGTGTTAGGATCATTTTTTTGGCTGTAGGATTCACCACACGATAGCCGATGATCCCTTCTTTTTTATAGAAATCTTGGAGCTTGCGAGCACGTTTCTCGGTCATAGAGACCTTCATATGCATCTCCTCTGTCGTCGTACCATACTCATCATGCTCATACGATGTCGCGATGAAGTCACCACTCTCCGTACCGACTCGGACATAGGGCGATACTCCATCATCAGTGATCTCGTAGCGCTTGTATCACTCGGGTGGAATCTCGAGAAGTTTTCCACGATCGACTGGAGCGGGAGTGAGCTCTCTATAGGTCACCTTCCCTTCAGAGTATTGCTTATCCGTGAGGATGATGACGGTTGTCTGGTATTTCTGAGCGATGTTTAGCGCTTGGCCTGCCATCGTATATCACTCTTCCATCGTCGATGGGACAAGGACGACATGATCTCCTCAGCCAAATGTGGGAACGAGTGCATAGGATATTTCTGACTGCTCGTGATATGTAGGCGTACCCGTACTCGGACCTGCTCGCTGTGAGAGGATCGCAACCACTGGGAACTCTGCCTGAGCTGCAAAGGAGAGTGCCTCAGTCATGAGGGCGAATCCTCCACCACTCGTCGCTACCATCGCGCGCTTCCCGGTAAATGAAGCTCCAAGTGCGGTATTCATGACGGCGATCTCATCCTCTGCCTGGAGACAGGTGACGCGCTTCGAGTTCACGATCTCGGTGAGGACACTCGATGCAGGAGTCATAGGATACGCAGAGAAGTACTCGAGATCAGACTCGATCGCACCATAGGCAAGCGCCTTATTTCCATAGATCATCTGTCTAGGCTTCTCTCCAGGAGGAGGAAGGATGAGTGTAGATTTTTGTATATATTTCTGACTATATTCTCTGAGTATTTCTATGTTTTTGGCGACGACCTCTTCTCACTTTCGTCGGAACGACTTCACGACTGCGAGCTCGAATGGTGTCGGCCCAACACCGAGGATACCGGCGAGGATACCGAGAAGGTAGGTGTTCTCGTACTTATCCGTGATCTCGGGATCATAGACAGTATATCGAGTACGGATATCGGGAAGAGTTTTTTCGAGGAGATCGATCCATTTTTTACTGGCGATGATGACTCCTCCATCTCTCAGATCGACGAGGTTCGGGAGGATATTTTTCTCATTGAGCGCGATCAGGATATCGATATGTCGCGCGATATAGGGCTTCGATTCACAGATATTCACATCGTAGAAATTGAGTCCTCACTTGATGATGGACTGATATTCGCTATCCGTGATGACATGATGACCGAGCGAAGCGAAAGTCGTCGCGACGATATCCATGATCGAGTGCATACCGAGACCAGCAGGTCAGGCGATACGTATGCCGAGACGTGTATTGTTCATGGGAAGATTATAGGGAAACTCTAGAAGAATGCAAAACTACATAAAGAGAAATCCGAGAATCAGGTTCAAGATAGTAAACCAAAAGAGATATCCTCTCGGTGTGATATCTTTCAGGTAGTTCGCCCCGAAGTGAGATACGACGAGTGTCGCGATAGTCGTCCAAACGAGATGGAATGGTGAGAGATTCATGTATTATGAGTATAGGGGAAATCTGAAAAAGGCAAAAGAGTTCGGAAATTTGACTAAAAGAAGAAGAAGAGGTAATATAGTGTATATCCGTAATTATAAATCATATGATCACATTCATGCCATCCCATGATGAAATCGAGGCAAAAATTGCTAACGAAGCAGCGTTCATAAAAAAGGAAGGATTTGCAAGAGCTTTTGTCTACCCAGGACAATGAAGTTCCGCTCTCACAGAAAGATGATTAGCTCTAGTAAATCGGCTATTAAATCTTGGTGTTGATATGAGAACAATAGCGGGGGGTTCCGGTCAAAATACATCAGTATTTTTAAAACCTAATGATCTCAGCAGTCTCGATCCTCAGTTACAAGATGAAATAAAAAATGTTTTTGCTAGTACCGTGAAAGAAGGTTTTTATGGTAGTTCTAACGCTGGGATATCAGTCTCACTCAGTACTCCATAGATTTTTTTATATAATCTGCTCTCTCAGTCCATCGAGATCTCCTGCTCCGAGAAGCAAGATGATCGAACTGTCTGGATGTTCTCGATCGTATGTTCGTATTATCTCGAGAGTATTTTCGAGTCCATTTCCGTTCGTGACCTGTGACTGATGATTCGCTATTTCTGCTACGAGCTTTTCCGTCGTCATCCAGTCGACATCTTCTTTCTTATCTCGGGAGAAATAGATATTCGGAATGATGAGAATATCAGCGTCGGCGAATGAGGTCGCGAATTCTCCTAGGAGTTCTCGAGTGCGAGAGTACTGGTGTGGCTGGAAGGCGACAAAGAGTTTTTTATCAGGGTATTTAGATTTGACCGCTTGAAGTGTCGGGCGGATCTCGTTCGGATGGTGGCCATAGTCAGACATGAGGATATTCCCATGTTGCGTAGTACCGACGATCTCTGACCTTCGCCATGATCATTTGTATGACTCGAGTTTTGGTGCGATAATCTCATCTTTCATCCCGAGAAGTCTTCCGACAGTATAAGCAAGACGAGCATCCTGGAGGAGATGATCTCCTGGAACTTGGAGATGCATATCGGGAATCGGCATAGTCTTATCGACAGTGTAGATTTTTTTCTCACCGTCGACTATTTCTTCCACTCGTGGGAAGTAGGTGATATAGGCTCCTTTTGTAAAGGAGCTGTCACGTAGTGACTGAGGATTTGGCTCAGGATTTTCGGAATCAAATCCCCCTTGCCCCCCTTTACAAAGGGGATTAAACCCTACGATGATTTTTTTCTCTTCTGGGATGATGAGTCTTCGAGAGTTCTCATCGTCTGCCGAGATGATCACAAATCCCGAAGTCTGATCCACGATCGACTGGAATGCAGAAATATAGTCTTCGAGGGACTTATAGTAATCGAGATGATCGAGATCGATATTCGTGATGACTGTGATATATGGACGATACTGGAGAAATGATCGTTTGTACTCGCACGCCTCGATGACGAAATTATCTGTGTGGGCTTCGCTATAGAAATTGGTATTCCCAAGCTGTGGGACCTGTGTCCCGATGATCGCACTCGTTCCAGGTGCCGTAGGCATATAGGCAAATGCTCCATCATCAGGGATCGTAATAGTCGGATTATCCTTGTATTCGTTCGCGAGCATGATCGTGGCCATCGCTGTCGTCGTACTCTTGCCATGTGATCCAGTGATCGCGATTCCTTGTTTCGCATTGAACACTTCACCGAGTGCGACAGGATAGGAGAGATGTTTTATTTTCAGATCTCGCGCTTTCGCAAGCTCAGGATTCCCATATATCTGCTCCTCTGGCGTGAGGTCAGGCTTGGTGATGATCGCCTCAGAGTAGATGACGAGGTCGGTATCATCGGGGAGATTTTCACCCTTGTGTCAGATAAAAATCTCGAATCCCTCACTTCGAAGGGTCGCGAGAAATGGTGAATCCGCTCCATCAGATCCTGAGACTGTATACCCGAGATAGTGGTAATATCGAGCCAGTGCTGATACTCCGATCCCTCCGATACCGATGACGTGAAGATGCTTTTGGACTGGTGACATATTATCGATGGAAAATTTCTACCTGAACTACTTCTCTTTCTGAATTTTTCTCAATATAGTGGACAAAAATAAGCCGACTTCCAAGTCGAGTCACAGATAGTCTTTTATCACTAAGAAGGTTTTCATATGGGACAATCTCCCCTGAAAGAGATGTCATTATCTGTGTATAGATTTCTCTACCAAGAGCATCACCGTCATCGATATATCCGTCTCGAATTTGCTCTTCCACTTCTAGTCCCGTATCGAAAAAAGGCTTCGTAAGAAAATCTTGGTATTGCTCTACAAAAAGCAGGATATCGGAATATGCTGGATCTGTAAGTCGAGGCCTCATATATATTTATTTTACTACTGTTTTAGACTCGAGCTTTTTGAGCAGGCGCCTTCCAGCCATCATTATATCAAAATGATCACCGAGATCTTTGCGGAGCCTTTGGCTGAATTCTTCGATGTTTGTGATATTTGACATAGAAGGATTATAGACTTTTTCTAGGAAAATCCAAATTTTTATCTCTTCCTCGCGTGATAGAGATATGCATAGACGAGGAAGAAGAATGATCCATAGAGCAACACGAATTGCCAGAGTCCCATAGCACCGACCTCGAAGAGTCGACTTTCCGTGAGTCGAGTCGCATCGGCGATATGCCATGTACGACCATTCGAGAGGAGAAGTGTCCATATCTCTCGTACGAGATCGAGCGGATCATGCCAGATATCCCACGTATTAAATCGGAGGAATCGTCCAATATATACTCAGACGGTCGCGAGGAGGATCGAGAGAGTGGTGAGTATCCATGCGAGTCGTCTATGATAGTGGATATTCCACTCTCGGTGGATGAGCTCGAGAGACGCGTATCCCGATATCAGTCCTGCGAGCGACATCGCCGATATGTAGACGATATCGAAGTAGATCATCTCATGATGTTCGTGAAGATGCACGAAATCGGTGAAGATATAGAAACTATTCGGCAGGAAAAATATCCAGAAAAAGAGCATGAGCCACTTCACACTTCCCTTCCATGTAGTATATCCGAGTGCGAAAATATACGGGAGAAATGCGAGGATCAGATTCCATATAAGACCACCGAGATCTACCGAGTCAGTGATATATACTCGTACGACTGAGAGGAGTCATGCGAAGAGACAGAGGATGAGATAAGCGGGAAGATGCATATTTATAGATAATAATAGTAGACAATAGTTGTTTTGCAAGAAAGTGCTATTGCAAAAATAAGAACATTATTATAATTAGAGAAGTTTAGACTCTAATTATTGAGAATATGGCTTGAGGCGAAAGCATGAGTCCTTGAGGGATAGTATTACCACCTGGAACAAGGAGTGATGGAACTAAAACGCTAGTAACATGAACAGCTCTGTGAGCGTCTAATATTCTTGTCTTCCCGACTCTCATTTCTCGCCATAGAAAATGAGCTTGGAATTTGAATCAAAAAACAGATGCAAATAGAAATGGAATTGATTGGGATTTGTTTGATCCATCTAAGATCACAGACGCACAAGCTCTTACTATAAAATTTAATGCTATAACCGAACGTGCGGCTGATCAAGCAGCACGAATGTTTCAACAAGAGAATCAAGATGATGCAGACTTTACGAGATTTATTAATGTTCTGTGGTATCCTGAAGAGCAACAACATTCAGCTGTACTTATGGAGTATCTTCGGAGGTTCCGAAAAGACTTTGTACCTACCCAGGAAGAAATAGATAGAATCGATGAAGTAAAATATGATGAGAACCCTAAACTTAATACGCTCATGCTCCATCTCTGTGGTGAGATACGTTTAGGTGAGTGGTATGCTGCTGCTGCAAAATGGCACACCGAACCTCTGATTAAGAGCATATATATGACTCTCTCAAAAGATGAAACACGTCACTCGGTAGCATATAGAGACTACATGCTAAAGGCTATGCGAGAAGATACTGTAAATGCAAGAATAGCAACGATAAGCATTGGATATGCGAACATCTTTGCTGAAGATACATGAGCAAACCTACATCCGACGAATATGTCCGTAAATAGCAGATGAGAAAGTGTTCAATCAAAACTTCCTGATCCAAATTGGCTTCCGAAGTGGTTGAAAAGTATTGAATTTAACTGATCAAGTACTACCAGACGAATCTTAGAGTTTCAATGAAAAATTCTCTGAATAACTTGATTTGATAGAGATACGCTCAAGTTGGTTCGGGATGAATTAAGAAAACAAAGAAGAGGTAAATTATAACTTTAAGGAATTTCTTAGAAGATCTCTCGGTATATTTTCTCTACCCATTCATCCGCCGTCTTCCCCTCTTTTGCTCGCTCGAAGTGGAGCCTATATTTCCGCTCGACGAGATCATGATTCATATAGTTAGCTCCGAGACACATCCAGAGGCGATAGGCTTTTTTCGGATCGAGTGTATGCCAGAAATTCGAATAGAGATCTTGCCGTCCTTCGAGAAAGTCGAGGATATCCGAGAGATAGTAGTCTTCGTCGATAGACATTTTTTCACTGTAGGAGACTTCGAGAAAGCCGATTCGAGCGGTCGAATATTCGAAGATAATTTTTTTTTCATTCTGCACTCTGAACACTATCCTATAGACTCCATCGTTTTGGATCAGAGCATCTCGCAGACTTGCTACAGGTGAGGCAGAAAAATATGGGAGAAATCGGGAATGTAGCACTTCGAGGATTTTCACTTTCCCTAGAGAGATATCACTCTCAGAGAAATCTCGGGGCATGAGTGGTCATGATGCGTATTTTCTTTCTGAGACTCATGGAGAATCTTTTTTCTCTTTTTGGGATACCTCGAGGGTTCCTATCAGACACTCTTTCCTTCCCTGTTCGATCGTTCAATCCTCCACTCGATACTGCCTCCCTGCTACGAGAGCTTTCTGTGAGAACTCATAACCCCGCTCACGTGCGAGGTCGGACTCGAGTGAAGCAATCTCAGGAAGTGGAAAAATCTGGTACGAGAAAAGCTCCTCTGAGAGGCTCTCTGGATAGGCGACCCCTTGTCCGACGAATCCTCGAGCAAAGCCTGGAATCTCGAAAATCCGCGGAAAACTCGCGAACTCTTCGTACTCATGTTTCTCATAGGAGAATATCATATCTTCTTTTTGTCCTGCGATGAACTCTGCTCGAAAGGATGCCCACTTCGAAGGCGAGAGCTCGAGGACAGGAACTGCTGCTTCGAGGACATTCCGTGATGCGATATAGAGCACGGTCTCATAGTCACGTTTCGTCATGAGACGATAGAGGGATTTCGCTACTTCGAGGCTTTCTCTGTCTGGCTCTGAGTCAATCTCGGCAAAGAGAAATTCTTTTTCTGAAGCGACCGAAATCATCATGACATCATCTTCATTGGTAATCTCAGGATTCTCCCACATATGTCCCGATATTTCTATACCACGAAGCGTATAGATTTCATGATTTTTTAGGACGACTATTTCAGCCTTCGGAAGGTATTCATGAAGAAGTGGCTTGAGATACCCTAGGGTGAATGGTATGATGAGGACAGGATTCGCATGCGCATATATCTCCCTGAGTGTATATGGATCGAGGTGATCGGTATGTGAGTGAGAAATATAGATCGCATCTATCGTCTCTATTTTCTCAGGATCGAGTCGCACTTTCACTGTACGTTCCATGAGGTCTCCGACGACGTAGTCAGAGAGCCACGAGTCGACGAGGATTCGGATATTTTCTCACTCGCTATTGGCGATATCGACGAGGAATTCGGTATGTCAGAGAGGGGTGATAATCATGCCTCATTTTTATAGAGAAATGAGGGAAAAGCAAGAGGAAAAGGTCTATGAGCGTGGGAGATTATGCTTTAGTGCATCTATAACATTTCTCAATGGCACTTTAGAACTGTCTCGATAGTATCTCGTAGTTGAAAACTCTTCTATAGCCTCAATCAGTTGGGGTATAAGTCTTTTCCAGTGAAGTTTCAAATCTCTTTTTTTTAAAAGTCAGATAAAATGAAGACGAGCTGCATCTCTATCATCCATGACCTTTTCAGATAGAGTAATAATATCTTTCCATGATATATTTTGAACATCAACATGGTCTCCCCAAAGGAGAATTATCCCTTTCAAGTTTTGTAAAAGAGGGCGAAGTATCATTTTTACAAAAGATCCGTCTCAGAAGCTCGTATGTCAGTTTGTTTTTGTACTGGAAAGATCGTAGTTGATTGGTCATTTTAACAGCATATTTATGTACTCTATCATTCTTGTATTTTCCAAGGGAGTTGTATTTTCTTGTACTTGAGATTCACTCTGAGAAGCACGTAGTGAACTTGTATTTGGAGATGGAACTTTGTCAGCTCATGAGTATTTTATAATCCTAGTTAGACTGGCCAACTCTCAGGAAAAATCTGTATCGAATGCTTTGAGTTGTTCTTCTAATATTTTTACCTCTTCAGGATTAACGGACAATCATCGAGCAGCTCGAGCCTCAATGTTTCTTAGTCGTGTGAAAAGTTGTCCTATATAAGGTAAGTCTATCCCACCAGTGAAGTAAGTTTTAGGTACATCAGCATTAGAAATCAATACTGTCCCCGATGCTGGTTCTAGTATATCCCTTGTTTTTATTTTAGCATTAGAGGCTCAAAGAACCTTTCTCTGTCCATTAATATCAAATATTAATCTTCGTACTTCACGTCATAAAACTTGTAACTCGTCTCATTCTCCATTGGATTTGATGTTACGTTGTTTTCTCGTATGAAAAATGGGGAATGACTTAACCTCAGATATTCGAGAAAGGAGATTGTCGTATCTCTTGCTGAGATTCGGGTCACTCAATTCGGAAATAGGTCAAGAAAACTCTAGTAATCTTCACTTAAGACTACATATTTCGTCAATTATTTTTTGTTCCCCAGGTTCGAGCTCTGAAGAAGAAATAATATATTTTACAGCCGAAAGAAGTCGCATATCTAAAAAATTATATACATATTATAACATATATATGCTAATAAAGCAATTTTTGACATTCATAAATTTCTCATATACTCACCTCCATGAAAATCATATCCCACACACCGAAAAAGCAAAATAGCTCTTCATACGACCGAGAAAATATCCATATCACCATCACCTGTCAGTCAGGACTCGAGTCGCTCGTATGCCGAGAGAGTGAGAGGCTCGGACTTACCGAGACGACAGGACAGGACCGACTCGTAAGTGGAAAGGGGTCACTCGAGGTCCTTTATCGCCTCCTCATCGGAAGCCGATTCGCGAATAGAGTCTACATGGAGATCGCAAATGCGAAGATCATCGACTTCGACTCACTCCATGACACCCTTGCAGATATCACCTGGTGAGACTACCTCACAGGAGAGGAGCGCATAGTCATAGAGTCCTCATCGACCAGGTCTCAGCTCGCGCATACTCCGACAATCCAGGCAGTCGGACAGAAAGCGATATTCTCGACACTCCATACTCCGAACTATACGACCGAAGCAGAGGTACATATCCTCATCCTCATCGTCGATGATATCGCTCACATCCTCCTCGATGTCACGGGAGATCCTCTCCATAAGCGTGGCTATAGGAAAGAGGCAGGCGAAGCACCACTCAAGGAAAATCTCGCCGCCGCACTCGTCGCATTCTCTGGCTGGAGATACAAGGAGCCTCTTTCTGATCCATTTTGCTGATCAGGGACGATAGCAATCGAAGCCGCGATGATGGCACGCAGTATCGCTCCATGAGTAGATCGCAGATTTCGTATCGAGTCACTTCCCTTCCACGATGCCGAGGAACTTACGAGTGTACGCAACATCGCTCGCATGAAAGTATATCCAAGTGGGATATATACGATAGTCGCTTCCGACATCGATCCTGGGATGATCGAAATAGCAAAGGCAAATGCAGAAAGAGCAGGAGTAGGAAGTGATATCACTTTCAGTGTTTCGAATTTCTTAAGCCCTCTTTATAAAGATTTCGAGTCCGCACTTTTAGCGGCGAGTTATACCGAAGGGGGTGCCAAGTGAAACGAGGCGGGAGATTTTTCCCATGAACCAACAGAAAAAAATCCTCAGTCTTCCGCTTCGCTTCAGACAGCTCCTTTACAAAGGAGCCTTAAAGCCATAGTCACCAATCCTCCTTACGGAAAACGTCTCGAAAGTGACGACCTCGACGAGATCTATAAGAAGCTTATTGCTGAAGTAAGTAAAAATGGAGGAGGGTTCATCACGAGCTATCCTGTCGATGTCAGATTCGGGCTCGCGAATCGCAAACTCCTGAATGGAAGCGAAGAGTGTCGGTTCTACTATAAGAAATGAGAAAAATAAAAATCCCCCACCTGACCGTGGGAGATTTTTTTAAAGCTTTTAGGTTTTTGTCATCCTCGCCTTGCGAGGATCTTTTTGTTTTTTAGGAACAAATTCTCCTCTTGGGGAATGACAAAAAGAGAAAATTGTTATTACACTCCAAAGAAACCTTTGATCTTCGCGAGGAGTCCTCCACCCTGAGTCTGAGCTACTTTCTTGAGTCCGCTCATATCAGAGTTCGCGACAGCCTCTTTTGCATTCTCTACTGCCTCCATAACACCCGTCTTTCCATCACCATCACCGATTTTTCCATCACGATTGACATCTTTTCCTGTGAGTTCCTCTATCGCTTCCATCGCATTCTTGAAGTCGATATTCGGAAGTGTCGACGCGTCGATCCCGAGTTTTGTCGCAGCGACCTTGAGTCCGTTTGTCATGATTTCTGATTCGAATTTGTCTCCGAGTCCAGATTTCAGTTTTTCGATCATATCGGATGATACGCCACTCGCCATGAGTTTCTTGATCATTTCGTCCATAAAGCGGTAAGTAAGGGATAAAGTAAGTGAAAGTATAACAAAAAATTCTCTATATAAAACAGAGAATTTTTCTTTTGGTTGACTATTTGGTAACGCCACGGAGAATTGAACTCCGGTCTACGGGATGAAAACCCGTTGTCTTAACCACTGGACGATGGCGTCATGGTAGTAGGATAGTTATTAGTAATTAGTTTTTAGGGGGAATATTCCATTCTACTAATTACCAATCACTATCCTACTCATTACTATTTTCTCAGATCCGAAGTGATACCCATAGAACGAGCAGAACCCGCTACGATAGACATAGCCATATCGACATCATTTGCATTGAGATCTGGCATTTTGCCTTCGGCAATGGTCTTGAGTTGCGCCATCGTGAGATGTCCGACTTTTGTCTTATGAGCCTCTTTCGATCCAGATGCGAGCTTGAGTGCATCTTTGATCCACCATGTCATAGGAGGTTGCTTGGTATAGAAGTCAAAGCTTCGATCTTCATAGATATTGATGACGGTAGGAAGTACCTTCCCCATCTGATCTTTTGTTTTATCGTTGAACTGTTTACAGAACTCAGCAATCTGGATACCGGTGGGCCCGAGAGCCGTACCGACTGGAGGTGCTGGATTCGCCATTCCTGCTTTGAGCTGGAGTTTGACGACTTTAGTAGGTTTTTTAGCCATAAAAAATAATGATTACATAACTCACACTGTCACATGAGGTATGTTTCGAGAATGCGATCCTGTTCGGGAAAAGCGAAGGATCGTACCTCGGAAGATAAACGTTGAAGCTCGCGTATTATAAAGAAAGTGGGGAAAATGCAAGAGAAAATTATGGAATTCTCGGGAGATTTTTTCGTATATTTTTTCTCCTTCAGTAAAGATCATCATCATCTGGGGTTTCGAAGTGCCACCACTCAGAGTCTATATCCGAAAATCCCCCTGCGGACATCACTTCCCTCAGAAGTCTCCGATTCTCGAGATGCCTCTTTGTAAGTCTTCATTCTGAGAAGAATTTCTCTTCTTTTCTTGGCTCTGCTATCTCATCGAGCTCATCGAATCATGCACCCATATCGAGCGGTACTCCATTTCGGAGTATAGATACATCGACTGCACATCCGAAGGTATGCATAGAGCCTTTTTTAGGCTCTGCGACATATTCTGTTTTACTATTTTTCACTGCCCATTCCCAGAGATATTCTTGAGCCTTCTGTGAGCGTCATGCATCATAGACGATGAGACTATATTCATCTCATGCTGTCCTCTTGAGGTATCTTTGAGATTCAGTGAGCATCATAGCAACCTCACGCCTGAGTAGGGGTTTTGTATCCTTTGGATAAAAGGCAAACTCCATCACATTATCCTCCTGAGTATATTTGAGATCTATAGCAATGGTAGGATCGAGTTCTCGTATATCGATGAAAGTTTCTAGATTTTCATCCAAAAGTCATACTGCTCTTATCTGTGTAGTCTAACTGAGTCGAAATCCATAAGGTCAGAAAGGATCTGTCATTCAATTTCCTTCGGATGGAAGAAGAGTACTCATAATTTATATAAGGAATATGGTATTATTTTTCTTGGTGAGTTTCAAATCTCCAATCTCCTTCAATGTCCCACCATTTGCAGTAAGGATAAATCGGAGAATTTCCTCGATATTTCCTATGGAAAGTCAGATAGTCCCGTTATTTGCTACTTGATACAGGGAGCGAATAATCTCTTTTTGGAAAAATGGGGATTTTTTCTCGAAATCTCGGGCAGAGAAACTCTGCTCACCCGAGAGAAAATCTTCGACTTCATCATCGATCCAGATTTTCAGTTCTTCACTATACTCGATGAAATTCTCGATGGATTTTCGATATTCCCCATTGATCTTCTCAAATTTTGGGAGGATATTCGCTCGGAGATGGTTACGAAGATACTCCGTATCAGCATTCGACGAGTCTTCTCGAAAAGAGATATTTTTCTCTTTCGCGTATTGGAGTATTTCTCTTTTCGATGTATGAAGCAGTGGACGTAGGAGGAGTCATGAATGCTCAGAAAGCGCATGTATCCCCCCGAGTTTTGATCCACGAACCAGATTAAATAGTGCAGTCTCAATGCGATCATCCTGATGGTGGGCAGTCAGGATGTATTTCGCACTATATTTCTCCGCGATGCGAGTGAGGAACTCATATCGATATTTCCGAGCAACTGCTTCGATACTCATGTTTTCTTCTCTTGCAAGCTTTTCGATATCCATTTTCCCCACTTCGAAGGTGATATTTCATGTATTGCAATATTTCGCGATAGATTCTCTATCACTATCTGATTCTTCTCACCTGAGTGAGTGATCGAAGTGTGCGACGATGATATTCTCTTTCGGATGCTTCGCAAGAACGAGGTCAAGCAAAACCATACTATCGACTCCCCCACTTACCGCGAGGATAAGGATATCATCTGTTTTTATGTATTTCGAGAATGAGGAGAGGAAATTTTGCATCTTAGTGTTGTTTATTCATCTCTCGTACAAATCTGAGAAACTCATCATCAGGAGCCACCATATTCACCATCTCCTTCGAGCATTTCTGGCACTTATGGCGGATCATGTCTCATTTGTTCTTACGATAGTCGACTCCTATAGGCTCCATGAGCCCCTGGCAGTCGCTCGCACGATCTCCTGGCTTCACATCATCGACATGGAGCGAGTAGAGACAGTGAGGGCAGTGATTGCGCGCACTCCCCGTCGGATGAAGTGGCACTTCCCTTCCGCAGTGTCCGCACGAGAATGATTCGTTGATCATGATGAAACCCATAGAGAAAATTTTTATTATTTTTTATTTCGATGAGCCTGCCATATTTTTCTAAAAAAGAACGTTATACCATATAAGATCGTCGAAAAGATGACTGAAACAAGGGCCGTGAGTCCGATTTTCCCATAAAGTGTAAACTCTTCTATAGATCCATTATCTTCGAATGTTGCATTTCGTCCTTCGAAAAACCAATACAATCCGAGAAATAGGAAAAAAAGTATCCAGTTGATGCTATTTTTCCCAAGGATGTAGAAGAAAAAAAGGAAAAATAAATTGATCAAAACGAACAAAAAAATTGTTGTTCAGATAACCTCAAGAAACTTATACACAAAAGAAGTGATCTGATTTGCACTATCAAAATAATCGATATCTCAAATATTGATCCAGGAAATAATAAACAGTAACAACAAAAGAATGATATTTTTCTTGAGTTTCATAGGAGTGATTATATAGTATATAATATTATAAAAAGTAAATAGATAATCTCTCGAACCTTTGCAAAAATCACATTTTTCTGCTACTATAGACTCATGCCAAAAACTCAAACTCCCGCTATAGAAATCGAAAAAGAAGAAGCCGAAGTGCTCGCCATC
>JANMHM010000014.1:0-7879 GCA_031375155.1 Candidatus Altimarinota bacterium
TATACGCCTCTCGGCTGCGAGTCAGAGTCCATAGTACCCCGTACGGATGACATCAGCAGTGGTCGCGATAGAACCCGAGACGACTCATGCGACCTTTCATGCTCGCAGAAGTGATGCTGCTTGTGCAAGATCGAGTGGAAAGAGGCTCACCGCTTCCTCGTAAGATACTCACTTCTTCTCACTGTATTTTCCCGCCATTTCTCTCTGTGGTATTTCGTCGAAGGGAATTATCTCGATATTCTCAAGTATTTTCCAATTCTTCTGAGTGAAGCTCTCGGCTGTTCGAAAAATATCCTCTATCTCTTCCCTATTCCCGAGAAGCACAGGCTCGATGATACCTTCTGTTTTTAAGCGTATGGCTGCCATGAGGATACGAATATCGCTCGACTCTGGGAGAAGTATTCGAGTTCACTTCGGGATATGGTCGAGAGGAAGAGAAGGATTCATGGATATATACTATAGAAAAACAGTCCAATAGAAAGATTTTTTATTTAGGCTTTCATATCGGAGGAGTGAATCCTCTTTCTATAGCTCCATTATAGAGGTCAAATCGTCTTACCATTTCTTCGAGAGTTTCAGTAAGTGGTTTTTCTGGAGTTCATTGTTCGATATCCCTGAGCATACTGAGCACGACAAAATTTATTGCCTCTGGCGTGACATGACCTATCTCGTAGGCCCTCAACATAGTCATTCCGCCTTCAGGAGGTACTACAAATACTTGCGGTTTTCAGTGGTTTGTCAAACGTAATATAGCGTTTCATAGAGTGACTGGTTCGAGTAATTCTTTGACACGAGTACGTATCTCAGACATAGAAACATCTTTTACTATGAAAGGTGGAATGTTAACGAAGGGAATATTTTCTCACATAATATTTTATTAGAACTAATATATAGTGTATAGTCCATTATTTGCTTTTTGCAACTTTTTTTCTATACTCCATGAAAATCTAAGAAATCTTTCTATGTTTGCCTTCTCCGCTATCAATCTCGGTTGCTCGAAAAATATGGTCGATCTCGAATACGCGATCGGTGAGATACTGAAGTACTCTGACCGTGCTCCGATCGAGTTCGTCGAAGATCCTGAGGATAGTCATGCAGACTATGTGATCGTGAATACATGTGGATTCCTCTCATCAGCACGTCAGGAGTCAGAAGAGACACTGAGCTACTACGATAATCTCGGGAAGAAGCTCATCCTCATGGGATGCTATGTGAGTGTGAAGGACGATGCATTCCTCGCAGGACTGAAGAATCTCGTATCGATCGTGCCATTTATGAGCTACTCTGTCATCGAAGAGCTCGTACTTGGGAAGAAATCGAAATTCAACCTCTCGGCAATAGTAAAAGCAAAACAAGCACACAAAGAGTCAAAAGAAAAAACCCTCTCGAACTACCTCGCATCGATAGAAGCTCCAGGAAAAGGAAAAAAAGCTTTCGTCTGGCGTGGAGATGAAGTACGTGCCTATATGCATGCGCCATTTGGCTATGAGTACATGAAAGTCGCAGAGTGATGTGACAATAACTGTACCTTCTGTATCATCCCGACGATCCGTGGTCGACAGACGAGTCGCCCGATCGAAGCGATCGTGAAGGAAGCTCAGGTGATGCTCTCACAATGAATCCGCGAGATCCAAATACTCTCTCAAGATACAACTCGCTATGGGACTGATCTCTATGGGGAAGCGCGTCTCATCGATATGCTCGAGGCGATAGAAGCGATACCTGGGGATTTCACCTATCGTGTCTACTACCTCTATCCAGATATCCTCACACTCTCTCATCTCGAGCGGTTATCGAAACTGAAAAAGATGATCCCCTACTTCGATATCCCCTTCCAGCATGCGAGTGAGAAGATCCTGAAGCTCATGTGACGTCACTACGACCGCGCCCATATCGATAGCTTCATCGAGTATATCCGAGAGCATTTCCCGAACTCGTTTATCCGTACAGCATTCATCGTCGGATTCCCAGGTGAGACAGATGAGGACTTCCAGATACTTATGGACTTCGTAGAGAAATACCGCTTCGAGTCGGTCGGGATATTCCAGTATCATGATGAGGCACTCGCTGCGAGCTCGAAACTCCCGAACAAGGTCGATGAAGAAATCGCGAAAAATCGCATCAATACTCTCAATCCCCTTCTCGAAGGTATCTACGATGAGAAACTCAAGGCGAGAAAAGGAAAAAAACAGCATGGATACATCATGGAAATCCGTGACAAATCTGCCATCATCCGCCCAGAACTCGCTGCTCCTGAAGTCGATGATTATGATGAGGTCGTCCTGAAAAATATAGCCTCAAAATGAGAGCTCGATATCGGGAAATACGTGGAATATACCCTCTAAAGGGTACTAATATTTCATATTTTGTCATCCCGTAGGGATCCCTTTCAAGCTCACCTTAAGAGATTCATTCTTATTTTTCTCATAAGTAAAAGCGAAAGCGATTTCTCCGCTACGCTACGAAATGACAAAAAGAAACAACTTCTCCATAAACCATGCACACCATCTCTTCATTTCCATGATTCGAGATATTCATCTCAGAAAAAAGCGATGGGGATTTTCGAAAAAAAGAGATTTTTCCTGACATCAAAAGACCACTGAAGCAAGTCCACTGAACAGAGATATATGCTATCACAACAGAAAATAAAGATATCTCTTTTGCCTGATACGACGGTACCTATACTGGCGAGAGATGAATCACGATAGGTGCACTCTGTGCTGACTGTCCTGTGATAATCCTCATGGGAGATGGAGAATGTGCTGCAGTCCATAGTGGTTGGCGTGGGACAGAGGCACATATAGTCGAGTATGCGATAGAGAAATTCTCTACCCCACATGAGCATATCCGAGTGTATATCTGACCGCATATTTCAGGAGATTCCTATGAAGTACAGGAGGATTTTTTCGAGCATTTCGATGAGAAATACTTCACTCGCAAGGAAGGAAAAATATACTGCGATCTAGCCTCTGTGATCGTCGATGACATACTCAAGCTCTGAATACCAGTATCCAATATACGAGTAAGTGAAGTGGATACCTTCTCAGATCTAGAGTATCAGAGTTATAGGAGAGATAAAAATACAGGAATAGGGCTTACCGGAGTGAGAATGCTTGGATTCATCTAGCCTACTATCTTGGATGGGATAACGGCATCCTCATCGAATCCGTAGACCGCACAGAGTCTATGATATCCATCTGCGACGATGACTCCTGAAGTTCTTTTATCTCGTACGAGAAGAAGTGGCGAGAGGAGGACTCATTTTTTTATCTTCTCTTGATCCTTCTCTACATGAGAGTTACTCACTCAGAGAAGACTCAGGTGGGAAGCTCGAAATATATCTTTCGCCTTAAAAAAGGATATATTTGCCCCTTTCAATGCTTCTATCATCCCCTTCACGGTCTCAGGATCATATAAAAGAGTCAGGTAATCAGCTGCCGCAGGATAATCATGCTCTTCTGGAGTATCGAGCCAAGAGATGTGAATGGATTTTTTCATAGAAAGAAGTATATTCCTATCATAACACAATCCCTGCGAATATCAAAAAATCCCCCTTTCCAAAGAAAGAAGGATTGTTTTTTTCGAGTGGTGGCGAGACCCGGACTTGAACCGGGGACACATGGATTTTCAATCCATTGCTCTACCAACTGAGCTATCCCGCCATACATCTAACGAGATGGATTATAGAGAGAATTATAAAAAATCAAGTTTATCTTGTCGTGCTGAGTCACATTTTTTCTCGTATCTGTTTTTCTTGAGCAAACATTTTTTCGAAATCAGCATCTTCCTCATGATCGTAGCCGAGGATATGGAGAACTGAGTGGATGAGAAGGATTTCGAATTCCGCGGTCGGAGTGTGTCCATATTCTTCTGCTTGGGTGAGTATCAAGCTATGAGAAAAAATACACTCTCAGACGATTTCGTCCTCCTGACATACTGAGAAATCTTCAAAATAATGAAATGAGAGGACATCGGTAGTACTATCTTTTCTTCGATATTCTTGATTATATTTTCTCATCTGGTCATCGTCGACGAATGAGATATTGAGCACTCATTTTTGAGGCATATTCACTTCTTCCGCTATCAAGCGAAAAATCTCAGCAAAACGAGCCTGTCGATACGGAGATCCTGGGGGTATGATGATGAGGTCATAGGAGAACATGATTGGGAATTCCGATTAACCAATTACTAATAACTAACCGAGTACCCAACTATTTTCACCTCGTTTTCGAGCTCGATTCATTTCTCTCGCTTGACCCGCTCTCTCGTGAGTTCGATGAGCTCGAAGAGGTCGCTCGGCTTGCAGCTCTCGCCAGCGGAGAGGAGGAAATTCGCATGGAGCTCACTCCATCTTGCACCGCCGTGACGATATCACTTCAGTCCCACAGACTCTATGAGCGTACCAGCGGAGAGGTCGCGAGAAGGATTCTTCCAGAAGCTCCCACAGCTATTTCCTTTTGGTTGTTTATTCTCTCGGAAGTCGATATTATCCACATCTGAGTGATATTTTTCTCGTTTTTCCGAGAGATCAAACTTAGCATCGACAATAAAATAATAAGGATATTCCTTCAGTAGGGAGTATCGATAAGAGAACTTCATATCTGCTTGCGTCATCGTTTTCTTCACTCACTTTTCCATATCGTATATCGTCGCCTCTATGAAGTTGGACTCCGTCTCAAGTCCGAAACATCCCGCATTTCCATAGATCGCTCATCCGATCGAGCCAGGAAGCCCGATGAATCTATGCCAGAGTGGATTATTGCATTCCTTTTCAAGTGTCTCTGCGATATCCCAGATTGACTCATTCGAATAGGTGTGAAGTATCTTTTTCCCTTCCTCGTATTCCCACCAATAGAGACTATTCTTCACGACGACTCAGGAGAAATATTCTCGAGCAAAGAGCATATTGGTCCCTCAGGAAATGATGAGAAACGGGAGATTTTCTGACTTTGCGAATCTATATGCTTCTCCAATCTTCTCCAGATTATCCTCACTCGTGAGCTCGTAAAAATACTCGGCATGGACGATCGTCCGATATCCAGAGTAGTGTCCGATCTCGTAGTCACGGATGAGGAAGGAAGGCACTGACATGAGAAAGATGATAGTGAGAAGGGAGAGAAATGCAAGGGAGAAGAAAAAGTTGACAGAAAATATTATATATTTATTATATTATTATTATGAGCCATTCACTTCTACATCTAGAGACTCCTACAGTCGAGGTAATAAAACGTATGTATTCCGACAGCGTGCTCTCAGATTCTCAAAATGGTCTTTTTATTTATGATCCAACGAGCGTTTGAGCCACTATACTTATGTGCGCACATAAAGTTCTTCTTATGATTGATCCTTCTAGGAAGGTTATCTTTATTGACTGAAGTAATATAAAAACATGAAAGTTGGAATGAATGGTTCGTCATTCTATAGCTAAAGCTCTCTGAATAAGTAACGATGATACTCCTTCAATATACGATATGTTAAGAAAAGAGGCAAGGGCCACTACTCTAGTTGTCGATAGTGCACTACCTATTTTAATGTCTCCAGACTCGGAAAGCGATATGCTTGGATTAAAATCAGCACGAGATCAACTAATGCACGAAAAAAATAGTCTAAAAATTGTTATGTCTGTATCTGATAAATCTTTTGCTAAAAATGCTTTAGATAGAAATACTCATGCTTTCTATGGATCATCTATACAGGATATATTTACACGTAGTAAACTATGACGAATAGAGAGTGAAAGAACGATAGTCTTACAGAATAAACTACGGTTACTATATAGTACAGATAGAGAGGTTCTAGAGAGATGCTTACAGTCTCAAGGGCTTTACTGAGGAATGGATAACTCATCAGCAATACAAAAATCTATAAATAAACTAACAGCGTTACCTTTACCTCTTTTGTATAAAATAGGTAGATGAAAATATGTGGTCCCCTCTTATGTTAAAAATATACCTTCAAACTAAGCCAGTCGCCCATTCATTCCTGATTAAGACTAGGAAGAGGGTTACTTCTTCTCCACTGGATCATACCCTCACTTCGACCAAGGATTGCACCTGAGAACCCGCCAGAGTCACTTGAGTCCTCATACGAGGACTCATTTTTTTTCTATCGCTTCGATCGCATAGTCGCTACAGCTCGGAGTATGCTTACAGTATGGTGGCTTATTCATCGCTTTTGCCCAGAGTGAGTGATCGGGCGAGAGGTAGCGCTGATATTTTCGTAGGATGGAGATGAGGAAGGATTTGATCATAGGTTTATAAAGAATTTTTACCAATCCACTCTCTCCTTGTCAGTATCGAGAAAGTCGATCGTATCACGAAGTATGCTAGACTGATCTTTCGGTGGGAGGATATTGAGGTATTGAACACGATTTTTTGCTGCTTCCTGTATTCGAGCTTCTGCACTTTCTCGGTCTTGGAGCTCTCAGGAGCTATACTCGACTCGCCTCTCTTCTGTCGATCCTGAAGATACAGGAACTCTATCTTTCGGAAGATCCAGAGCTCATGAGAGATACGAGAGCTTCGTCATGATACGAGTACGACTCTCTGGGGTGATAGACTGAGTGTAGAGACTCATGATCTCATCCATAGATCCACTCTGAGTAGAGAGAAGGTCAGCATGGAGTTCTCCTATATCACTCTCTTTCCCTATGAGAGGATCGCTTTCTAGGATCGTGAGAAGAGAGAGTGGTGTATTTTCTTTTTGTATGAGGATCGAGTTATAGAGGGCTTCTTTTCTATAGAGTCAGAGCTGACTGAGTATACCTTCATATCCGAGTGAGAAGAGAGTGTTAGTCAGTAGTGGCCAAGCATAGAAAAAGAGGAGGCAGATGAGAAATGCAGAGAAACTGAGTGCATAAGGAGATGATTTATTTTTTTCTCTGTACATAGGGATGGATGAGAAATCAGAGAATAGTGACTACGATACCGAGAATCCTCCAAATGTCAGGTGAGAAAAGAGGAGTATTTTTTCCACTCTGAAATATAAGAGCCGTATCTTTCGAGCTTATCATGAAGAGAGCTGTATCGTATTTTTCTTGTATTTTTTCTATATTCTCTTTTTCGAGAGGCACGATGATCTGTTTCCCTTCATAGTACTTATACCTACGTTCTCATGCGGCATTGTACCCGAGTGGGATCTTGCCACCACTCTCACTTCCGAGTGCGAGAAGGGTGATGCGAGTATCTGAAGGCAGATCAGGAAGTGGTATACTCGGTGAGAGTCCACCATCTGTGAGGATGATGATATGAGGTGAGATACTATTCGAGAGATAGACGCTCTGTACGAGTGAGAGAGCACTTCCGAGATCACTCCCTCCATACACATCGACGATCGTGAGGCCTTTGGTGACCTCTCTCAGGTGATCGAGATCCTGAGACAGTGGTGAGGCTATACCAGCGCTATCAGCATAGACGATGATCCCATGTCTTCCTGGTATTTTCATGATTCCTTCTTCGATGATCGACTTCGCGGTAGAAAACCGGCTCTCTATCTGATTTTTCTCACTCGGACTCATATCCTCTATACCCATAGAGAGTGAGCTATCGATGATCCATAGCGTATCACCACTTCCAGGATAAGAAGTACCTCGAAAGATACTGTACATGATAAGAGAGAGTCCTCATACGACGAGCACTATATGGAGAAAATATCTGAGAATGGAAAAGGTATAGGGTATTTTCACGAATAAATAGAATAGAGAGGATTCTATAAGATAAAAAGAAGATTTTTTTCTGTCATCCTGACGAAGGAAGGATCTGCTCTAGGAAAGAAGTATTGGCATATGCTTCGTACCTCAGCATGACAGAAATGTTCACTATCGACTTCGAAGTTTGGTATTTTGGAGTCAGGGCTGACGATACCACCTCACGATATCAGC
>JANMHM010000015.1:0-3971 GCA_031375155.1 Candidatus Altimarinota bacterium
TAGGTAAGTAAATACCGTCAACTGGGGAAGACCCAATATATTATATACAATATGTCCTTTCACTCATGACCAATCCGTGGTTTACCTCCCTCGCTTAAAGCTGTCTCATCAGGAGCCTATTTAATATGACTTGATGACCGGGCTCCAGAAAAACCAAAAAGTATCTTAAATATGACTCAAGTAGGGGTAATTCGTATGAAGCTTATAGAAGCAGAGAATGATACGATTGCTATAGGTACAAATTGGATATCTTTTGATCCCATTGAACTTAGCATTGCACTCTGATGGGGGATAAGGGAGAATCCAATATTAGCATTCAATATGCTAATTGAGTCTGCCTGACTTATAGAGGAGGATTTTAAAAAAATAGATTTTTGAAATTGAGATAGAGAATTTTTCGTATCATCCCAAGGTTGAAACACATGAGTAAATAAAGTTATTTTATTTCTTACAAGGGTAATAAATGGTAAAGTAACTCCTTTATATATAGCTGAGAATGTACAAAATAGTGTGAGTGATGCAATCATGAGTTAATATTAATTAGTCGTTTAGAAAAAATCCCCTCAGTTGAGGGGATTTTATTACACGTCTATCACTCCCATCTTTCCCGCTCGGAAATCTCGAAATGCCTCTTCGATCTCCTCTGGAGTCGTCATGACAAATGGTCCATAGTTGACGACCGGCTGTTCGAGAGGCTTTCCCGCCATGAGGAGTATGCGAGATCCTTCTGTCGACGAAAGAGTCACTGCTTCACCCTCTTTCGATAAGTATACCATATCACCATTTTGGGCAGTTTTCTCATTCACAGTAGCACTTCCTGCGACGACGAGCACCATAGTGCTGTATCATTCTGGAAGGGTAATAATGAGTTTTTTTGTTTCTGTCATGCTGAGGGACGAAGCATCTGCTCCGGTATCTGATTTTTCAGAGCAGATTCCTCCTTCGTCGGAATGACAGAGAAGAGTGATATCATAGAGTTCGACAGGAGAAAACGTCTTCGCAGCTCATTTTTGGATTACCATTTCGTCATCCTGAGGCACGAAGGATCCAGAGACTTCAGGTACATGGATCGCCACATTTCATTCCGTTTCACTTCATTGCATTCGCGATGACGGCACTAAGAGATTCAAATTTCCTGCTATCACTCGTACCTTTCCACCATCGAATTTCACTTCGGGGATATTTTCCTTCGTGAGTGCCTGATATCGTGGTGCGGTCAATTTCTGTTCACGAGGAAGATCGACCCAGAGCTGGACGGCATGTTGTACGCCTCCTTCTCGGGAGAATTTCTCGGTCATGAATTCATTGTGCAGGAGTCCGCTTCCTGCGGTCATCCACTGCACCTCATCGGGCCCTATCGTACCACCATGTCAGGCAGTATCCTGGTGCTCGACTTCTCATGAGTAGACGATCGTGACGGTCTCGAATCCTCTATGTGGATGATATCCGACTCATGGACGGTGATCTCACTGAGGGGGAAGCTGCCACGGACTATTATAGTCGAGCATGAGAAATGGGCTCGTCTCAGGAGTCATATCACGACCATATCCAGGGATGTACTGCGCGACGCGGAATCCATCGCCTACCATATGGTGCTGACGAGGATGTTCGAGGCGGATGATTTTTTTCTGTTTCATATTCTTTATTCTATGAAAATCAGAAAAGAAATCAACTTTATTTTATAAAGTTATTTTTTATATTGACTTATAATATAAACAAGTAGTATATACTATATTTTCATCTCATTTTATGTCCAATACATCTATTATCGATTTATATAGAGAATTTTGATCATCAAGTAGTCAATGAGATCCTACTTGAAAAGACAATGCTTGATGGGTAGCTCGTGCATTCGAGTGATCCCCTCAAGATTGACCAGCATTCTATGCTCGTCACAAGCATGATCAGGGCATACACCTCGAGAGAACTTACGCGAAACTCCATTGAGCTCAGTATGCACTAGCAACTGCATGGGGTGAGTGAGCTATCTCTATGACACTTGGTGGACTCACTAAATCTGGTGATACGATAGTATCGTCAGAAGCAATTTTTGGTACATCAAAAAATAATATAAAAAGTATGATGGATGACTGACGAAATATTATTTTTGTTCCATTGGGTGATATAGAAAACTGGAAGCAAGTGGTTATGAAAAATAAACCAAAAGTTATTTTTCTCGAGTCACCGAGCAACCCTCTCGCTGATCTCGCTGATATCAAAACAATATATCAGATAGCAAGAGAACATTGAGTAAAAGTAGTAGTAGATAGCACATTTACTCCGGCAACTATTTATCGTCCTCTCGATGTCTGAGCAGATATAGTAATAGAATCTGCTACGAAATTCATCGACGGGCAATGACTAGGTAACGGTTGAGTGGTAGCACTAAATGACGAAGAAACATATGATCAATTATTTAACTATAGAAATAAGAAATGATATAATCAATCTCCCATATGAGCCCTCTATCTTTCAGAAACTGTCAAGACACTCGCCGATCGCATTAGAAAGCAAAGTCAAAATGCTCTTCTTATAGCAGATGCGCTTTGAAATATAAGATGAATAAGTCATGTAAGTTATCTCTGACTCCCCGGTCATCCAAAACATGAACTTGCGCAAAGAGACTTCGTGAAACAACTAGACGGTAAAACACTTTTTGGCAGCATGATCTCATTCAGGGTAGAAGACACTCTAAAGCCTCAAGAATATGCAAATAGAACTAAGCTACCAATCCATGCCAATCTTGGGCAAATAGAAACGCGAATAGCTCACCCGTATACAAGTACACATTCTCCTTCTCGACTTTCAGAAGATGATATAGTAAAAGCATGAGTTGTGCCAAGTCTAATGAGACTATCTGTATGACTCGAGGATCCTAAATATGTTATTGAGAGATTAAATGCAGGATTATCTCAAAAATAGAATTGCTACGACCATCCATCCCCCTATGATAATTGGTATGCCTAGCCTGAAATTCCTCTTTCCTGCCTTATGATAGAGTGGTGCATGCATACCGAGCCATATACCGAAAACTCCTCCGATGAGAGCGAGACTCCAGAGAGTTTTTTCAGAGATTCTCCACCATCCGTAGACAGATTTTACCTTATCGAACCACATGAAGGCATAGGAGAGGAGATTGAGGATGAGGAGGGATATAAGAAGTGTATCCATATTATTTCGATATTTTTTCTCGGAGGATGCTACTCTTATGCTTTTCTGGCTCATGCGCCTCTATCCGCACAATGTCTACAGTAGGGAAGAGTTCGTGGAGCTTCTCTTCTGGAACTCGCTGGTCATAGCCGAATGAGAGGAGATCAGGCGCTCGTTCGCGAATAGGAGCAAATATATCTGACTCATGTCCGAGGATGACCTCTGCATCCGGGAAGTGCTCCTTCACTATCTCCATACGAGAGTGCTCATCGTGGATCGGGTCACGCCCCTTTCAGGAGAATACTCGATGATCCCGCGCGATCACGACCGTCATATCTCTCGCGAGTTTCGCAGATTCTCCGAGATAATACTCATGCCCCGGATGGAAAATATCGAACGTCCCGAAGCACATGACATGGCTATATATCATGCGATTTTTCGCAAGTGAATGTGAAGATTCGGTGAACGACATAAGGGAAGAGAACGTCAATAAAAGCAAAAAACAAGTCTACGAATACAAAAGGTGAACAATTTTCAAAAAAGTTTTGACAAGATGTGGTGGAAAGGATAGAGTCGGTGACACAATATCTAGTGTATTTATGTGATACTTTGTCTCATTTCCATCTCGAAGTCGACCCATACTATAAGAAATTTTAGCGAGTTTCCAAATATAAATAGGTAGGTCGATTTTTTGTTTCTTCTTGCTTCACTGTGCTCGGTCCTGTCATTTCGAGGAACGAGAAATCCTGCTTTAGTAATATAGAGCAAGATGTCTCCTCTGTCGACATGACAAGCCCTTGAGGCTCCCGTCATTCCTGCGA
>JANMHM010000005.1:0-39650 GCA_031375155.1 Candidatus Altimarinota bacterium
GTGCAAATGGTTGATTCTACACGATGACAGGTGATTACCTATGGTGGGAAGCTCATAAAATCCTGGTATTTCTCCAGCTCAGATGGGAAGACTCGATCGTATCTCGAGTATTGCCAGTCCAATGGCGGAAAATCCTGCGCAGATATCCCGTACCTTCAGTCAGTCGATGACCCTGCCTGAGTCGGCCATGTCCGTGCTGGTCACGGTGTCGGTATATCATGAATCGGTGCGACATATGCAGCAAGTATGGGGAAGAGTTATAAGGATATTATCGCCTACTACCTGAAGTGAGTGAAGATCGAGAGTATAAAGAATTTGAAATAAAGAGAAAATGTGTAAGATAGGACAAATATTCTTTTGTCATTCTCGGTACGAGAATCTCTTTCTGTCTTTCCAAACAGATCCTCCTTCGGAGGATGACAAAATTAAAATATAAATAATTATGTATCTTTCTGATCGCGACATCCGTGCTTCTATAGAGAGTAGAGATATTTCTATCTCTGACTTCGATGAGTCTCGACTCCAGCCCGCAAGCTACGATATCCGCCTCGGAGATCGATTTCTCATCGTGAAGGACTACTCCGTGAGCAATATCGACCCAGTGAATAAAGTGCTTCCTGAATACGAAGAAATCGTCGTCACTCATGAAGATGGATTCGTCCTCCGTCCTGGAGTGACGGTCCTCGGTACGAGTATAGAGAAATTTGGCTCTGAGAAATATCTTATCCAGCTCTCGGGGAAATCGTCTCTTGCTCGTCTCTGACTTATCGTGCACAATACTGCATGACTGATCAATCCTGGTCACTATCTCAATATCACCTTCGAGCTCGCGAATATGAACTCGATCCCGATCATTCTCCGTCCTGGTATGGATATCGCACAGCTTCTCTTCGCTGAGATGACGAGTCCTCCTGAACAAGACTATAGAAAAATCGGACGATACGGAGAGTGATCAGAAAATATGGTGAGTTATGTGCATAAAGAGTAGTATTGAGTTATAAATTATAATGAATACGTCTTTTCTAGCTAAAATTCCTGATAATATCAAAGTCTCTCTTTCTGGAGGAGTATTTTTTGGTTTTGGTGCAATAATCCACCAACATCTCTACAACCAACCTCTCATGCAAAGTGTTTCTTCGTGATGAGTCCAGTTTCTTATTACTGCTGTTGCGTGATGAATCAATCTCTGGATTTATGAGGCAGTAAAAAACGGAGTGGCTCATACATGAACGAAAGAACTTACTTCCAAGGTTACCGCATCAATAGCAGCGGCATTATTCACTTTTTGATCTACAGGTTATGTACAAGATATGAAATGATCTCAAAATCCGTTCGAACTCGCAGGGATTTATGCCATGTTTACCCTTTTTGCTACACCGTCGATGTACCAACGCTTTCTCGATAGAAAGAAGAAATAAATAAAATTTTCATTCGCGAAAACCCCTACTTTCTATATACTTTAAGAGTATTTTTTAGCTATTTCCCCATGCACGCATACGAAGTCGAGATCAAAGTCCTGCTCGGTACTACCGAAGCCAAAGACGCTTTCATGAAGCGAGTGCGTGAGTGATTCCCAAGCCTTTCTCATAGCTATAGTGAATCTCAGAAGAATCACTATTTCGAGTGAGGAAATCTTGCTCATCTTTTCGGAACTTTCAGGCAATATATCTCTCCAGAAGAGGCGACTTCACTCCATACTCTTTCGAAGCAAGCGAAATCCTTTTCTGTGAGGACTCGTGGTACTCCCACTCAGACGATCATCGTGGTGAAAGCGACGGTAAATGATGAGACCAGCTCGAATGGTACGGCTCGTATCGAGTGGGAAGTCGATCTCGCTCCTATGACTCTCGAAAAGATGGATGCGAAAGTACTCCAAGCAGGGTTCTCCTACCAAGCAAAGTGGTCTCGAGAGAGGGAAGGTTACAATTTGAATGAAAATACTGTTCTCTGTCTCGATAAAAATGCAGGATATGGTTATCTCGTGGAATTCGAACGAGTCATCCATGATCCTGCGATGGTCGAAGAGACGAGAGCAGAGCTTCTCGCTATCATAGAGTCGCTTGGCTATGCTGAGCTCGATCAGGCACGACTTGCTCGGATGTTCGATTTCTATAATAAAAACTGGAACGACTACTATGGCACAGAGAAAGTATTTACTCTCGAATAACATGATCATCCAAATCTGACATTCTCGAAAGAGCGAATACCAAAAAGAACTCTATGAGCCCATCAAGAAAGCATCATTTTTTCGTGAACACACTTTTATATTTCCTCATGATGGAGTAAATATCGATTCTCGAAAATCACTCAAAACAGTCGATCTCTTTATAGTCGAAGTGAGTCACCCCTCTACAGGACTTGGTATAGAAATCGGTCTTGCGAGTTCTTATGGAAAAAGAATTCTTTGTGTTTCGAAAAAATGATCCCAGATCTCATCGAGTTTGAGCCTTGTTACAGAGGACTATATTGAATACGACGAGATAGATTATATGGTTCATCAGATCGGTCTCTTTATCGAAAAGATTAGGAGAAGAATTCCCAAAATCTATGTTTGATGTGCTCTGACGCACGCTACTTTAGAATTCCGTCAGCAGATTTCCGACTTTAAAAATTCTCTACGAGAAAGGTTTGAGATTCTTGATTTTGTAGGTGTTACCGATGGATGAACTATATCTCCTCAGGAAATATATGCACATGATCGAAATTGTGTGCTAGATGCTGACATACTTGTTGCAGAATGTAGTTATCCTAGTACTGGACTTGGTTATGAGATAGCAACAGCGATAGATCATGGAAAAAAAGTCATCCTGATTGCTCATCAAGATGCATTGGTTACTCGTATGATACTCGGTATCCCTCATGATAAAGCAGCCGTAATGAGGTATCGGAATATTAATGAAGTACGAGATTTTATCTTTCTGAATTCCTAGCTATGCCCGAAGAACTCAAAATCCTCATCATCTTCATTATCTGACTCTTATCGGCGTATTTCGGGAGTTTTTCATCATGAGGAGTTTCTGTCCTCTCAGTCGGGCTTCTCACGGTACTCGGACTTTCCCCTCAGCTTGCCAGTATCACCTTCAAACTCGGGAAGATTGGAGATATCCTCGGAGGACTCTACCTATTCTATAAAAATGGGCATATACCCAAAAAATTCGTCATCTGAGGATCGATCGTCTCCGTCTGAGGAAGTTTTCTCGGATCGTATCTCATCTTCTCGATACCTGACTACATCATCTATAGCGTCTCTGCTATCACGATGATCACTCTTGCTGTAGTCTCTTACTATAAAAAAGCAGGAGGGAAAAACATGGTCCACATCTCACAAAAACGAGAATATATGTACTATGTAGGACTCTTTTTTCTCACGATGATCGGGAATCTCTTCATTGCTGGATCGGGAGTATGGTATTATTTTATCAATACTTTTGTCATACGGCTCACATCTCTCGAGGCGAAGGGAATGGCTGCTATACTCTCGGTGTTTTGGTTTATCGGTACATTTGCTGGAATCATGGCTACTGGTCAATACGTCATCTCATGGGGCATCGCTCTCGCACTCGGGATGTTCATCGGTGGGTATTTCGGCACCAAACATATTATCAAGCTCGGAAATGATATATTTCGAAATATCCTTCTTTCTTCTATCATACTTTTCGCCGTCTACTTTCTTTATAAGGCTTTTGTGAACTACTAATGACCGAAGAACTTAAAACATTCCTTATTTTCCTTATTTGACTCTTATCTTCATATTTCTGAGGATTTGTCACATGAGGAATTTCGGTGCTTTCTATCAGTATGATGACCTTTCTTGGCATTTCTCTACAAATGGCAGGCATTACTTTTAAGCTGGGAAAAGTAGGAAACTCACTTGCAGGAGTAAAAAACTTTCATAGTGAATGACTCATTAGAAAGGAATATCTTTTTTGACTTTGACTTGCGATGATGATCGGGGGATGATTGGGCTCTTTTTTCATCATGAGTATTCCAGATTGGCTTATGTATAGTATTTCAGGATGTTCAATGTTTATACTAGTTATCGTGGCTATATGGAAAAAATCCTGAGCCTGACATCGGAATATTGTCATAAATAAAAAAAGAACACTATTTGGATATATAACATATTTCTTTCTTTCTCTATTTGGAAATCTTTTTCCAGCCTGATCGTGAATTTGGTATTATTTTGCGAATACATTTATACTGAAACTTTCCACTCTTGAGTGAAAAGCAACAGGAAATGCGGTAGCTGTTTTTTGGTTTATAGGTACAGCTATCGGTATCTTTGCACAGGGAAGTTATAATATTTGGCATGCTACTGCATTGGCTATCGGTATGTATATATGATGATACTTTGCGACGAAACAGATGATAAAACTCTGAGACCATGCTATGAGAAATATTATACTTATTGGTATCATTATTTTTGCCTTGTATTTCCTCTATCTTGGATATAATTCTCTTATTCATTAATTAATCTATTTTCCCTATGTCTCTCCATCCAGAACAGCAATACCTCGATCTCGGTCGAGATCTCCTCGAAAATGGTATCTATAACAAAGACCTCGGAAGTGGTGATGTCACGAAGAGTTTTTTCGGACGGCAGTTTCGTTTCGAATTCGCCGATGGTTTCCCACTTCTCACGACAAAAAAAGTCTACTGGAAATGAGTGGTCACGGAGCTTCTCTGGTTTCTGCGATGAGACTCGAATATCCGATTTCTGGTGGAAAATAACGTCCATATCTGGGATGATTATCCCTACTATATCTACAATAATAAGGTAAAAAAGGGGCTCGAGCCTGCGATGACGAAGGAGGAGTTCATCGCTAAAATCCTCGAAGATGCTGACTTCGCAAAGACTCATGGGGAGCTTCCGAAAATCTATGGCGAGCTCTGGAGGCGATGGCCAACGAAGACCCCTGGACGTACGATCGACCAGATAAGCTGGATCTTGAAAGAATTACACGAAGATCCCTATGCTCGCAATACCTGTCTCACAGCCTGGAATCCTGAGTATCTCTACTCGATGGCACTTCCCGATGAGGCGTCTCGCTATCCGATCTGTCACGGATTCTCTCAGTACTCGATCAAGTGAGGAAAGCTCTATGGTCAGCTCTACCAGCGATCGGCAGATCTTTTCCTGGGAGTGCCATTCAATATCGCTTCCTACTCGCTCCTCATCCATATCCTTGCTCATCTCCTCGGTGTCGAGGCGGGAGGACTCGTCCATACCTTCGGTGATGTGCATATCTATGAGAACCACTTTGATCAGATGCGCGAACAGATGGCTCGTGAGCCTCGGAAGCTCCCGAAGGTGACGATCGACCCAAGCCTGAAAAATATAGATGATCTCGATTTTCATCATATCATCCTCGAAGACTATGATGCACACCCACCGATCAAGGCGACTATGGCAGTGGTAGGGGGGATGGTGGGGAGGGATAATGAAGAGAATTAGTATTTAACTTCTTTTTTAAGATGTATAGAATTGATATCAAAAATAAGAAAATTATTCCATTGAATGAGACAAATTTTTCAAGTAAGAATCTAAAAGAAAGATATGATATCCAAGAATGGATAGAGAAAAATCCAGAAATTCTCGAAGAGGATATTCTTATAATTCAAAAGGAATACGTATTACCTAGCTGAAAAAGACTCGATCTTCTGGCAATAGATAGAAATGCAAAAATTGTTATCCTCGAACTTAAAAGAGATGACTCTGGAGATGAGGTAGAATGGCAGGCCATAAAATATGCTTCTTATTGTTCTCGATTTTCACGAGATGATATAGTTGATATTTATGCAAACTATGCAAAAATTACTAATGAAGAATCCCTTTCAAAAATAGAAGAATTTGTAGATGACTTTCAGGCTCTAAATAGAGAACAAAGAATTATCCTCATCTCAAAACAGTTTCATTCTGATGTTGCTTCTGCAGCATTCTGGCTTCGTGAGAAATATAATCTTGATATCAAGTGTGTAAAATTAATACCTTTTGTTGATATGACAGGCGAAATCTTTCTTGAGGCGGATGTGATTATTCCACTCAAAGAAATGGCGGATTATATTGATGGTTCTGCAAAAAGAAATTCCATAAATAGATGAGATGATAATGAGAGTGATAAAAGTAGATATGCTATTCGTATGAGGTTCTGGGAGAATTTATTAAAAAGATTAAATTCTCAAAGTAGACTATTTTCAAATGTAAATCCAAGAAAAGATCATTGGCTTATTACAGGTGCTTGAGTTGGTGGTATTTCATATACATTTGTTATTACAAAAAAATATGTTTCGGTAGAGCTCTGAATTAATACAGGTGATATTTTCAAGAATAAGAAAGCTTTTGATTTTCTTCTGCAATATAAGGCAGCTATTGATATAGCTTTCTGAAGCTCTCCACCTTTAGATTGGGATAGAATGGATGATAAAGTTATGTCTAGAATTGATGTAAAGTCTCCATGAGTTAATTACTTTGATGAAGATGATTGGGATTCTATGATTGAGTTTCAGGTAGAAAATATTATAAAACTTGAGAAAGCATTTTCTCCTTATATTCAGAAACTTAAGAATGCATAGTTTATATATCGTTCTCGAAGGCATCGTCGGGTCAGGGAAAACTACACAAGTACAAAAACTGGTGAGTTATTTCGAGTTGCAGGGAAGAGACGTAGTATCTGTCCGTGAGCCAGGATCGACAGAGATCGCAGAGGATATCCGCTATCTTGCTCAGATGAAAGAGTGGGAAGGGGAGACGATGAGTCCCCTGACCAATGCGTATCTCTATGCTGCAGCACGAGCGCAGACTCTCGAGACTATTATGAAGCCTGCCCTTGAGGCTGGTAAGATCGTGGTATCTGATCGTTCATTTCTCTCATCGTGCGTGATACAAGGGGAAGCTCAGGGGCTTGGCATGGAGTGAGTCCTCGAGATCAATCTTCCTATCATTAGAAATATCCTTCCTGACATGATCCTCTATCTCGAAGTCGACATCGACACAGCACTTTCTCGTACTTTCGATGATGCATGAGATAAATTCGAGAAGGAAGGCAGACATTTCTACGAAGCGATCACCCGAGGCTATGAGAAATGCAAAACTCTCGATATTATCAAAGATCGGTTTATTACGATCGATGCGAATGGTGATGAGGAAGAAGTTTTTGATCGGATTCTCGAAAAATTAAATGCCCTCAACTAGAAAATATGTCTTTCCTCGGTTCTCCCATTTTCGCTTTCCTCTCGGTCGTTATAGCTCTTGCTGTCGAGAGTCGATATATCTATACGATCATCACGAGGCGTACCATACCCAATTTTACCTGATGGTGTATTATCGCTCTTTCCATGAGTTTCCTTTTTTTCTCCTCGCTTGCCTCGGGCGCAGGACACTCTATCTGGCTCATCGGAGTACTCGCGTGTCTCCATACGATCGAGGCAGGACTCGCACTCTACTATGGAGTATTTCGTGTGACTCGTTTCGAGCGATCACTTATTTTTCTCGCATTTATCTCTCTCGGACTCTGGTATGTCACAGAGACGCCGTTCTATACTATACTTATCAATACTGCTATAGATAGTATGGGTATGATCTCGATAGCGTATAAGCTTTTTCGATTTCCTGATACTGAGGATACGATCGCTTGGGTCGTCTCGGCTCTCATGTATGGTATCGATATGCTCGCAGTGACTCACTGGAATATAGAAAATGCACTTTTTATCACGATTAATTTCATCGAGTGTACTATCATCGCACTTCTCACATTTCGTCATATGTCGAAACTTCAGAGACTCTCTTTCTATCTTTCCCAGCTTTTCCATATCAAACTCTAGTATGTCACTTTCTTCACTCATCTCATCTCTCATGCTTCATGGTCAGAGTGATCCTTCAGAAAAAGATTCTTCCGATGAGATTATAGCGTGGATCGAGAAGTATCGGGATTTTGCTTTCATAAAGGACAACCTCGACGGACATATCACTGCTTCCATGATGATCACCAATCCTGAGCATACTCGAGTCCTCCTCATGTTCCATAAGAAACTCCAGATGTGGGTACAATTCTGAGGTCACTGTGACGGCGATAGCGATACCCTCAGTGTCGCGATCAGAGAGTTCCATGAAGAGTCTGGGATATCGGCTAAGCCTACTCTCGTCGGGGGGATATTCCATGTCGATATCCATGATATTCCTCAGTACAAGACTACAGCGAGGCATAAACACTATGACATCATGTATCTCGGAGAAATACTGGATACGATAGAGTTCTCACGACAAGAAGCAGAAGTCGATGATATCAGGTGGTTCGATATCGAAGGGATCGAAAATACTCTTTGAGAAAAGTGGATGGTGAGTAGAATAGAAAAAATAAAGACACTCTAAAATCTCCACCTATGTCCACATTCTGAACTCGAGCGGAGTATCATAGTATCATCTGAAAAGACCTTTTCGGAAAAGAAGATTGTCCTCTTTGTGATCAGATGAGTAATGATGGGCATACTCTCTGGAAGGGAAAGTACTGGTATATTTTACACAATATATTTCCCTACTCGGGTGATGATCGACACATTATGGCAGCTCCCTATGCTCATAAGAAGTATTCTCATGAGCTTTCAGAGTCAGAAATCCTCGAGCTTTCAGATATTTTCGCCTTTGTAAAACACTTTTATCAGGATGGTCACTATTTTTCTTGTACAAGAGAAACGCTAGGGAATAGAAGTATAGAGCATTTTCATATGCACTTCTTACCGTGAATCTTAGAAGGAAAATTTTTACGAAAAATGCTCGAACTCCAATGATTCCCTATAGTACAAGACCTTAAACTCGACTAAAACATGAAAACCCTCTTTATCATCGATGCCTACAATCTTCTCTACCGGATGTTCTATGCTATCCCTGAGATGAATACTCGAGATGGGAAACCTGTAAATGCGATATTTGGTGTAGCAAAATTCCTCAAAGGTCTCGCTGATGAGAATCCTGATGCTTCTCTCGTCGTCGCGAATGATGTTGGGCGGAGTTTCCGAGAAAAACTCTTTAGCGAGTACAAGGCTCAGCGAGATCGTATGCCAGATAATCTCCGTTCCCAGATTGAGTGAGTATTCGGACTCTTTCATGCGGCCTGAGTCCCTGTCCTTTCACAGGAAGGATATGAAGCAGATGATATCATCGGATCTCTCGCCATCCAGCATAAACATGATGATTACCAAGTCGTGATCATCTCATCTGATAAGGATCTCTGTCAGTTCGTCATCGATGGGAAGGTACACATCTATGACGCGATGAAGAGAAAATTCATGAAGAGGGTCGATGTGATAGAGAAGTTCGGAGTCCCTCCAGAGCAAGTCTGTGACTACCTCGCGATCGTCTGAGATGCTTCAGACAATATCCCTGGTATATCATGATTTGGTCCCAAGAAGGCAGTCGATCTGCTTTCTAAATATAATACCCTGGAGGGTATATATGAAGAATTATGAATTAAAAATTATGAGTTATGAAAAATAGTGGAAAAAGATGAAGAAAAATATAATATATGCGATCTCTCAGAGAAGCTCAAACAATGACTCATCGATAACATAGAAAATGCGTTCCTCTCACAGAAACTCGCCAGTATCGTCACGGATCTCACAGTCGAGAAATTCTCCGAAGTACCGTTCGCTTCATGAGTAAGTAAGGAAGAGTATATAGCACTCTTGAAGTCATATGAGTTCCGTTCACTCCTCCCGAAGGGGTATGAAGAAGAGAAGAAAAAAGTGGCTGTTACCCAGGCTATAGAGATCACTACTCTCTGAGCACTTGCTGACCTTCTTTCTAGGATAGAAAGATCAGGAAAAATATTTCTCGCGACAGGAATAGATACTCCCATGAGTATATGAATAGATAGTATTATATATACCATAGATCCGAAACAAATTGATCTTAGTGAGTTTACCGATAAGTTATTTTCTCTCGAATCTCTCGAGATTACCTGATATGATCTGAAAGAAGACTATAAGCGACTACTCGCTATACAAAAACCCCTCGAGCATAGTGCTGAGGGGCAGGGGAGATTGTTTTAGGATTGCTTGAGTGCTGGATGTCGAGATTTATGAAAGCCGATTCATACGAGAGTCTTCTTTTGGACCTCGATCATTTCTTGCATATAGGTGTCATATGGAACAGCTGTGCGCTTATCACTACGACCGAGCGCAAAGTATGGATCATATACATACCACTTTCCATCTTGTCACTGTATTCCACATGCCCTATGTCACATAGTGCTTCATTTTGAGTTTTGAAAGGCTATATCTATGACATTTGCCCCTGCTTCTTTTGCATGGTTTATTGCTAGAGTTGGGTTATTTGTTCGTACAGAGTTATCTGTGCTATATTGTGTGAGTGTTTCAGAAGAGTTATATATCTGAGGGAAAGTCACACGAAAAGCCTCAGCATTCATACGAGCTGTAAAACCACACCAAGTAGATCCATCTGGAAATATTTTCGCACCGAGTCCATATGGAAGTCCAGATGCATCACTGAGTTCTTTATCGAGCTGATCTTTCCATTTTGGATCATATCCAGATTGTACTCCACCTCATAATCCAAGCCAGATAATGTATGCTCTCTCGAATCAGGCTGATCCGGATAGCTTATTTTCTACCATTAACTTATAGACATCTGGGTTTTTTCTTTGAGCTTCTTCAAAATTGGTACTATTCACTCAGAAATATCACATAAGTGCTCATTCAAGTGATCCACGAGACTTCCTGAGAACAGCTATATAACTCACTGATGCGAGAATTTGATCTTTTGGATTATGACGATCAAGAATTTGACTACTAAATCACTGGCTTGGGAGATGCTTGTTTTGAATCTCTAGCCATGTAGCATCCAGAATCTGTCCAAGGCCATGACCACTTGATCACATTCCATTTTTCACATCGGATCGAAAACCACTCTCTTTACGAAAGAGTGTTATCATCATTGCCTGTGGGATATCGAGTTTTTGACAAATCTCGTCAAGATACTGACCATAGTAAAGCATGAAATCTTCCTCATGGCGTGTTTTTGGCATGAGAGTATTTCTTTCTGTTTGTTCTTGTTTTATTTTTTCAGCAAAGAGCTGACCATTCTTATAATCGTCTTCACTAAGGTAGTGGAGTTCGATACGTGAGCTTTTTCCTCATTTTTCTGATCTGATTATATCTTCAGCGGTACGTCGCTGAAAGAATGTACTTTCTATAGAATTGTTCCTATTTTTTTGTTCCTCAGAGAGGATTGTTGTTGATAGTATCTTTATAGTGTCACCATCGTATATAGGAAGGTATTTCCAACCTTTCCCATCATTTGCATAATATCCTGGTCTTCAGCCGATATTTTTTTTCTCTCATTTCTTACCGTTTACTTCGACAAAGTCGACTTCTGGAGGAAGTATATCTCCAGCACCGAGAGACGATTTCATGTGTTTATTTTGACCGAAATTTACTTGAAAAGTCTTTCCTGTTTTTAGCTCTTCTTGTTTTATAGGACCAAGACCACCTTCGTTGTCTATGAGTAAGTATTCATAAAGGGGAGTTCATGATCGCTTAAGTGCAAGAAGATCAACTGTTCTTATTGTTTCAAAGGATTCACGATTTTTTAGTATTTCTCTTTTTTGCCTTTTCTCATCCAAAAAAATTTGAGTCTGTCCAAGACTCCTCATAAGCTCCTTCTTTCTTTCAGGAGTTGTCTTTGGATTATTGAGCTCGTCTTTTATGGACTCAGGATTTCTGGTAGATCCATTTTCTCGAGATGATTCTTGAAAGTATACGTTTACGCGCATAGGAATTTATTTATATGTATTTTACGATATTTATAAAAAAAGCAAGTAAATTACTTGCTCAGTTCTACGAGGGCAGTATCCTCAGTTTCATATACGGGTATGATATTGGTAATACCGACGAGGTCGAGGGTATCACGGACTTCATCAGTGAGGCAACAGAGTGCGAATTTCCCTCCTCCATCCTCAGTTCGCTGAGCCGTATCAGCGATATATCCGATAGATTTACTATTGAGGTAGTGAAGTTCTCAGAAATTGAAGAGGGTACGAGTTTTATTGAAGTCTCCGATATCTGCTATGATATTCGGGAAAGTTGAGTCGACATTAGTCTCGTCGAGTTCACCGTGGAATGAGAATATGCGTATACCAGTGTTGGTACTGGATTTCTTGACTTCGAGCTGGGTAAGCATGGGAGAAAAATTAATAATTACAAAGGGATTATAGCATGTTTCTCTCTTTGATGCAAATTTTCCTTTTGCTTTTCGACATTTTTCTATAGACTTTTTCTATGCATGCCCCTTTCTCGTCCTCATCTTTCTCATTTTGGCAGAGTCATATCTGGAAAAATATCCTGGTAGAGTCTCATCAGACAAGCCGAATAGAGATATTTTCTTATGAAGGCAAGGCTATCTTGATCGAATTTCGCTCAGTGTGACTGGGTATGATCGGAGCTTTTTCCCTCGGTATAGATGCCTCTCAGTATACTGAGGAGTTTTTTGCTCAAGCCCTACTTTTCCTAGGGCAATCTGGGGCTATCTTTTACCAAAGAGAAGCGTATTTCGATAGAGAAAATACTTCACTCGACAAACATCCTAAAATTTCCTATAAAAGCTTTCTCGAGCCCTATACTCGCACGATAGATCTCACGAAGGATGAAAGTGTCATTCTCTCAGAAATGCATGAAAAGTGACGGTACAATATCCGCCTCTCAGAGAAACGAGGCGTGAAACTCCAATGGGTAGAGCCTACAGCTGAGAGTATCGATATATGGATGGATATTCTCTCTGAAACGACGAGTCGAGATCACTTCGCTCATAATTCTCGATCTTATTATGCGAGTTTTTTCGAAAATATCACAAAAGAAAAATGCTGATGACTACTTTTTGCTTATTTCGAGGATCGTGTGATCGCTGCAGGAATATTCGTCTATTTCTGAGAAAGTGCTCTCTACTACTATGGGGCGTCGACTTCTGATCGAGAAATGCGCAAGCATATGGCGCCTTATGCTCTCCAGTGGGAAGCTATACGAGAGGGGAAGAGACGATGATGTACATTTTATGATTTTCTCGGTGTCGCATCTCCCTATGGAAACGATGATGGACATCTTGTATGAGTGACTGATTTTAAGGAAAAATTTGGAGGAAAGGTCATCAGTCTCTGAAAGAAAGAGCATATTTCTCTTTCTCATAAGGATTCCCTCCTCGTCATAGTACGATTTATTCGGAGACTATTCTTTCGTTCCTAATCCATCTATACATCCATATGTATAGCCATGATAATCTCTTCCCGAATCACGGGAGTGAGGTCTATCATATTATTTTTTATAGGATGGACATCATCAGCGTCGAGAACATCTTTGTGTTTTTTGAAAATTCTCTCGAAATCTGAAATATTCACATGATGTTTTTTCTTTTCGTATTCGACTTGTGTCTGGAGTTTTTCGAATATCACAGTGACACCATCATCGAGGGCAACGATCTTTATAGAAAATTCGAGAGGAAGCACAAATCGGATATCTTCCATATAGTTATCTGGTATTTCCCCAGAAAAAGAAAAAGCCTTTGAGTCACCAGAATAGCTCGCTATGAGATCTGAAACCGAGAGAGAAAACATGGAGTGCAAGACAAGGTTTATAGTGTAGTAGCTTTGATCGCATCTACGAGGTGAGATTGCCCTATTTCTACGAGAATTTCTCGTGCTTCATCTTCTCTTCCTGCAGCGATGAGTGCTACAGTGAGGTCATTGATAATCATGGGTTCTCCCGGAGCAAGTGTATGGGCTCTTCGTAGGAGAGATAGCCCTTTTGGTACTTCTGCCCTCATCACATACGCCCATCAGAGATTTCTGAGGATTTCAGCATTGTTTGGGAGATTTTTATTGGCTATCGAAAGGATCTCTATAGCACGATCGAATTCTCCACGAGCTGTGGCGATATACCCGTCGAGATACATGCCAGTACCAGACTCAGGATGGAGCTCACGAGCGATCGCGAGGACCTCACCTGCTTTATCGAGATTCCCTTCAAAAAGATAGATATCTGCCAGCTCTTCGTAGAGACGATAGTCATCCGTATGCAGAGAGAGTCACTGGAGTGCTATATCACGAGCTTTAAGATAATTGTTGGATATTTTTGCTCACTCTATCGAGCTGATGATCATTTCTATAGACATAAGTAAAGTATATCTTTTTTATAAATGAAATCAAGCATTATTCTTCTTTTTTCCAGTGGCCTTCAACAAGTTTTTTCATACTTCTTCCTTCCTCCTCTGCCAGTGATTTTCCTTCTTCTTTGAGTGCGAGCTGACCACAAGCGGCATCTATATCATCTCCCATAGTATGACGCACTGTCGAGGGGATACCAGCTTTGTCGAGTGTATCTTGGAATTTCTTGATCATGATTTTCGATGTTGGCTGGAATCCTGTCCCCATGATCCCTTCTCCAGGGTTATAGGGGATGAAGTTCACATGTGCAAGTTTTCAGTTCAGTAGGTTCGCGAGCTCATGAGCAAATTCTGGTCTATCCGTCACTCCAGCAATCATGATGTACTCATAGAAGATTCTTTTATTCGTCTTCTCTGTATAGGTATCCAGTGCTTCCATGAGCTTGTCGATCGGATAGGTATTCTCGACTGGCATGATCCGCTTTCGTGCTTCATCATTGGGTGCATGGAGCGATACTGCGAGTGATACCTGAGGAAAATCCTCTGCAAGGCGGAGTATCCCTGGTACTATGCCACAGGTAGAAATCGTGATATGGCGATTCGAGAGGTCGAGCTTTTTCTGTGCACTCGCTACGTGGATACTTTCCGCGACATTATCATAGTTGAGCATCGGCTCACCCATACCCATATAGACGATATTTCGGAGTTTTCGATCCTCGGTGTGGAGCTTCGCTGCAGCGATCATGATCTGATCGATGATCTCATAAGCTTCGAGATTTCTGATGAGTCCGAGTTTCCCAGTCGCACAAAAACTACATGCCATCGGACATCCTGCCTGGCAACTCACACAGAGAGTATTCCGCCCTGATTTATGTCGCATGATCACTGCTTCGATCATCTTTTCATCTGTAGTCTTGAAGAGAAATTTGGTTGTCTGTCCATCTTCACTCGTGATTTCAGAGTGGATAGTGAGGCTATTATAAAAACAGTTTTCCGAGAGGAGTTCTCGTATATCTTTCGGAAGCGTCTCTATGAGAGAATAATCTGAGATAAAATTTTTATAGATAGCATTCTCTATCTGTGCATAGCGAAATTTCTTGTGTCAGTGAGACTCAAGAAGGGTGATTATCTGTGCTTCATCGTGGATAGAAAACATCGCCAAAAATACAAATTAATTATACGCCAAGAAGGACAACTGCTGTAAAAAATCCAATAATTCCTCCTACTACTGCTTCAAATGGGGTATGTCCTATAGACTCATTGAGAGGAGTACTAGTATCATCAGGATTTATGACATTGAGTACCTTTGCATGGAGTCAGGCCTGATAGCGGACATTCATCGCATCATAGATGATGATGATAGAAAAAACAAGACAAATCATAAACTCATCACTCCATGCTCCATGCTTCACTCCCATGGCGGTCGCAAGTGCGACGACGAAAGTCGAGTGAGCAGACGGCATACCTCCACTTCCAAACATTTTATGGATCGTGAATTTTCCTTTCAATGCATGGATAAATCCTTTCATCATGATCGCAAAGAGGAGTGCAAAAAATGGTACTGAAAGGGTATAGTCATGAAACAGAGAATGGAGAGATTCGATATTCATGGTTATTTGACGTCAATAATAGAGTATTCTTTTTCTCCTGCAGGGGAGGTCACTGTCACTGTATCTCCAGGATTTTTCCCGATCAGAGCTCGTCCGATAGGAGACTCATTCGATATTTTATTTTCGAAGATATTTGCTTCCTGCGATCCGACGATCATATAAGTGATTTTTTCTTTATCAGAAGAGAGGCTTACAGTATTTCCTACATTTATTCATGAGCGTTTTTTCTTAGCACTTCTTTCATCATCTATGATATCATAGCTTCCTGGCTTGAGCATTTCTTCGAGTTCTGCGATACGGAGCTCTACCTGAGCTTGTTCGTCGCGAGCTTCTTGGTATTCTGCATTTTCTGAGAGATCACCGTATGATATAGCTTCCTTGAGCTTATTCGCGATATCGACACGTTTCTCTTCTCTGAGAATACGGAGTTCTTCTTGGAGCTCTGCGAGTCATTCTCGAGTGAAGAGGATTTTTTTAGTCGTCATGGAGGGAGAGGGATAATTGATAAATATATTGATGCTGCTACTTTTTCTTGGGCGTTGTTTGTATCGTGTTTGCTTTTCCTGTGAGGAGGTCCTTCAGGGTATTAAATTTTGTTTTTTGTATTTCGAGTGCTATCGTCTGAGACTCGAGCTCGACTATGAGTCGTACGAGAGTATCAGATTTAGGAGGATTGAGATAAAAACTTCGAAATGGAAAAGATTTTGTTTCATTTACCGAGTAGACAGTAGGTCCCATAGCTCGGAAGTTTTTTATCAGAGTATCATAGTCGAGGTCAGTGGCAACCATTTTGAGTCATATTTTCGCATCTTCATAGCTTGAATATGTACTTGACTGATCGAATGTATGGAGATCAAAAATGCCATTATTTTCTATCAGACTTGGTGTCACACTTGGCATGATGAGAGCGAGAAATTTTCCTGAAAGTTTCAGTATAGCTATATTCTCTGTACCAGTTCCTGTCGAGGTATTTGTTTTTGTGAGTGTACCATTTTTCCTCGAGAGCTCTTCTACGAGGGTAGTAAGTTTTTCTATTTTTGCATCTGTCTTTATCTGATTTTCCCAAGTTTCCATAGTGATCGTATCGACACTCTGCCCTATAGTTCATGATTTTCTCGGTAACCAGCTCGACTCAGAAGAGAAGAGTGACCAGGAAATACTTCCTATGAATATCATCGCGAGAATGGAGAGGAGGATAAGTGCTATACGCATCGAGGGAAAGTTAGCAAAGTTCTCTAGAATAGCCGATGAAGTAGAAATTATTTCTTTGTTTTTATGCTCGCGAATTCGATCTCGACAGGAGTATCTCGCCCGAGAAGATTGATCATGATTTTTACGACACCTTTATTAGTGTTTACTTCTATGATTTTTCCTTCACTTCCTTCGAATGGACCATTTTTCACAGTCACATAGTCACCGACTTGCATATCTGTTTTATATTCTTCACTTTTTTCTGTAAGGATCCCTTTGAGTTGTTCTAGTTCTACCCCACTGACGGGTACTGGGACTGTACCAGCTCCGAGAAATCCTGTGACATTAGGAGTATTGCGGACTATATACCATGATTCATTTGTCACGATCATCTGTATGAGGATATACCCAGGGAAGATATTTTTCTTTTTTTGGATTTTTTTCCCAGCAGTACTGATCGAGACAGAGTCATGTGTCGGGACGAATACATCGAGTATAGAGTTCTCGAGGCCAAATGCTTCTCGACGCTGCATGAGGGACTGACGGACATTTTCTTCTGTACCAGAAATAACACGGATGACGTACCATTCTCAGAGAGGTTTTGTAGAGAAATCGAACATAGAAATTTTAAAGAAATGATGGATAAATCGAGAGTCGTTACTATTTTCCTGTTCCTGTTTGGATTATGTTACCAGTTGCAGTAACTCCACTTGCTGTAGCTTTTTTCTTTGCTATAGCATCTGTAAGAGCCTGGAGGTCACTCTCTGTAGCAAGATCTTCACCTGATACTGATACCGCAGTTGTGATAGGAGTGTGTGGGAACTGAGCTCGAGCTCAGCGTAGTCCTTGTTGTATCACATATCCCAGGACAGCGAGCATGGCAGCTATAGTGATGATCACACCGACAGTATAGTACATATATTTTTTGCTTTCAGCTTGCGTAGGCCATACTACATGCTCGAGTTCTTCTACAGATTCTTTGATAAAATTAGACATAAGGATAAGAGATAGATAGTAGGATATAGCAAGTAGACTGGAATAGTCATGAACTACGAGGAAGAAAACGGGAGAATTATATGGAAAACAACTTCCACGTCAATGCCCATATTAAAATCCCCTCTCGGGGATGTCAATGGATGCAGTATATAGAAAAAATGGAAAATGCAAATTTTTATGGAGCTCTGAATGGTGAACAGGGTTGAACTCGTTGGTGAAGTTTATAGAAAACTATGATAGAGTAAAGGAGAAATACTGACTTTAGTTTAACTACCATTTATGACCAGCAAGTGATATTTGTTACTATCTCAGAGTAATGCTTTTCCAGAGCCAATATAGAACTATGAAGTTCTCAATATACTCCATAGTAGGTGTTGAACTATACGCTTATTGTGTATATATTTAAGACAAGAAAAACAAATGAGTTTGCTCCATCACAAGGGTCGATATGCTGACGTTCATGAATTAGCCGAACGTCAGCATATCGACCGCTCAAGCACAAAAAGTAGTATTTGAGTCTATAAAGAACTTTGTTATGAACTCTGAGTTCTTCACCCAACTCAAGCCAAACGAAAGAACAGGGTATATCCAGTTCGAAAGAGAAATGGTAGACCTCATATCAGGAAACTCGAAAGCATCGACACAGCTCTGATATAATATTTTCTGTTCCATTCTAGACGAGGCAGCCTTTTACTATGAAGCACCCGAGTGAGTCCAAAATGCCTGAAATAATGAAAAACTATCAGTAGCCCAAGGTATCTATGAAGGCTTGAAGTGACGTATTGCCTCTCGTTTCTGAGATCATGGACTGACAATGATGATATCGTCCCCGCGGACATTGAATGACTTCATAGAGTATCCCTTTACTAAAGCAAAAAGAGAAATATAATACTCATATGGAACAGTCGCTCAAAAATAGTAAGGTCATACTTATCTCCTTCAGAACTTTATAGCTCGCATCAGCGAGTTTTTTGTGCCTTTGTTCCCCTTTCCAAATATAAATAACTCATATTATCTTTAATATTTACACATTATACATATGAAAATTACTATCCTAGACCCTGTTTATCCTATATCAGAAATTACAAATAACTTTTCGAAGCCTCTCGAAGTCATAGAAGTCGGAGAGAAAGCAGAGAGTTCGACTGAAGAGTTCATCATAGTCCTCTGAGAACTTCTTCGGTCAGACCATAGTCAAAATACAAAGAAGGCTATCCTATCAGATATGAAACTTTTTTACTCTTGGTATTGTGAATACAATAGAGAAAACTTTAGCTTCCTTCGATGTCTTCGAGATGATATTATTTCCTATAAGACTCATCTCATAGATACAAAGAAGGCGAGCAGAAGTGTGAATAGAAAACTCTCTCATCTTCGTATCTTCTTCAGAAAGGCTGAAGAAATGGAATATATAAAGAAAGACCCGACTATCTGAGTCAGAAAACTTCCCTCACCTCAGCTTATCCCTCGGGCTATCTCACAGGCAGAATATAGAAGGATAATAAAAGAGGTATCTATCAGGGATGATATCAGGGCAAAGTGTATCTTCGAACTCATGGGACTCGCAGGACTTCGAGTGTCTGAAGTAGCTAGCCTAGAACTATCAGATATAAGACTATCCGAAAGAAAAGGAACTCTACTCGTACGGCATAGCAAGGGGAATAAGACAAGACAAATTCCTATGATACAAGAACTCAGAGAAACCATGAAAACATATATGGAAAAGCACCAAGATGAACTTGGTGCTTTTTTGTTCTCCTGATATGGTGAGAGACTTCAGGAAATATCTATACACAAGATATGTGAGAAGTATGGAACCCTCACAAATGTTTCTTGTACTTGTCATCAGTTTCGACACTACTTCTGAACTTCATTCCTTCAGAAAAATCCATGAGACGTAGTCGCTCTTGCACAGCTTATGGGACATTCGTCACTTCAGAGTACTTTTTGTTATACACAAAATACAGAAGAGAGTTTAGAGGATAAGATGAGTGCATAATTATATAACACAATTCTCGCTTTTCTTCAGTTTTTGAGTAAAATTATGGTAATTAATTTTAAACTATGAAGCTCACTCTACCCTGACATCTTAATTCTAAAAGAATATGAAAGTCTAAGAATTACTTACATCACTCTTGTTTTATCGAGGAGTCTATAGAGTTAGACTCATTAGAAACAATACCTCATGGAGTTCGTTTTTCTTATAAATGAGAGTACTGTTATATTTTTAAGGATAAGAAATACATAATGGAAGAGATGCAGTATGCTTTAATATCTAAAAATAAGCTCACAGAAGATGAAGTTTTAAGTGGGATAAGTGAAATGCGGTGGGCTAAACATAAAGAGATAAGAGAGTATACCTCTAATGAGGTTGTTTTAACTTGGTCAGACTCATTTTTCTATAAAAAAGAAAATCCGATTACCTGAGAGCCTTGACTCAGACAACCCCAAATAGGAGCTATTTATTCTATAATGGGGCACTTACAACTAGCTAATGATTCTGCTATAGTGGTGTTACCTACATGAACATGAAAAACAGAGACTATGCTCTCAGTTCTTATAGCTCAGCAAATAAAAAAACTTCTGGTAATTGTACCATCTGACTCACTTAGATGACAAATATCAGATAAATTTATTACTTTGGGTTTGCTGAAGAAATTTGGCATCGTTTCGCCTAGTATTATCAATCCGAAAGTTGCGGTATTATCTAGTAGTTTTAAGGATAATTGAGACGTGTTAGAGTTGCTAGCTGAAGCGAATGTTATAGTTGGCACTATGGCTGTTTTTGATAAGTTTAGCCCAGATCAGTTAGTCTTATTACAAGAAAGAATCAGTACAGTGTATATAGATGAGGCTCATCATGTAAAAGCCAAGTCTTGGAATGACTTTAAGAATAATTTTAAACCCTGACAAATAGTCCAGTTCACCGCAACACCTTTCAGAAATGATGGCAAGAGGCTCGATGGTAAAATCATATTTAATTTTCCACTAAGCGAAGCACAGAAGCAGGGATACTTTAAAGAAATAAAATTTTTTCCTATTTCTGAATGGGATAATGACTTAGCAGACAAGAAAATAGCTGAGAAAGCAATCGAGAAGCTACGTGAAAATGATAAACATATACTTATGGCAAGGTGCGAAACTAGCAAGAGGGCAGAAGAAGTATTTAATATATATAAAAATTATACTGAATTTAATCCTGTAATAATCCATTCTCATATTAAAAAAATAGGAGAAACCTATAAAAAAATACTTGATAAGAAAACAAGAATTATTGTTTGTGTAGATATGCTCGGTGAGGGCTTTGATCTTCCAGAGTTGAAGGTTGCAGCATTTCATGACATAAGGAAGAGCCTACCTATAACACTACAGTTTGTATGACGTTTCACGCGTAGTAAATATGATGATATAGGACTCTGAAATGCCTCTTTCATAGCAAATATAGCAAATCCTGATGTAAAAAAAGAACTCACTGACTTATATTCACGAGATGCTGATTGGAATGATATACTATCAGATGTAAGCTATATGAAAACAAAAGATGAAGAGAGCTATAAAAAATTTATGTCCTGATTTCAGAAATTAGGTGATAGCAAGATACCCTTCCAGAATATAAAACTGAAATTAAGCACAGTTGCATATAAAACGACAGCAACTGAATGGCAACCAGAAAACTTTAAAATATGAATGAAGTGATATGATAAAATAGAAGATAAACTCTACGATATTAACGAAGATGAAAAAATCCTAATTATCATTACAGCTAATAAGAGTAGTGTAGACTGGGTGAATCATAAGGATATCTATAAAATAGACTGGGATATTACGACAGTTTTTTGGGATGAAGATAATGGCTTACTTTTTATTAATAGTTCAAACAACGGAAGTACTTACTTAGAACTCGCACAAGCTATAATGGGTAATGATATCGAGCCTATTCGTGGCATTGACGTATTTAAGACATTCTACAATATAACTCGTATAAGAATGCAAAATGTCTGACTCAGGCAACATATATGAAGATGAACTAGTTTTCGTAGCTTTTTTGGCAGTGATGTTTCTTTAAGTAGGGCAGAGAAAGAAAGGAGTGAAAAAGCGTATGTTATGTGATACTGATATGAGGAATGAAATAAAGTTACTATAGGAGCCTCTACAAAATGAAGGATATGGACAAAAAAAGAGGACGAACTAAGGGCATTCAAAGACTGGTGTCTTCAGATATGATCTAAGTTAGTCGATAAGGAAATTGATCCAAATCAGATACTGAAGGATACCCTTATGCCAAAACAAATACTTACCATACCAGACACCTGTCCAACTTTTATAGAATGGGATGAGGGAATATATGATATGATGGAAACTCGTATTATACTTCAGATAAACGATAAAAAAGTAGACCTAACTGGTTTAGATATAAAGGTTGGCTCTGTAAATGAGACCAGAGATAAGATAACTTTTTATATAGAGTGTGATGAAGAGCGTATCGAATTTGAAATGTTTCTTTTTGAGAATAAAACTAATACTAGTAACTGTTACCCTGACTATAAAATAAGTCTTCTCTCGGCATGAAATATATATATAAATATCGGCTCTCGTTCTTATCTCGCAGTTGAATATTTTCAGAACAATCCTCCAACGGTTTGGCTTTCGAGTGGGTCATCTCTAAGAGGAAATGAGTATATAGAAATTATACCATATGGATACTATGATAAGGATAGTATAATAGCGTGGGACTGGTTATGAGTCGATATTTCTAAAGAGTCTCAATGAGTATTTCCACTAGTAGAAAACTCTATACAGTACTACGCCATAAACAAACTTCTCACAGAGGGTGACTATGATATTATCTATGACGATGATAACAGCTGAGAAATGGCAGATATAATTACTATGAAAAAACAAGATGATGTAATAAAGATGCAATTATTTCATCTAAAATATGCTAAAGATGGCGTTATAAGTAACAGAATTGATAACCTATATGAAGTATGCTGACAGGCACAAAAGTCTGTTCACTGGAAGCACAGAAAATGATGAGATATTGCTGTACATATGTTAAAGAGAATAGAAAAGAAAAAATGAATGGATACTAGAAATAGACTTGAAAAAGGGTCACAAGAAACATTAGAAAAGCTACTTGGTATGGTTAAAAAAGATATGCGTATAGAATTCGAGGTATTTATAGTTCAGCCGTCGATATCTAAGAACTCTGTAACCGAACCAATGCTTACTCTTTTAGGAGTCACAGAAAGTCATCTGAATGACATAGGAAATATAAAATTTAAAGTGATAGGTAGTAGCTAAAAAGCCTTTACTTTCATAAGAAAATTCATATACTTTTTATATATTTTCTCACCTTGTGAGTGTTGGAAAAGAACTTATAATGAGATTATAAGTTCTTTTATATTTTAGCGTTTACAAGGCGTTTGGAGTCAAAACCTATCTTTCCACATCTTCAGAAGAAAAACCTTGCTAGCACTCAGCAAACAAGTCTTTATCTATGACTCACCGTAATAGAAAAGTATGGTCTATTGCTTGGCATAAACCATTGAAGCTTTAGGTCTCAGTATTCTTTGGAAAAATATTTTCATAGCTCTATATAGTCTGCTCCTCAAGTTTCTGGTACAGACCTAAGTCAAGAGAGACCATTATCTATAACTTTTGTGGCATCTTCTCAAGGCAGTATATTTTTTAGAAATAACCCTAAGTACTTCATATCTCGCTCATAAAAGTATATATTTTCAGCATACTTATAGGCATTACCCATATTCTTTTTGTCTTGCTCTAACATAAATGCTTCCTGAGTACCAAATGATAGGCTTGCCATCAAATATTTTATCTGAATTCGAGCAAGGCTTACTCGATAAGCTTCAGCAGGTAATATATATAACAGCATCATGTATCAGTCACTTTTCATAGTCATTTGGTTTTTGGTCGTCTCAGTTATATATGCTACCAATATCAGAATCCATTTCATCGCACTCTTTCTGACATCAACCATCCATTGTAAAAGGGAGTCACTTTAGTAATCATCAGAACGATATATCAATTCTTTTAGGTATTTCAGTTTCAGTATTTTGTGTTAATTCAGATACAGTACTAGTGACTATCGGAGAAGCTCCTGTAGATACTACGCTACTCTTTATTGGCTCTGTTTTTTCTAAACTGCTATTAGTTTTAATTACAAGTGGTATGGGTAAACTTTTAGGGGCACGTTCACCTAAAAAATATATAGAGAAGAGAATAAGTATAGCAAGAAATGCTCAGGCATAGTATATATTTCGTGATCTTAGATCTATCATAAGAAGCGAGGTTAGTAAGTACAGTTTCCTTTTATTTCAGAAAACTTTGACCAAGTAACAGAGCTAAATACAATAAAAAAGCTCGTCATTTGGTGCTTAAACCCTTTATTCAATAGTAATATCGAAAAAGTAATGACGAGCTTTTTGCTGACATCACTATTGAATAGACACACTTGTGTCTCGGGTTTAAGCCCCTATATCATAAGAAATTCTCCTCTTTTTACAAGAGCTTGTTGTTGTAATGCTTATAAATTACAAAAGACTCTAAGTCAGTCCTAGAAAAGGTATTTTCCTTTACAGAAGTGCAGATGAAACTATAATGTATGCATATTAATATTTCAATGTATGAATCATTTGCACGAACGGTTTGATAAGATATACGATAAAATTCATACTATCTGAGCCAATGCTTTACTTCTGCGAGACTTTTGGAAAGCGAATACAGATATGCTTACTTTTAATTCTAATTCTGATATCAATAATGACCCATGGAGGAATGATAAATATGCTGTACTCAATAGCTTATGGGAAGCGAAATATTGGAAGAAGTTACCAGACTCATATGAGTGAGTAGCCGTAATACCGAATGGTTTATCGTGAATGAACAATCTCTATAAAGAAATGATATATAAGTATTCCGATAATGAGAAGACACATTCTCTACAGGATAGCCAAACAATGTCTATTTTAGATGACTTACTACCAAAGTATCCTGAGGGAAGTCAGATAGATATATTTTCTTTTAGTCGTAATTTCTATGAAAAGATAGAGTATCTAGAGACTACAAATCCAATATTATCTCTCCTTCGGTTAGAGTATGAGAACTTCATCACGATAGGGGATATAGGCATGTTCTCAGTTCCGTTTGGTTCTAATGATAATCTTACTTTTATTATTGAGGGGAAAGTTAGTATTAAGAAAATAAAACCCAAAGTAAGAGAATCAGTAACTAAAGAACATTTTTCTTTTAACGAAGATAATGGTGCAGTTTTACTAGATGGCATAGAGCTGTGACGAATTAATCGTGATAACAGAGAATACTACTTTTTTAAATGTCTTTATGAGAATTACGATAAATATGTATCCCATATAGACATCAAAAATTATATCATAAAGCACCACGGCACTATTGATAAGAAGGCTAAAGAAGGAAATTCAGAAGCAAATACATACTGTAGTAGTATTAAGGCGGATCTCCCAACAGAAGTAAAAACATATATCCACTCTCCAAGAAGGGGATACACTCTCAGAAATATGAAACAAGAGAATATATAGTGGTGCCATAGTTTTGCCATACTTAAGAGGTACCATATAAAGATATATCAGATATACTGTTTACGTACTTATTGCGGTAAGTATGGGGTTTTATTTCCGCAAAAATAAAACTAGGAATTATTTACTTTTTATATATATTTAAAATATGTCAACAATAAGAACGGTACTCGTACCACTTCAGAGTAAGACAAAAACCTGAAAAACAGCATTTACTGAAGTTCGTCGTGATAAGATAACTCATATCGAGCCTTGAAAAGTTTACACTTTTGCCTACATGCGAAGAAGTACAACTAAGATGGAACAGGCAAAAAGCTTGCTCCAACAAGAGGAGGGTATCAGGTTTATAACTAGAGAAGTCTGAATCAATATCGAGGATGTCCGCTCCTATAGTGAGTCAAAAAGCTGATTCGAGAATAGAACTAGAGAAGAATGGAGTAACATGCTCGAAGATATAGATACTGTATGGAAGGGGGGTGGGGTATGTAACCTACTCTGTAGAGATAGCTCTCGCCTATCTCGAAACCCATCTGATAATATTCAGATAGCTGATAGGCTTTTCGGTGACAATATCTTTAAGAAACGACGGGCAATAGAGAAAATTTATATGCCTTGAGATGCGGCAAGTATTATTGAGTGGACACATAAGTCTGATAAAGAGAGTGTAGTAAATGAACTACATAACAATTATACGAATAGCATCTGAACAAAAAAGAAGTCGAGTACTGGAATTATCCTCAAGCTTGAAGCAGGAGAATTTCCATATGCTTCTCCTCACGGCCTAGAAAGAGTTACAGAGGACTGAGAAATTTATCAGAAACTGCTCCATAAGTGACAAAATACTGTTCTGAGACAAACCACAAAGATGAAATTCATATATAGAGTATTCGAGATGAAAGCAGATGGAAAAACAGCAAAAGAAATATCAGTATATCTTAAGAAATATGCAGGTATCTATATTGCTCCTAAAAAGATAGTCGAAACTATTATCCAGAATACAGTCTACAAGGGTGAGTATATAGAGAAGACAACAGGATTACCTTTTAATAATCTCAAGTTTCACGAATGAAGAACGCCTATCGAAAAGTCTCTTTGGGAAAAAGCAAATGCAACAGTATGAAAAAGAGGGAATGGTCACGGCAAGTGACAAGCCGAACACTTACTTGTTGGGAGAATAAAAACTGAGCAATGAACAACATTTCAGGTATATATTGCAAAGTGAAGGAATGGCACAGGAAAGCACTTTAACTATAAGGGGGTTTCAAAAAATAAGAAAGGCGAGGTTATCAATGTCTATATTTGTGAGAATGACATCTTGAAAGATGTTGTGAATGAGATATCCAAAATAGTATCAAGTATTTTTACGGCAGTAGGCATAACAGAGATTGTGCAGCGTTACGACTGAATACTGGATGCTAATTGTACATACCTTGGTTATGACCTTTACACGCAGGAAGACTATGAAAAATATACCAATGAACAAGCGCAAGGATATATTCATGGCTTAACTAAAAGTCCTGAAGACCTCTCAGAAATGCTCTCTGAGCTATTCGCTTTGAGAAAAGAGGATATCGAGACCCTATCAGAAAAAATGTTTATTCTCGAAAGAACTCAGATACAAGATATGGGAAACCCATTGTATATGACGCATTCTCAGGAAGAGATAAGGGAATACCTTGAGAAGCGCCTTGCTATAAGAGAAGAGCTATTATATGAGTATATAAAAGCTTCTGTGTTTTTCCAGCGCCTACAAGAAGAACTCGACTTTCAGAAGACTTGAATACAGCACCTAGAACAACAAAGACAGGAAGCACAAAAACAACTCGATGAAGTCGTAGAAGATGCTTTTAATAGAGGCTTTGATAAAGCTTTTGCAGATAAGCAAGCTCTGAAGATAAAAGAAAAACTTTCAGCAATAGAAGATACTATTAGGTGACTATCTAGAAATACGAATTTGCAAGCTATTTTAGCGAAGTTACCAACCATACTTGCAAAAATAGTTGAACTCTCTAGTAATGGTATTGGTGAAGCCAAACTCAGGGATAGTAGGGACGATATACGACTCATACTTGAAATAGTAGCAGTTGAACTCATTATTACTAACAAAAAAGAGCTCAAAGTAGAGCTCTTTTTTGGTTTATGAGACCTTGTAAATGTATGAAAGTTGAAATGGAGCCACCAGTGGGACACGAACCCACGACCTTCCCCTTACCATGGGGATGCTCTACCAACTGAGCTATGGCGGCAAAAAATACTGAAAAACATCGCCTCTCTTCGTTTTCAGAAATTTTTCTTAGTCATTTATATTTAGATAAACTCCTTTCGAAAAATTTCTTGCATCCTCGATATACTCGTTTTTGAGCATTTTTGAGTTATCCTAATTATAGTAGCCACTTAGATAAGCTCGCCTATTATATGATCGAGAAGAAAAATTCAAGTTTTTGTAGGAAAAATCTTTGTTCCGCGTATTTCGAGCAGTCACTCTGTGATATGTGGCGTGTATTTCTTCTCTTCGAGAAGCTTTAGGTCTACACCATCTCTTCTCATACTGAACATGATTTCTTCTATTTGTATTGCTTCTTGTGTCAGGGTTTCTTTACTATCCCTTTCTCACTTATAGTATCCTGCGAAGGAACTCGAGTTGGTCCATCTCTTTTCTCACTCGAAGCTCGAAGCTGAGAGCCCGAAACCTCGATATGGTGAGTAATCCCAGTATGACTGATTGTGCTTGCTCTCGTATCATGGCTTTGCAAAATTGGATAACTCATAGTGATGCCATCCGATCGAGTCGAAATACTCCATAATATCGAGAAATTCTTTTTGCATCTCTACTTCTGTGATCGAGTTCGTTTTCCAGTGTTTCGGATATTTCTCATCTTCGAGCATATAGACACTCGTATGAGTGATGAAGGGGAATTTTTTATGTAGCTCTTGCATCCCTCTCAGTGTCTCTCCTGGAAGCGTATAGGGAAGTCCGAGAATAAAGTCGATGTTTATGGAGAGTTTCTGTCATCTATAATGAGATGAGTCGCTACGAGTTGTTTCCGTCATTTCGAGTGAGCGTAGCGACGAGAAATCTTGCTCGATACTCTCGATTTCTATTTTTGTAGTAATAACATGAGTAGAAAAATTCTGGATTGCTTCCTTCGTCGCAATGACGGTATGGATACTTTCTAGTGCTTCAAGTATTCTTTTTTTACTCGATCTATGGATTTCTTTCAGACTTACATCATTTAGTGTCTGTACTCACATCGAGAGACGAGTGATCCCGAGGTCGAAGAGCCTGCGTACGTAGTCTTCTGTGATATCTTCAGGATTGGATTCGAGAGTGAGCTCACTTGCACTTCTATAGTCAGGGAAGCACTCGAGGATACTCTCGAGTTCACTATGAGAGAGGACTGATGGTGTTCCTCAACCGAAATAGATAGTTCCAATTTTTCTCATCGCGAGCGAAGCGTGGCGATCCAGTCATAAAAAAGAATTCATATCTTTTTCCCGGATTGCTTCGTTCCTCGAAATGACGAGTACAAAATATGCCCTTATCTCCTCTTTTAGATGCGCGATATATCGCCTCTTCTTCGCTTCGTCAAAGATAGGTGTCAGTGCGAACTTACAGTAAGGGCATCTCTGTCGACAAAAAGGGATGTGGATGTAAAAGTTATGAGTTATACGTTATGAATTATAAGAATTGAACAAAGCATAGACGAGAACTATAAAAAAACAAGTCAGAGTTATTGACAAAGTAATTTATTACAAAATAAAATTGATTTTATTTTAAATATACATATTCTCTACTTAATTTTATATCACTTCATATGAATTCCCAAAAAACAGTTCTTTGGATACCTTGAGACCAAGGCGTGATAGAAGACCATTTTCTTAGTCATGCATATCTATTTTCTCATCCAGGAGTTATTCTTGAAGTGATATCAGGTAAAGACAATGACTTAAAAGCCTTAGATAGATTTGAAGAATGACCACCTATTGATGCCATAGCCCTTCCTCAGTATTTACCATTAGGAACAAAGTTTAGTAAGAGAATGGAAGATAAAGGATTCATCATGAAGGATAGCTACCACTTTGGTGAAGTAGTAGCAAAACTTATCCGAAATACTAGAACAAGGAATCCTTTTCCTACAGTATCTACTAACTGCCCTATCTTGCTTATATGAAATGATACCAATCAATGAAGATGAATAGATAGCGTCACTCTTACTCACTATTTTAATAGTGATTTTCCTGATACAGTACGTACATGGGTAAGTTCTGTATTAGATTGAAAAGGAAATTAACTTTATTATAGTATTCTTTTTACCTCCTGAAATATATCTTCCTCGCTCTGATTCGCGTCGATATCGTAGACAGCATGTCCGTGTTTTTTCCATACTTCTATGAGGGGAAGGGTATCTCCGATCGACCATGCGATACGCTTACGTATAGCTTCTTCGGTATCGTCAGCACGGGTTACGAGAGTATTTCCAGTTTTAGGATTCACTTCACCAGTGAAACTCGCGGGAAATGTCTCCTGTGTGACAGGATCGATACGACGACCACAGAGGCGCTCGACAGCAGTCTCTTCATCGAGATGGAGGTAGAGTACATCGAAATCTCACCAAACAGATTCCATAGCATCATTTTGGAATTTATCTCGGATACCTCAGTCGATAAGGATATGTTTTGTTTTATTTTTTTCTATGAACTGTTTCGAAAGTTCGATAATGTATTCTGGTCATACTTTATTTCCAGCGACGAGAATCGCATTTACTACATCTCCATCGGGAGTACCGTTTTTTGCAAATCTTCTAAGTTCTCCGCCCATCTCGAAAAGGACAAAGTTCTGATATTTTTCGAGGATTTTTCGAGCTTGGGTTCATTTTCCAGAACCCTGGATCCCGACGAGCATTATATTTTTCATAGATTGTGAATTATTACTTGTGAATATTTTCAAATTTTTCTAGTTTCTGTCATTCTGACAAAGGAAGAATCTGCTCCGATAAAGCAAATGGGCAGATGCTTCGTGCCTCAGCATGACAAAAAAGATGCTTCACCAATATACTCCCAGTCTACCCGAGATAATAAGCCGGATTCTGTATCACTGTACACATCTATCTAGGCTATGAGTCGCCCCATAGCTCCAGCAAGGTATACTCACTGTGGCTTGTCCGAAAGCAATTATCACAGTCGAGTACCATTCCTTTTGCATCAGAGAGGGTTTACCACCCCTGCATAGCCTTGGCCACGCAGGGTTCATCTGTAGCTATTTCTCTTTCTGTATGAGCGAGTCATATGATCAAGATGATAACACCAGATGACTTTTCACCTTTTTTCCTTCTTCGCACGAGGCTTCGAAGGATTAGTATCGTCTCTGTGGCACTGTCCGTACTCTGCCTTTCATATATATGACAGAGCCAGAGCCGTTAGCTCTTCTCCTTTCGGATGATGTCCAGACTTTCCTCCCCTCTACGCTCTTACGAACTTCGAAGGGCGTGTACATCTCTCGGGTATGTGAGAGCATGCTGATGATAGAGAAAACTTGGAAAAAAGCAACTTTTCACTACGATGTTCCTTATGGCGAAACACTATATCATCGGCATCGACGAAGCAGGGCGATGACCCTGGGCAGGTCCTGTGGTCGCATGAGGATGGATGGCAGAGGGTTCTCATGCTCTCTCACTTTTCGAGTCTCTGCGAGGACTCACGGATTCGAAAAAACTCAAACCAGAAATACGAGAACAGCTCTATCATGGCATAGAGAAAATGCAGGATGAGAACAGATGTCAATATAGTTTCGCGTATAGAGATGCCCATACGATAGATGAGATCGGTATCCGCGAAGCGAATAAGCAGTCTATGGAAGATGTCATCCTTTCTCTTCTCCAGTTTACAGAGGATGACGATGAGATCGAGATTTTTATCGATGGATGTGATAACTATACCTTCGATAGTATAGAAGCAGAGTACATCTTTGCTCGGAAATCGAAAAAAACGAGTAACAAAGGGAAAACAGGTAAAGATCTCTCGTCATCCATCACAGAGACAGATGGATTCTGTCGAGATGACTGAACTAGGGCAGAGCAAGATTTCTCGTGGCCCACAGAAACAGGGCTCGCTCGAAATGATAGAAGCGAGCACTCACGAGAGAACAAGACAGTTATTGCTTATCATATTCAGTGAGACCTCTTATTTCCCCAGATTTCTGCTGCTTCTATCATCGCGAAGGTCATTCGTGATCGTATGATGTGTGAATATAGTGAGGATTTTCCAGAATACGGATTTCACCTCCATAAAGGCTATGGGACGAGAAGACATAGCGAAATGATGATTAATTATGGCATAAGTCCTATTCATCGCAAGAGCTATGCGCCCGTGAAAGCCTTGATTTTGAGGGATTCATAGTTACACTTTATCTATCCTAACTTATTTCTATGCGATTCTCTCGTATATATCTCGTCCTTCTTGCTCTTGTACCGATTTCCATCGGAGCAGTCACTATAGATCCGCAATCGACACTTTCCCAGGTCAATCTGCTCATCTCTCAGTATGAGGCACGCATCAAGCAACTCGAAGCAGAAAACTCTGTACTCCGGTATGAGATAACAAAAGCAAATATCAAAATCCCTCTTATAGAGTACTCAGGGGCTATAGCTACACCACTTCCTACGGCTCTTGTGACTTCATGAATTACTTTTCCTCTCACAGGATCTGTCTTACCGTCTGTCTCGACAGGAGGTATAGATGCTAAAACTCTTACACAAATCACTACCCAATATGGTGCAGATAGAGCCGGATTTATCTCTCGGATCAATAAAGACTGGACTGCTATCAAGTCTGCTTATTCTCTTCCATCTAATGCACGACTCGCAGGCTATGAGTTCGTCGAGTCTGGGTCTACGGACTCTGTATTCGTAGACATTACTATAGGTACAGGTGCTAAGACAGGGGTATATGATATGAAAATCCTCTACCAATTCGAAAAAATAGAGTATAAAAGAAAACTTATAGGAATATTTGACTACTCTCCTCTAACTCTGCGATATACGACTCGTACGGGGTCCAATCCATTTGGCGGAGTAGCTCGTACATTTATCCCAGATCCATATTATCTTGGTTATGCTATGGCTCCCACGACATCCGTAGTAGTACCTTCATGATCTACTTCTCCAGTCTCTGTTACCGTGACCTCTGGATCTACCATAGCATGAGGTACAGTGACTATGGCGGATATCACTAAGGCATACAGTGAAAAACGATATCTCTCGACTATCAGCCTTTCGACCACGTATCTCACCTCCAATCCTGCTACCGCTGAAATACTCAGTATCCGCTACCGTACCTACTTCATCACGGGGAAATATAATGAATCTCTCTCTGAGATAGCAAAAATGGAATCACTCGGTACTCTCGATCGTCAGACTGCTTGTAACGCTCAGGTAATAGCTACTTACTCGAAAAATCAGACACTTGTGGATAAGTATACAACTATTTGTAAGAAGTAGTCATCAGAGAAATCATCTGAGAATATAAAGGAAGGACTACATATGTATTCCTTCTTTTTTCTGCTTTATAGAGAGTTTCATGCGAGCTATCTTATCTTGTATCATATTCCCAGACTTGAGAGAAAAGCTGGTTCCACATCCACATCGAGTATTGATACCGTCACTTTTTAGCATCCATTTTTTCCCAGTCCAGGTGATTATAGCACTTGAGAGTAGCATCTCTTCACCTTCTCGTATCCATATAGTAAGTGGGGGCATACCGATTTTCGTATCGACTCATTCCACCCTTCACTCAGTGACAGATATACTCGTTCCAGCACATCATTTTTCTACTGTGAAACAAGAAAGAGTAGTAGTACCTTGCTTTTTCCAGCGTGCGAGTGTTTGTGGATCAAATTTCATGAGAAAAAGAATTAGTTCTTATAGATTTTTTTATATTTCCACGTACCATCTATTCATTTTTCTACGCTCCAGTTTTCTCAAGCAGCTTTTTGTTCTTGTAGTTTTGGGATAAATGGTATAATTTTCTTTTTTAGGAGTTCTTCTCCCTTTGTGATTTCAGGAAAGGGAAGACTCGCATTCTTTATATACGCAAGGTAGACTTGCTTAATTCATCGTTTTGTCGAATCATAACAATTAGTCGCACTAGAAGCGAGAGGGTTTTGAGTGTCCTTTGGTGATGTGAGATCTCATTCACTTTTTTCGAGAAAATCGAGAGTACTTAGGGAGATTAGTGGATTACCTTCTACTCTTTTTAGGATATCGAGTGCCCTCATACGACATGTATAGGGATCTTCATCATAGCCATCGATGGCGATAAAGAGAAATTTTTTGGCAGCTTCGATATGATCTCCACTTTTTGCTCGCATGAGGAGTGAGAGAAATCGTGATGCTTGGGGCGCATCAGTATTCATGCTCGCTATCTTATAGTATTTTTCGGCTTCAGCCTCTTTCGAGAGGGCACTCGCTACATATGCTATATAGTAGGGGAGCATACCATCTCTACAAGGGTTCTGGAGAGTAGTATCACTCCAGAGTGACGTAGCTATTTCTTTTCCAGTAATTATTTTTATTTTTTCTCTGTCACATGTTTTCTCCATTCATTCTATACTGAGAAGGAGAGAGTCTTCAGCAATTCTTTTATTTTTCTCATATGTTGGCTTTTCCTCGTCTAGAGGGGGAGAGAGAAGTACGCTCAGGACATATGCTTTCGTGAAGTACGGGTGGAGATCTGTGATCGTGCGCAAGAGAGGGGGAGCATACTCGTTAAATTTTCCATTTCCTATGTTATCTCCGATATACTGGATCATATTGATCCAGAGAAAGTCAGCGTAAAGCGTATCATGTCCAGCGTCTATGGTGCGTATAGCTCTCGCATCAGGAAGAAGCTCTGGGTGAAGCCTGCGGTATTCCCAGAGCTTAGTATACTCACTATAGAGTACCCCAGATCATACTTTCCAAAATAGGAAAAATGCTCCACAAAAAATGATGATAAGAAAGATGCTCAGGATAATACGACGCATATACGCGAGATGAGTAATCATATGGTTAAATTCCTACACCATCTTCTGAGAGACTTGATATGACTTCTTCTTTTATTTTTACTGCTGGTTTACGCTCGTGTTCTTGATGTATCACTGGTCATGTGCCGGTGAAAGAAAGTATGAGCGCTCGCTCAGTTCACTCTCCTTCACTTTTCGTCGTGAGCCCCTCCACCGACTGTTCTGAGATATAGCCATGTGCCTTTTTTCTATCGAATGACGTAAGATTCGGGATTCGAGTACTTTTTCCTGTTTCTCTCACAAACGCTATCTTTGTATCGAGAAATCGAAAAAATCGCTCGTCCTTCGCCTTCATATAGTCATTGACCTCGAGATGTACATGGATAAATTTTCACAGCCTTTTTTCTATCATTCTTCCGAGAAGATGCTGGAATGCCTCGAGATTTTTGCCATGCATGCCGATAATCAGAGGAGAATCAGGAGTCTGGAGCGTGATATAGAGATCCTCTCCATCTTCTCTAACATTGAGAGATTCTATTTCTATTCCAGTTCCTGTAAAAAATGTAGTGATACGTTCGATCATACTTCGTAGATTAATGACCTAAGTATAGTGAAAAAAGAAAAAAAGAAAATTTTTTTCCAGAGAGAGGTGAAAACTAGACATTTTCTCCTCATTTTCCCTGAATATTTTTCTAAAAATGAGCAATTTTTCTCAAAAAAAATCTATTTTTTTATAGGTTAGTAGACCAAAATAGGTAATAAAAAAATATAGCTGAAGAGAGAATATTTGCATATTTACCAAATTTCGCTATACTCCCTTCAGTACATTACCTATTTTTCTCCATGAAAATCAAAGATATTTCCCAAAAAAAGCGAGTTTCTGATCGTCTTCGCCGTATCGAAGGACAGATCCGTGGCATCATCCAGATGATAGAGGATGAAGCATCAGTCCGAGAGATCATCCAGCAGATATCCGCTGTGCGAAGTGCTGTAGGCCAAGCAGCCAATGAAGAACTCGTATGTGCTTTCGAGCGTATCACAGAGAAAAAAACGAGTCTTGATGAGAAAGAATATGATGAAGTCCGTAGTATGCTCAAACTTCTGAGGTAATCTCATCTAGAGATGAGGAAATTTGAAAAAATATTTGCATTTTGCTGATCTTTGAATACTATATTTTTGTTAAAGCAAACCTCAAGCTCCGAGAATATATATTGGTTCCCTCTTTGGTCAGAGCAACACCGCATTCCTTCATCATATTTTACTTATAAGTCTCATATTTTCCATTTCCTATTTTTTGATGGACGTATTTTTTTATAAGCTTTTTTTATGAAGAAGCAATGTTCTTTTTCTCGAAAATCTTTTGACTTTCTCTTGACACTCTATACCTTCTAGACAAGTAAATACCAGAATATGCCTAAAAATCTCGTCATCGTAGAGTCACCAGCAAAGGGAAAAACTATCGAAAAATTCCTCTGAAATGACTATAAAGTTGAAGCATCATTTGGTCACATACGTGACCTTCCTGAGAAAAATATCGGTATCGATATCCCCTGAGGATTTGTCCCTGAATATGAGATATCCCCAGATAAAAAAAAGCGTGTCGCTGAGCTCAAGAAACTCGCTAAAGAAGCTGAGAAAATCTGGATAGCAACGGATGAAGATCGTGAGTGAGAGGCGATAGGGTGGCATCTCTGTGAAGCACTTGGAGTCGATGCGACGAAGGTCGACCGTATAGTATTCCATGAGATCACGAAGACTGCTATCGAACATGCGATCGCGCATCCTCGTAAGATCTATATCGACCTCGTCAATGCCCAACAATCTCGTCGAATACTCGACCGTATCGTGTGATATGAGGTCTCTCCTGTCCTCTGGCGCAAGGTACGATCTGGACTCTCTGCTGGTCGTGTACAGTCTGTCGCGGTGAAGATACTCGTCGAGCGAGAGAGAGAAATCCGAGCATTCGTCCCTGAGGAGTCATGGAAAGTCTTCGCGAAGCTCGGAGGATCGACTCTGATGAGTGTCGAGCTCGCGAAACTTGCTGGGAAAAGTCCAAAATTCAAAACTGAAGCTGATGCGCTCGGGTTTTTTACCCAGCATGGCATCTCTCTCTCGAATACCACTCCGACACAGGACAAAAAAGGAAATCGTATCTTCACACTTTCTCATAGTGAAGCATTTGTCCTCTCTCTAAGTGAGGTGAAGGCATCGACTCGTACTCCTGGAGCACCATTCACCACCTCTACTCTCCAGCAGGAAGCCTCTCGTAAGCTCGGATATGGAGTGAAGATGACAATGGATATCGCTCAGCGACTCTATCAGAATGGATACATCACCTATATGCGAACAGATAGTGTGAATCTCTCTGATCTCGCGATTTCTATGTCCCGTACATTTATCGAAAAAGAGTTCGGAAAAGAATACAGTATGCCCAATGGTCGAACATATAAAACCAAACAAGCCTCAGCTCAAGAGGCTCACGAAGCGATACGACCAGCGTATATCGATAAGACTCCCGATGCGAGCGGACTCGATGGTATCGAAGCGAAGCTCTATCGTCTCATATGGGAGCGTACGGTCGCCTCTCAGATGAAAGAGGCAGAAGTAGAGACGACGACCTATCACTTCACTCCATCTGGACATGATGAGGATTGGATCGTGAAAGGTGAAGTGATCAAATTCCCAGGATTTATGAAGCTCTATATCGAGGGAACAGATGAAGAGCAGGATGAAGAGTCAGAGTCCAAAAAACTTCCTCCACTTTCGAAATGAACCTCACTCTCGTCGACCGACTTTCTCGGAAATCAGAAATTCTCTCTCCCTCCACCTCGATATACAGAAGCCGCCCTCGTGAAGAAACTCGAATCCGAAGGGATTGGCCGACCATCGACGTATGCGCCTACTATCCAGACGATACAGGACCGTGGTTACGTCGTCATCGAGAGCAAGAAACTCCTTCCGTCTGATATAGCATTTGTCGTCGTCGACTATCTTGAGCAGGAGTTCTCTACTTTCATGCAGTATAGCTTCACGGCAGAGGTCGAGAGTCAGTTTGACCAGATCGCAGAAGGGAAGCTCGACTGGACGAAAATGCTTGGTGATTTCTATGCACCATTCCATGCCTCGATCGAGTCTGCTCTCGGGACTGAGGGGAGATTTGCCGGAGAACGTATACTCGGGAAAGACGATGCGACCGGACGTACGGTGCTTGCTCGTATGAGTCGATTTGGCCCTGTCGTACAGATAGGAGCATCAGATGAGCTTACCGAAGAGGAGAAGCCTCGCTATGCGAATCTCGCTCCAGGAATGTCGATCGATGATATCACTCTCACTGATGCGCTGAAGCTCTTCTCTTTCCCAAAAGAAGTCGGGATGTATGAGGAGAAGACTGTCACTATCGCACAGGGAAGATATGGTCCGTATGTGAAGTGGGGAGAGGCATTTGTCTCTATACCTCGCAGTGATGACCTCCAGGCAGTCGACCTCGCGCGTGCCATAGAGATCATCGAGGCCAAGAAAGTGGAAGATGCTCCTGTCGGAATGTATGAAGGTGAAGGATATACGAAAGGAAAGGGGAGATTCTGACCATTTCTCAAGTGGAAAGGTCTCTATGTGAATGTCCCGAAATCGATAGATTTCGAAAATATCACTCCCGAGGAAGCTGAGAGACTCATCGCGAGTAAAGTCGATAAAGAAGCCAATCGCTATATCCACAACTGGCCAGAGGAGAAAATCTCTGTCGAGAATGGTCGCTATGGTCCGTATATCAAGTTCGGTAAAGAGAATGTCTACCTCAAGCGTGGAAAGACGAAGATCACGGAACTCGTAGAAATCCAAGCACTTACTCTCGAAGATGTGAAAGAAATGATCGTCGATCAAGTTCCATGAGCATTTAAGGAAAAGAAAACTGTGTCTAAAAAGAAACCTGTAGCAAAGAAAGCTCCAGCGAAGAAAAAAGTACCAGCGAAGAAGAAATAGCCCCAGTTTCTGTCATATCGAACGGAGTGAGATATCTTGCTCTGTTTTTTGATATTTTATAGAAATTCTTTATACTTACTTCTATGACATTTTTAGAAAAAACAAAACGCTTCTTTGAGCCCTGCGTTGCAAGTAAAATCATATTATGGAAATGATTATTTGTGTCATTTTTATGGTGAATAAATAGTATTGTACATGTTATCTTTCTCGAAAGACTTATGCATTATCTTCTAAATGAGCCAAGTCTTTTCGGGAGAATGCTCACTATATATTTCTCTTATCTATTCATCTATGAAATTATCAATTTCTCTGTAAGAAAATGGTGATGGGTAGAGCTTTTATGATATTCGTGGCAATATATATCACAAAAATATCTTACACGTTTTGTGCGACTCGATAATAATAGTATAGAATCCCTATGAACCGGAAAGCTTATATCAATCATTAACCTTTGAATAGAGAAATGGTGAATCCTTATTTGGGATATGATTGAGCATCTTATGGCCCTCGTTGTTGCTATCGGGTTTGCGATTTATATGATTGCAAGGATTCATCCAGCATATCCGCTACTCTTTATATGACTTTTGATTATATTCTTTTCTATATCGTACTATATCAATAAAAAGATTACTCCTTATAGGATATTACGCAATGAGAACTATATAAATACGACAAAACAAGTTGTAAAAGTAGTCATGAGTAAAAATGAAATCTTACAAAATAATATGATTTGATTAGAGAATAGAATTATCCATGAGTTCTATATGAATGACGTACGTATAAATAAGAATATGGGGACACTGCGAGCTATTCTTACGAGAAACTCCGGAGTATGAATGTCTATAATTATCGTCCTATCTTACTATTTTTTATGATTCTGATTTCTTGATGGAATAGTAGAACTGAGTGTCCTCATATGATTGACAGGAACACTCATAATAATGCAGAAAGTGATTTATGAGAATCTCACATTTTATATAGATTTTACAAAAGAATTTATAAAAGTAAGTAAGCTCTGGGATTTTTATGACCAAACATCAGAGATTCAGTGATACGACCAGGGAAACATATTCTCCCCACAACAAAAAAATATAGAAATCAATTCTATCTCTTATGGGTACAACGATACTAGAGTCTTC